>JBLRWS010000088.1:0-8147 GCA_047921075.1 Balneolaceae bacterium | reverse complement strand
GCGACCCGCGCTACCCGCAGCGAGGAAACAATCACATTTCACCCTGAGGGATAAAATTGCGATATTCGAACCGAAAAAAGAATTCAACCAAATTGGAGCTACCGTGAAACAATCTATACGCATCGCATCGGGACAGGGGTTCTGGGGCGATCTTCCCAATGCCCCCATTCAGCAGGTCCGCAACGGACAGATCGACTATCTGGTGATGGACTACCTGGCCGAGGTCACCATGTCCATCATGCAAAAACAGCGCATGCACAATCCCGAGTACGGCTACGCACGCGATTTTGTGGGCGTGGTGGAGGAGATCCTCGAAGAGATTACCCAATCGGGCGTAAAAGTGATCTCCAACGCCGGCGGTGTCAACCCCCGGGCGTGCAAAGATGTGCTGCTCTCCATCGCCCGCGAAAAAGGGTACCACGGCCTCAAAATTGCGGTGGTGGATGGCGATGACATCCTGCCGCAGCTCGACGAGCTGATCGATGCCGGCCATGAACTGAAGAATATGGAAACCGGCAAACCGATCGCCACAGTGAAAGACGACCTGCTCAGCGCCAATGTCTATTTTGGGTGTCAGCCGATCGTGAAGGCGTTACAGGCGGGTGCCGATGTGGTCATCACCGGGCGCGTGACCGATACCGGGCTCACCCTGGCCCCCATGGCGCACGAATTTGGCTGGTCGTTCGACGATGTTGATAAGATGGCGATCGGCACCATTGCGGGCCATATCATCGAATGCGGCGGACAGGTAACCGGCGGCAACTTTACCGACTGGGAGTCGGTCGACGATTTTACCGAACCGGGCTTCCCGATTATTGAAGCGCATGCCGACGGTACCTTTTATGTAACCAAGCACGAGGGCACAGGCGGGCTCGTTTCCGAAATGACGGTAAAAGAGCAGCTTCTCTACGAAATCGGCGACCCGACAAGCTATATCACCCCCGATTGTATTGCCGATTTTACCACCGTACAGCTGCAGCAGGATGGAAAAGACCGCGTGAAGGTAACCGGCATCCGGGGGCGGGAAGATACGCCCACCTACAAGATTTCGGCCAGTTACAACGACGGGTTCAAACTCTCGTCTACCCTGGTCTACTGCTGGCCCGACGCCGCGAAAAAGGCGCTTAAAGCGGGCGACATCCTGAAAAAGCGTGCGGAAAATCTCGGCCTGGAGTTTACCGATTTTAATGTGGAGCTGGTGGGGCTGAACGCGTGCAACGAAGATCCCGCAGCGCTGCAGGGCGACCTGAGCGAACTGAACGAGGTGCAGATGCGCGTGTCGGTACACGGCTACAACCGCGATCAGATCAACCGCTTTGGAAAAGAGATCGCACCGCTGATTCTGACCGGCCCGAGCGGCGTGACCGGGTTTGCCGGCGGCCGGCCCAAAGCGAGTGGGGTTGTGGCGTACTGGCCCGCACTGCTCGATAAAAAAGCCGCCACCCCCGTCGTGGATATTTTTGAGGCGTAGCTGCATCAAAAAAATGGGCGGCATACGGGAAGGTAACCTCTTTATTTAGTACCTTTCGGCTCGCATAGCCCGGAGCGTTCGGGCCACTCTACAAGTTGAAATCACGATTTGGATACAGACGTATGGTTATTGGTATTATCGGGGCCGGAATTGCGGGACTGACCGCCGGCCGGCATCTTTCGGAACAGGGACACGACGTTACGATTTTGGAAAAAAGCAGCGGCTTTGGCGGACGCATGGCCACGCGATACGCGGGCGATGGGCTGGCCACAAAGCTCGATCACGGCCTCTCCTTTTTTGCCGCTGAATCGCCCGAATTTCAGGCCTTTGTAGCCGACCTGCTCGGCAAGGGGCTGGTGCAGCGCTGGGGCGATGATATCCGCCTGTTCGACGGCAACCGGGTACTCCGCCACAATCCCAACACCTTCGGCAAGGCAATGTTCACCGCCGTAGACGGCATGAACAGCATCGGCAAATACCTGAGCCGATGGGTAGATGTGCGCACCAACACGCTGGCCGGCGGACTCACCCATATCGGCAGCAACCGCCGGGCGAAACGGGCGTGGATGATCAACCTCTCCAACAGCAGTACTTTTGAAGCCGATGCCGTGATTCTGGCGCTTCCCGCACCGCAGGCGTACGGTATTTTGAATACCACCGTCGATGAAATTAACACCCTCAAAATTATCCGTGAGATTGACGAGGTGAACTACACACCGTGCTTCTCTCTGATGGCCGGGTACGGCAACCGCGAACAGCCCGACTGGGAAGGAATTGCCTGTGTGAACAGCGATCTCGACTTTATTGCGAACGAAGGGTCGAAAAAGAGCGGAGATCGGGCGCAGGAGTGCAGCCTGGTGGTGCACGCATCCGCCGCGTTCACCCGCGCCCACTACAACACACCGCACGATGAGGTGAAAAAAGCGATGATGTCGCGCCTGCAACAGGTAATTGGCGATTGGGCGGCAAAGCCGGAATGGAGCGATCTGCACCGCTGGCGTTTCAGCCGGGCCGAGAAAGTGCTCGACAAACCGTTCTTTGAGCTGGAGTTCGATGAAGCACCGCTCGCCCTGATCGGCGACTATTACCAAGGCAATACGGTGGATGCGGCTTACAACTCCGGGCTGAAGCTGGCCGCTGCCTGGAATGAAAAATTTGCTCCTTTGGTTACAGCATGACCGTTGTCTGCTAATAAAAACCCAGCGCCCGAAACGGCGTTCGAAACGACTTTGTGAACGCTCTACGCCGACTTAACGAATACATCAAAAAGTACAAAGGAGCCTTCCTCCTTGGCGCGCTCTTTCTCTCTGCGTCCAATTTCTTTTTGATCTGGATTCCCGTACTCATTCGCCGCACCATGGATGAGGTGGAGGCGCTCGGAGATACCTATTCGCTGGCCGGAACCGGCCTGATGGAGATCCTCTTTTCGAGCGAGGCGGGGGTGATTCTGGCCTGGAACTCGACCCTGCTGATCGGTACAGTGGCGCTCTACGGCATCCTGCTCTTCGCCACACGGCAGACCCTGATTGTCGGTTCCCGAAAAATCGAGTTCGACATCCGCAACCGGGTAATGGGAAAACTGCTTCAGCTGCCGCAGCGCTACTACGAAACAAACGCCACGGGCGACATTTATGTACGCGCCACGGAGGATATCAACCGGGTGCGCGAATATTTTGGCCCGGTGGTGATGTACACCATCAACACCTTTACGCGGGCCGGGTTTATCATCACCATGATGGTGATTGTGAATCCGCAGCTCACTTTCTGGGCGCTGCTGCCGCTTCCGTTTCTCTCGGCCTTTGCCTATTGGGTCAGCGGCTTCATCAACCGCTACCAGATGATTATTCAGGAAAAATATTCCGATATCGCCGGGCGGGCGCAGGAGGCCTTTAGCAGCATTCGCCTCATCAAGGCGTACAATCGCGAGGCGTACGAACAGCAGCGGTTTGAACAGCGAAGCGACGATTACCGCAACAAAAAGCTGAAGCTGGATCTGGTGGAATCTCTCTTTCACCCCACGCTCAATCTTCTGATCGGTGTATCGGTTGTGATTGTGATCTGGCAGGGGGGACGCATGGTGATCGACGGCGCCATCACCATCGGAAATATTGCGGAATTTGTGATCTACGTGGCGTATCTCACCTGGCCGGTCGCCTCGCTCGGCTACACGGTAAACACCTTTCAAAAATCGCTCGCGTCGTGGGAGCGGGTCTGCAAGCTGCTCGATGAACCGGTACAGATCGAAGACCGCGAGGAAATCGACACCGACATGGAAGATCCAAAAGGAGACATTGAGTTCCGGTCGGTCGGCTTCCGCTATCCCGGTACCGATGAGTGGGCCATCCGCAATGTAGACCTTCAAATTAAACCGGGCCAATTTGCCGCGTTTGTGGGCCGAACCGGATCGGGCAAAACGACCCTGGTAAATCTGATACCCCGTCTGTTTGATCCCACCGAAGGGGAGATATTGCTGGACGGACGCCCGCTGAAAGAGTGGCCGCTGAAGCAGTTGCGCACCGCCGTGGGGTTTGTACCGCAGGAGACCTTTCTCTTTTCGACCACCATCGCCAACAATATTTCATTCGGCAGCGACAACGCCGGCGAGAAGGAGATTACCCGCGCCGCCGAAGATGCGCACGTGTTACGTAACATTTTGGAATTTGAGAAAAAATTTAAGACACTTGTAGGTGAACGGGGTATCACACTGTCGGGCGGTCAAAAACAACGAACCGCCATTGCTCGTGCATTCATAAAAGACCCGTCGATACTGATATTCGACGATTCTTTGAGTGCGGTGGATGCCAATACCGAAGACCAAATTCTTCAAAATCTGCGAAACGGACGCTCCGGAAAAACAGTGCTCATGATTTCACACCGGATACAATCGGTTAAAAATGCCGATATAATTTTTTACCTTCACAACGGTTCTATTGTTGAATCAGGTTCTCACGACCAGTTGGTCAAACAAAACGGACAATATGCGCGAATGTATAAAAAACAGCTTATAGAACAGGAACTCGCTCAATTATAAACTCAACCTAAGCGGGCTATGCACGCCTGAACCGCTGCAGCCCTTGATAAAAACCAACAGGAGATCACCATGATTATTGTTCCATTAGGCGTAGCGTCGGCTACACCAACAGCAACACGCCATCTGCCGGCGGTAGCCCTGTGGCGCGAAGGGGATGTTCACCTCTTCGACTGCGGCGAAAACACCCAGATGCGGATGCTGCAAGCCGGGCTTAAACGCTCCAAAATCGAGAATATCTTCATTTCACATTTTGATGTGGACCACTACGCCGGGCTTCTCGGTTTGATTGCCACCCTGCAGTTGCAGCGGCGCGACCGGACCCTCAACATTGTAGGCCCGAAAGGGATCAAAGAGTTTGTGGAGTGGAATATTCAATTTGCCAACCTCAATCTCGGTTTCGACATCACCTACCACGAAATTCCGGAAGATACCGAAGGCGAACGCGTGGTGGATGCCGATGAGTACTATGTAGAGGCTCGTCCGCTGAACCACACCACCTTCTGTGTAGGCTACCGCTTTCAGGAAAAAGACAAGCCCGGTAAGGTAGACGCCGAAAAAGCTGAAAAGCTTGGCATTACCGAAGACGAGCAGTTTAAAACACTGAAAGCGGGTGAGGATGTAACGCTCGACGACGGCAGTGTTGTCAAGTCGTACGACGTGGTGGGCCATCCGCGCCCCGGCGACAGCTTCGCCTACATTACCGACACCAAGTACTGCCCCAACTCGGTAAAGCTGGCGATGAACACCAATATTCTGTACCACGAAGCGACGTTCAGCAATTCGCTGGCCGACAAGGCGGCCGAAACGGGCCACTCAACCTCGGCCGACGCCGCACGGGTAGCCACCGAATCGCAAACCAAACTGCTGGTCATCGGCCACTTCTCGGCACGGTATACCAATCCGTTTGTACTGCTGCGTGAGGCGCGCGAAAAATTCTTCCCCGCCTGGCTGGCCACCGAGCTCCGCCCGATCTTTACCGATCCCTCCAGCGAAAAAGGCATCGTGGAGGCAAAGGTCTACATCAAAGAGATCGACAAAAAACGGCATGGAAAGTCGAAAAAAGGCAGCTATAGCAGCGACCGCGGCGATAAGAAGAAGAAATTCCGGAAACGGCGACATCAGGGTGATGATCGTCGGTCGGGGGGAAGCAGCCGAGGCAGTAGCAGCAGCAGCAGCCGAAGCAGCGGACGCCCCAGACGCCCGCAGCGAAGCGACGACCGCGGCAGCAGCCGGAACCGCGATTACGACCGCGATCGCGACAGTGGAACGGAACGCAAGCCAAAACCGATTACTCCAAGAACACCGTTCGACGATTTTGACCGATTTTAACCGACGTTCCATTTGAATTCCAAAAAAACCTCCAAAGCCGTCGATTCAGAACTGATTCGGCGGCTTTATTTCTTTTTTAAACCGTACAAGTGGTGGGCTCTGCTCGCCATTGTGCTTACCCTTGCCGCCGCCTTCCTGGGAACGGTTCGCCCGAAACTGACGCAGGTGGCTGTGGATGATTACATCGCCATCGGCGACATTCAGGGCCTGCTCTGGATTGTACTGCTTCTGGTGATCGCGCTCATCGGCGAGTTCATCATCCTGGTGCTCAACACCTATCTGACCCGCTGGTTTGGCCAGGGCGCACTCTTTAGCCTGCGCAACCGGGTCTACGAAAAAATTCAGTCGCTGCACGTCCAGTTTTTTGATAAAAACCCGATCGGCCGGCTCATTACCCGCACCACCAGCGATATCGAAGCGCTGAGTTCGCTGCTGAGCGACGGCGTGGTGAACATGATCGGCGACCTGTTCCGCATAGTCTTCATCCTCGGTTTTATGCTGATGATGAGCTGGGAGCTGACCATCATCTCCATCCTGGTGCTGCCCATTCTTTTCTACTCCACCTTCTGGTTCAAGAACAAGGTACGTGTCGCCTTTCTGGAGGTGCGCGATCAGATCGCCCGGATGAACTCCTTTGTGCAGGAACACATCAACGGGATGGCCGTGGTGCAGCTCTTTACCCGCGAAAAGAGAGAGCAGGAGCAGTTTGAGGCGATCAACGCCGACCACCGCAAAGCCCATATCGATACCATTTTTTACTTCTCCATTTTCTGGCCGGTGGTAGAGGTACTGGCCAGCCTGGCGATGGCGCTGGTGGTCTGGTACGGCGGCGCGCGTGCGCTGATGGACGGCATCACCTTTGGCGTGCTGCTCGCCTTTATCCAGTACGTGCGCCAATTTTTTGCCCCCATTCGGGGACTCTCCGAGAAGTACAACACCCTGCAATCGGCCCTCGCCTCGTCGGAGCGCATTTTTGATGTGCTCGACACCGAAGACCAGGTGGTGGAAGCCGAACAGCCCGAACGGCCCGAAAAAGAGGAGGGACGCATCTCCTTCGAGAACGTCACCTTCCGCTACAACAAAGACGAAGAGACGGTGCTGCGGAATGTCTCCTTTACCGCCGAACCGGGCGAGCTGCTTGCCATTGTAGGCGCCACCGGTGCAGGCAAAACCACCATCATCAATCTGTTGATGCGGTTTTACGATATCAACGAGGGGGCGATCTGCCTCGACGGCGTCGACATCCGCAAGATGCCGATCCGTGAGTTGCGCAAACGGTTTGGCCTGGTGCTGCAAGACAATGCGCTCTTTTCGGGCAGTGTGCTCGATAACATCACGCTGGGCAATGAAAACATTACCCGCGAACAGGTGATTGCTGCCTCAAAAGAGGTGGAAGCGCACGCCTTTATCTCCAAGCTGCCCGGCGGATACGACTATCTGCTGCGCGAACGGGGCGCCTCACTCTCGATGGGGCAGCGCCAGCTCATCTGCTTTGTACGGGCGATGGTGTATGATCCCGATATTTTGATCCTCGACGAGGCCACATCCAGTGTAGATACCGAAACCGAAGAGCTTGTATCGCGCGCTTGCGATCGGATGATGGAGGGGCGCACCTCGATTGTGATTGCCCACCGGCTGTCGACCATCCGCGGCGCCGACCGCATTCTGGTGATGCACAAGGGAGAGATTCGGGAATCGGGTTCACACCGGCAGTTATTGCGGCGAAAGGATGGAATTTATCGTAAATTATACGAACTGCAATACCGTGATCAGGATCTGCCGACTGTGCAGCCCGAACACCGATAACGGGATCATTTGCCCGGCGGTTTAGTTAAGGATAGAGACCGCAGCTGAAGAAAACGATATCGGTTGCAGACACAAAACGAAGAGCCAACAAACCACACCGCGGAGAGTGCCATGGACGAGAAAGAGATCAAACAAGCAATAGAACAGGAAAAAGAGAAGGTAGAAGACATGTACGATGAGGTGATTTCGCGCATGGGCAAAGAGCGCGACCGCATCGTAAAAGAGCTGAACCACGAATACCGCAACGCCCGCCGCTACGTGCGCGAAAACCCCGAAGCCGGCGTCGGCACAGCCTTCGCGGCCGGCATTCTGGCCGGTGCGTTCTTCACCTGGCTGTTAGGAAAAAAATAGCAGCACGGCGTGGAACCACCCATAGCGTCCTCCCGGACAAGGCAGAGCGCACGCGACAACGCAGATCCGGGATCTCCTTGTTCTTGGGAAGAACGTTGAAGAATTAAACGTAGCGCAAGTGGCGCCTTCATGTCATACCGACCCTTCGGTATCGCTGAC
>JBLRWS010000087.1:0-8250 GCA_047921075.1 Balneolaceae bacterium | reverse complement strand
CGTTTTTTTGATTTTTGCACCTGCCCCTCAATAAATTCGCTGAACCGATTTTCATCCAGAAGCTGATACTCTTTATACAGAAAAAATGCACTTGTGTCATTGAATTGTTCGAGAAAAAAATTTCTGATTAGCTTTTTTGAAATCATACTTTTTTTTCTTTATAAACGGTTGCAGAATTTTGACGCACACCTCTCAAGGACAGAAAATAAATAGCCCCCTTTTCCTGTGTGCAAAACGAATATAGTTTTTCCCGATCAGATTCAGAAACCGGATGCAAATATTTAGGTACCTTATCAGGCAGCGGCTTTTCAGGCAGGCACGATTTCGAATAGCCGTCCGTTTTTTGCAAAACAAGCCGTCCGGCGCATGATTACTCGCACTCTTTGTATCGCAATTCTGATTTTTACGACAGCCGTTACGGCCCCGGCACAAACGCCGGTGTTGCTGGATGATGATCGTTTTCAGTCGGATGCACAACGCGCCATTTCCACACTCTACAATGCGCAGCCCGAGACGGCACGGGAGATCATGCGGGAGTGGCATCGCGACTTTCCCGCCCATCCCATCTGGATGGTTTGGGATGCCATGGAGATCTGGTGGGTGGTACTGAACGATCTGGAAGACCGGTCACACGACGATGCGCTTTTGGAAACATTAGCCAGAGCAGATTATCAGGCGGGGCGGCTTTTACAGCAAGAGCCGGGTCATCCCGATGGGTTGTTGATTCGCGCCATTGCCAATGGCTATATGGCCCGCCATCACGCAAACCGGGAGGAGTGGGTAACGGCGGTTCGCCTTGGGAAACGCGCCTACGATCTGTATCAGACGCTCTCTGCATCCCGCCCGGGTTTTCCCGACAACCACTTCACGGAGGGGATGAGCCTCTATTATGCCGATTATCTGCCCGACGCCTACCCGGTTCTGCGCCCATTCCGATGGCTGATGCCCCACGGAGACCGGCAGGATGGGCTGCAACGTCTCGAAACCGCCAAGCAAAACGCTATTTTTTCCGGCGCTGAGGCCACCTACTTTTTGGGCATTATTCACATCAACTATGAAAACGACAGCCCTGCCGGGCTTCGGTATCTTCAGGAACTGGCAAACCGTTTTCCGGATAACGCCTACTACCAGCGGCTTTATGTGCGGGCACTGACCATGGCCGGCCGGGTTCAGGAAATCGATCGGGTGGTGCCGAAAATCCTGGAACGCTGGGAACGGGAACAGCTGGCACACGCCGTTACTCTGCAAGAGGAGCTGTATCTGTTTCATGGTATTGCCTTGCACCGGCAAGGGCGATGGCCCGAGGCGCTGGAGGCGTTCAGGATGTCGCAGCAAGCGAGCCTTCAACTTCCAAACGATGAAACAAGGCAGACTTATAATGTAAGCAGCTTTCATTACGGGCGCACTGCCATGCAGATGCATCAACCGGATCTGGCGCGCGAAAAGCTGAGGGTGGCGGCCAATCAACGAAGTGATACCGCGCTTCGGAATCGTGCAAGGGAACTGCTGCGCTCACTGTAATCGGCCGGAGGCGGAAGGTTCCAGGAGAAACGGTTTCTCCTCGTAACGGCGGGTGTTTTCGGTATCAAAAGAGCGCTCCAGAAGTTCAATTCTGTTATTCGAACCTATTTTCATAACCGTTGTGCTGCGCGTGCCGTAATCGCCGGCCTCAATAAACGCTGCCGATACGGCAATCTCCATCTCATCATCCAGCCCGGTTTCGGGCAGCTTGTCTAACGGATAGGTTGTTCGATCGTTCATCAAGCCAAACAGGGCGGAAGAGTCTGTTGCGATACCGTTTTTCAGCAGCTCCCGCATCTTTTTCTCTGCTTGCTCTACTTTGGGCCAGGCGGTATTCAGGCTGGCATTGCTAATGGCATGCACGCCGGGCTTCACCGGTGCCATCCGGCGGCTTTGGCTGTTGTAGTGATAGAGCTCGTGCCGGTTGCCAAGTAAAATATTAAATCCGTTGTACTCAGGGGCTTTCTTATCGAGAAGGGCAAGCCGGTCTGCAAGGGGGCTCTTATCCGTAAGCAGTGCCGGTACAATTTCTCCGCGAGACGGCGCATTCGGTTTGATGGAGTGCTTATCCCGAATGTTGGTCAGAGCCGCAACGGTACCCTGTTCATTTACCCCAAACCAGGTACCCCCGGCTTTTTCATCACGTCCGGCCCAGATTGCAGGGGAGGTATCCCAGCGGTGCATCGGCCGGGTAGGACGCTCGTAAAACTCATCCCGGTTTCCGGCGTAGAGCAACGGATAGTCGGGGTGGGCATGAAATGCGAAAACAATCAGGCACATATCAGAAATTAAAGCTTATTGTTTCCAATGAAACATTATATTTCGTTTTTTCGAAAGAGCAGGCTAACAGCACAATCAACTGCTAACTCCATCGGTCAGTCGATAAGCCAAACTACATGTTCTATTACGACACGGCAAAAGAGGATTTGATACTCTGTTTATTGGGTGTGATGGGGGCGTTGCTGTTTTTTAATTTTATGGGAGAGCAACATCCCTTGCGAGTGGCAGATGTTTCGCTGGGATATGAGACGGCACAGGAGCGTGCAGAGGCGTCGGCTACCCGGTTGGGATATGTGCCTGTTGAGGTGGCCCGCCCGAAATTACAATCGTGGCAGCCGCTGCTCGACAGTTTGCAGGCGGCTCAATTGCTCGATGCCTACGAACAATCGGACGAGTGGCGCACGATGGTTCCTGCTTTTTATTGGAGCACAGCGTTTCGCGCGCAGACGTGGAACCTTGCTGAAACACTGTACACCGGCGACCTCTCCGAATCATCCATCACCGTTCGTCTGAATGAGCGAGGGGAGATGCTCGCTTTACAGAATCCAAATAATGTGTTGCCATCGCGCATTATCGACACACCGCTGATGCAGCAAATTTATCCAAACTTGGAAGAGCATGTTGCCAACCTCTCTTCCGACACGCTGCTGTTCAAACAGTTCGAGTTCGACCTGAATAGTGCTGGGCTCGATCCGGCTACGGAACGGATGCTCATTCCCGGCGAGTTGAACCGCCTTACCCAGCCCGACGCCCGGATGTTGGCCAACGCACATCTCTCCTCAACGGGATGGCCGGTGGCCATGCTGGAATTCGATCGGGCCGAAACGCGTATGGTACACTCCATTACCGCGGCAGATCTTTTTTACAACCTATCGGGCCAACATGGCTCCCCCGACCTGGAACTGCGCGTATCGGTTCTGCCTACCGGCAGTCTGCTCGAACTGAGTTACGGTTTTTCTGATGCAGATGGTGGGGCGGATTTTACCATATTTGGCAGTGTTGTCGGGTTCATCCTCACCGGATTTGCATTATGGGTGATTATTCTTCTGATTATCCGGCTTCGGCTACGGCTTGTAGATATCAAGCTATCGGTACTTTCGGCGGTTTTGGCCGGGTTTATTGTGCCGGGGTATTTCATCCTGACACAACTATACGATTTAATGAACGGGCTCGGCACCTTTTTTGGGCCTCAATTTTGGTTTGAACTGATTGGGATCGGGTTTATCGTTGCCGTTTCGTCGCTATTCTTTTTCGTGGCGGTGGCTGTGGGCGATTCCATCACCCGCGATCAATGGAGCCAAAAGCTTCGCACAATGGACTTGTTGCGGGTCGCTCATTTTTATAATCGTCCCATCGGGCTTGCCGTATTTCGGGGCGTGATTCTGGGCTTTCTGTTGATGGGGTTGTATGCGCTCGCCCTGGTTCTGTTTCCCGACAGTTATCTTTCGTTTAGCTCTACATTCAACGCCCAATCGGTGCTGTTCCCCTATGTTTCGTTGCTTCTGTCAGAGGGAGCCCTGGTAGTGATGATCAGTATTTTGACCTATCTGATTCTGATTGGAAAGCTAAGTTCCATCTCAAAAAAGCCGGTATTTGTAGCGGTTGTGAGCGGGTTCTTTTTTCTGATTGTCAGCCCGTTTACGAATGCTGTTGAGCCGATGGCCTATCAGTTGGCGCTCAGCTTTGGGGCCGGTCTCTTTTTGGGATGGGTGTATGCCAAGTACGATTTTCTGACACTGGTGATTTCGCTGTTCATAAGTACCATGCTCTTTCGAACAATCGGTGGCTGGGTGGTGAGTGGTTCTCCGGATGCACCCATTTTCTGGGCTTTAATGGCCGTGACCGTCGCGCTTCTCGTGTATGCCGGTTTCTCTATTTTTCGGGGGGCATCGGTACGTGAGCTGCCCGAATTTGTGCCCGATTACATCAAAGAGCTGGCTGCCGATGAACGGGTAAAATCGGAGATTCAGATTGCCAAACAGGTTCAGCAATCTTTCCTGCCCGACCGCACACCCGACGTGGATGGCTACGAACTGGCAGCCGCCTGTATTCCGGCCTACGAAACCGGTGGCGATTACTACGACTTTATTCCGTATAAAGATAATCACTACGCAGTTGCGATCGGTGATGTGAGCGGCAAGGGAATTCAGGCAGCATTTTATATGACCTTTACCAAAGGGGTGTTGCATGCACTCTGTAGCGACGGCATATCAGGCCTTCAAATTTTGGATAAAATCAACACGCTGTTTCGGGCCAATGCCAGTAGCGGCACCTTTATTTCGCTCATTTTTGGCAAATTAGATACCGAACAGAGTACCTTTACATTTGCCAGAGCGGGACACAATCCGCTTCTTCACTACATCGCTGCAACCGACCTGGTTCAGGAACTGGTGCCCAGAGGCATCGGCATCGGCATTGCCAAGTCGGGACAGTTTACACATCACATGGATGAGTCGGTGGTGCAGTTGCACGCCGGTGATGTGCTTGTTTTGTTTACCGACGGCATTGTGGAGGCCATGAATTCGCGAAGCCAATTTTACGGAGACAAGAGGCTCCATGAAATCATCCAAAAAAATTGTAAGTTATCGGCTGATGAAATTGTACAGAGTGTGCTGGATGATGTGAACATATTTTCAGATGGCGCCGATGTACACGACGATATGACGCTGCTGGTGATCAAAAAGAAATAACCGCTGCAGAAACCCGTTTATTTGTTATGATTTACCGATTATCAATTCTTGCCATTTTCTTGTTAGCTATCGGCCACTCTTTGGCTGCTGCCCAAAGCAGTGAACTCACAGTATACTCCCTGCAGGAGGCGCTTGCAAAAGCACAAGCGGAAGAGAAAAAAGTATTGATTGATGTGTTTGCCGAGTGGTGTCCGTACTGCCGGCGCATGCATACCGAGGTATATACCGATCCCGCTGTGATTGAGGCACTGAACAGCCACTTTGTTCTGGTGAAGGTGAATATCGAATCGGAAAACGAGATTGAGTATCGCGGGCAAACCATGACCGAGCGCCAGTTTTCCCGCGCCATGCAAAGCACCAGCGTGCCCACTACACTGTTCATGGATGCCGACGGTGAAGTACTGGGCCTGCAGCCCGGAGCCATACCCTCCGATGTATTTTCGCGATTGTTGCGCTTTGTTGGCAGTGACGCTTACCTTTCGGTATCCTTCAACGACTTTACCGACAGCCGATAATTCCCATTCATGAGCCGCAGCCAATCGGTAGAAGATTATTTAAAGGCGATCTATAAACTTCAGTCGTCAGGGCAGGCGAAAGGTGTAACCAACAGCCGCATTGCCGATGCACTCGAGGTGGCCAACGCCTCGGTCACCAATATGATAAAACGCCTTGCCGAGATGGGGCTGGTAGAGTACCAATCATACAAAGGCACCATGCTTACGGAGGCGGGAGAGAAGATTGCGCTTGAAATGATTCGTCATCACCGGCTGCTGGAACTTTACCTGGCCGAGATGCTGGGCTACTCATGGGATGAAGTACACGAAGAGGCTGAGAAACTGGAACATCATATTTCGGAGCAGTTCGAGGATACCATTTCGGAGCTTCTCAACAACCCCCGGTTCGACCCTCATGGGGATCCGATTCCCACCAAAGATGGGAAAATGCCGCGTATGGATACGGTTCCTCTCACCGAAGCCGAAATGCACCAGCCGTACATAGTGCGCCGGGTCAAGAATCAAACGCCTACGGTGCTGCGTTTTCTTGAAAAGAACCGGATCATTCCCGGTATCCGGCTCGAAGTAGCCTCATCCGCTGCGGGACAACCCATTCAGCTCTCTGTGGAGAACAATAAGATCGAGCTGGAACAGGATATTGCCAAAGATATTCTGCTGATTCCCGAGTCTTAATCAGCGTCGTTTTCCGGTTCGTAATCCAGTGGATTTGGATAGTGAAAGGTATAGTCTATCTCTTCCTTCAGCTTCCGGTTGGGGACGACTTTGCCACCTCGGCCGTTTTTTTTCAGAAACGTGGGAGGCGTAAGATTGCTTCTTTCAGCGATGGTTTTGTACAGCGTTTTACGCGGCGGGTGTCCATCCGATACCGCGTTGTATATTCGGTTTTTTCGCTGCTGATAAATCACCTGTTTCACAATGTTGATGCAGTCATCCAAATGAATCAGATTGACCGGTTTGGCGGGGTCGGGCAGATCGGTTTTTCCGGCAAGATAGCGCACCGGATGTCGGCCAGGGCCGTATAAACCACCAAAACGAAGAATGGTGGCACTGCAATCGTCTCGGTTCATAAGCTCTTGTTCACAGGTGATGAGTGCCTCCCCGGTCGGCCGCGATGCGTGGCCCTTTTCGGCAGCCTCTTCCACACAGATATCGAGAGAGTCGGGATAGACCGATGTAGAACTGGCAAAAATGATCCAGGAAACACCGGACGATACGGCCCGCTCGGTGACCTGTCGAATCACATCCGGGTAGTCGGTTTCTACATCTGGATTGCCCCGGGTAGGAGGGATGTTCAGGAACAAGATATCAGACTCAAAAAATGAGCGGTTATCATCCGCCTGAAGTGTGCCGGGTACAGAGAGAAGAAACGGATCGATCCCTGCATTCTTAATATCCTGCAGTTTCTTTTCGGAGGTGGTTGACCCTTTTACCGTATATCCTTCCTGCGCGAGAGACCGGCCAAGCGGCAGGCCAAGCCATCCACATCCAAGAATTGAAATCGTCATGCTACTACCTTCTTTTTTTTACGCGATAGAAGGTACTGTTTATGGCTGGGGGTTGCAAAGAGGGCAAACGTAAAAAGAAGGGTCGGCTGTTTACAGCTCAACATTTTGCTGTGCCAATGTTTCAATATTGCCTTTATCCCTACATGTTGAACCGCAATCCCCCAATGAGTGTGCGTGGCAATCCCGGGCGTAACCCGGCCGGACGGTCCGAAACGATGTACACCTCGTCGAACAGGTTGCGTATGTTGGAGAATAGCTGAATGTTCTCCGTAAACTGATATGATGCCCCTGCATCCATGATAAAGTGAGCATCGGTTCGCACATCTGCCGGAATAGAGCCTGAACCGGCCACGGTACGCATGGCGGACTGGGTATTGGCGCTGGCATTGATGCTGATTTTTTTGTGATTCACACCCACCGAAGCGTTGAATTGATGCTCCGGAATAAACGGTATGTTATCCCCCTTTTGTACAGATCCCCAAGGGCTGAAGTCGCTTTCGAACGAACTCTGAAAGGTTGCTTCAGTAAAGGTGTAGCTGACCTGAATCGGTAGTTTTGTGTTGGATAAATTGAACAACCCGGAAAGCGAGGTGTTCAGGGAAAACTCCAAACCAAAAACATCCACATCACCGGCATTAAATTGTGAGGTGGTTCCGCCGCCGCCGCCCGCAGCAAGGTCGCTGCCCAGCAGGTTGCTGTAGTTATTAAAGAACCCAATCAGTTCAATGGCCGTTACCGGGTTGGCAAACCGCCCGCCCAGCTCATAGTTTACACTTCGTTCCGATTCGGTCCCCTCAGAAGAAGAGGGCCCGGGAGGAGAAAAGCCTTTATGAATGCCCGAGATCAATGTGATGTTTTCATTAAAGGCAAACGTAGCCCCTACTCCGGGAATCCACTCGGTGATGTTTAAATTGGATTTGGATAAATTCTGCCCGGTACGGTTTACATCATTGCGGCCGAAATTGCGGTTTTCGAACCAGATGTTTTCCATTCGCAGGCCGGGTGATACCGTAAGCTGCCCAAAATCGAGATTGTCTTTGATGTAAAATGAAAGGGCATTTGCGCTCCCGATACGGTTGGCTTGTGTGCCGGCAATACCTGCTGTGGTCAGTACCATGGTGCCGTTTGCCATGCGGAAGTCGTCTTCAAGCTGAAAGCGGTCTTCTTCATCAGCGTGGAACCGTATTCCAAACTCAAGATCGTTAGTGAATCGACCCCAATCATTGTTAAAAGAGAGAA
>JBLRWS010000086.1:0-8908 GCA_047921075.1 Balneolaceae bacterium | reverse complement strand
AAAATCATGTCACTGTTTATTACAGCGGGCTACCCCGACCTGGATGCAACCGTTGACCTGATACTCGGATTTGAAAAAAATGGGGCCGATATGATTGAGCTGGGCATGCCGTTCAGCGATCCGCTGGCTGATGGGCCAACCATTCAGTATGCCAGTAACGTAGCCATCGAAAACGGCATTACCATGAAGAAGATTTTTGATATGGTGAGGGAGATTCGCAAATCATCAGAAATCCCGATCATCCTGATGGGATACATCAACCCGGTATTTCGATATGGGATTGAGAGGTTTTGCAGTGATGCTGAAGAAAGTGGTGTGGATGGCCTGATCATCCCCGATGCGCCTCTCGAGGAGTCGTCCATTATTTCCGAAGCCGCCGATCAGCACGGGCTGGAGATGATCTATCTGGTGGCGCCCAACTCAACGGACCAACGAATGCGGAAGGTAGATGAACAGAGCCGTGGGTTTGTCTATTGCGTATCGGTAACCGGGGTCACCGGTGCCCGCAGCGGGGAGGAAGTGGCTCGTTCGGTACAGCGATTTATAGGGCGTGTGAAAGAAAATGTGACCAATAATCCTAAATTGGTCGGTTTCGGGATCAAAAATCACGAAGATGCGTTAGCCATTAGTGCGGATGTAGATGGCTTTATCGTTGGAAGCGCACTGGTTGATCAAATTCGGGAAACCTATCCTGACCCGGAGTGGCAAAAAAAGCTGTTCGCATTTGTGAAACATCTAAAACATGGGAATATTAAAGCCAAACAACGCAACTGATACTATGAGACATTTACCACTGCTTTTCATTCTGATAGGCGCAACCATTTTACAAGCATGCAGCGGCGATTACCGCCCTCGATCCATCGGAGCCATCGACGAGGTTTTTGTGGTGATGGATTCCACCAAGTGGAGCAGCGAAACGGCAATGGCCATTCGTGAAACCTTCGGCCGGGAACTCGAAACCGTACCCACCTTCGAAAATGAATACCATCTGGTATTTCGTGATTTCCGCAACAACGACGAGCTTGAACAACTCAAGGAGTTTAAAAATATCATTTTTGCAGCACCGATAGATGAGGAATCGAACGTTGGAATGTTTGTGCGTGCGCTGCTCAACGACGATGTAAAACAGCGGGTTCGCAACGAAGAGAGTTTTGCCTTTCCACTGGCCAACCATTGGGTGCGCGACCAATGGGTATTGATTCTTACCTCCGCTGACGATGATGCCCTGGCCTCTAAAATCAATAATTCGGAAGAATCGTTGGTCAACAATCTGCTCGACCGTGAGTTTGAACGCCGAAAGGAAGAGGTGTTTCGCCGCGGCGAGCAAGTGGTACTGTCTGACTCACTGTGGGAAAATTTTGGATGGAAAGTGCGCGTACAGCACGACTACATCAAAGTGCGTGAAAGAGACCAAGCGGTGCTGTTCCGCCGTTTTCTGCCCGAAAACAACCGCTGGTTCTGGGGATGGTGGCAGGATGGCGTCACGTCGATCGATCATGTGGACAGAGAGTGGATTAATGCTAAACGTGATTCGCTAAACCGCGAAATTGTACAAGGCGAGCGCGAGGGCTCCTATGTAACAACCGAATACCGTCGGCCGGTCAATATCCGGGAATTTGACACCGGAAATCGGCTCATCGGATTTGAAACGCTGGGTACATGGCGCATGACCAACGACTTTATGGGCGGGCCCTTTGTGCACTTTACCTACTACGATCCCGATACACAGAGGCTGTTTATGATCGAATACGGCCAGTTTGCACCCAGTGTAAGCAAGCGCCGGTTTGTTCGTCAGTTTCAGGCGATGGGGCGCACATTCGAAGCCGATTCTACCTGGCATAACGGAGCGCAGGAACCACTCACCGACCATTTACGTGACTGACCCCGACCCCGGCAACCGATTTGAACGTGAACTGGCCGCCCGAAAGGCGATCGGCCGCTATCGTACGCTGCGCGAGACCAATCCGTCAATACACCCGGGAAGGGTAGAATGTAATAACAGGGAACGGATCAATTTCAGCTCCAACGACTATTTGGGGCTTTCAAGGCATCCTCATCTGCTCAAAAAGAGCCGGGAAGCTGTTCAACAATTCGGTTCAAGTGCGG
Organism: Balneolaceae bacterium; assembly: GCA_047921075.1. Classification (GTDB taxonomy): domain Bacteria; phylum Bacteroidota; class Rhodothermia; order Balneolales; family Balneolaceae; genus JBLRWS01. Next base: position 6,802 of record JBLRWS010000086.1, on the reverse strand, counting down.
CATCATCCCGCCTTCTTACCGGAACCCAATCTCTTCACCGGCAGGTAGAAGAGCGTTTGGCAAGATGGATGAAATGCGATCGGGCACTTCTGTTTTCAACCGGGTTTCAGGCCAACGCTACGCTTTTACCTGCGCTGGCCGGCCGGGGAGATGTAATCATTGCCGATAAAGAGTGCCACAACAGCATGCTGCACGGCTGCCTGATGAGCCGAGCCACGCTGTACCGTTTTCGCCACAATGACCTGAACCATGCCGAAACACTGCTCAAAAAAGCACGATCCAATCAAGATGGAGCAGTCTGGCTGGTTACCGAATCGCTATTTAGCATGAACGGTGATCACGCTCCGCTGGACGCCCTGCAAGAGCTTGCGTTGCGCTACGGCGCGCAACTTTACGTAGATGATGCTCATGCCTTCGGGGTGTATGGCGAAGAGGGGCGAGGCGTCTGTTTTGGACGGGAAAGTCTGGGCGTTGTGGTTACTACTTTTGGGAAAGCAGCCGGATCGTTCGGTGCGGCCGTTTTCTGCAGCGATTTGATCGCCGAATTTATCATCAATACCTGTTCCGGATTTATCTACACCACAGCGCTGCCACCGGCTATAGTAGGGGCGTTGGATGCCGCCCTGGATTTGATTCCTGCGATGGACGAGGAGCGAACCCGATTATTATCCAACGCAGAAAAGGTCCGGCGATCCATTGCTGAGGCTGGCAGAGTTGTTGTGGATGGGAGTTCGCATATTATTCCGGTAGTGATCGGTGATGATCATGAGACCGTACGGACAGCCCGTGAGCTGGAAGCGCAGGATTTGCTGGTATCGGCCATTCGTCCGCCAACGGTGCCGGAAGGCTCAGCACGGCTGCGCATTTCCCTCACATCCGACCATACCGACGAGGATATCCAAAAGCTGATCACCGCATTGCAACCGTCTGATGAACGCTAATATAATCGCCTTTCACGGCTGGGGTTGCGAAGCTTCGGTATGGACCGCTTTGCGCAGCGAGTTGCCAGAATCCATCCAATTCACTGCCGCCGACCGAGGCTATTTTGGCCGTCCAAACCGGCCCGATAGCTTTCCAACAAACGCTTTGCCCAATCTGCTAATCACCCACTCTATGGGGCTGCTTTGGTGTCCGGCAGCGCTGATGGAGCAAGCCGATGGGGTGGTGATTATCAGTGGCTTTAAAGCGTTTATAGACGAGGCTGTCACATCGGGGAGCAGCAGTCGCCGGGTGCTCGACCGAATGGTTCGAAAGTTGGATGAACAACCCGGTCAGGTACTTTCCGATTTTCTATCCCGAGCCTGGTATCCCGATCCCTGCCAGACAGATATACCGGAGCCTATTGAGATCAACCGAATCCGGAATGATCTTTTCATGCTGCGGGATGAACCGGCCCGGCTTAGCCGTTTGAAAGCGGCACCTGCTTTGATACTGCACGGGGCAGAGGATGCGATCGTTTCACCGAATCACACGCAGCGGTTTGAGGCAGAACTTCACCCCAATAGTTCCTATTTTGTGCACCCTTTGGCAGGCCATATGCTGCCGGTTTCCCACCCGGTGTGGTGCGCAGAAAAAATAACCCAATGGATGGAGTCAATCAGTTGATGACCGACACGAACATGACCAGTGATTTTACTCAGAGTGTGGATGCCGCCTTCTCTTCATCGGCCGACTACTACCATCGGCAGGCGGAGTTGCAGAAAGAGTGTGCAAGTCGTTTGGCAAATGCGCTCGATCCCTGGCTCGACATCGTACCTCCCGGCCAGATTTTGGAACTGGGCTGCGGTACCGGCTTTTTCACGCAACATCTGTTACGTTATTTCCCAAATCGGAAGCTGATCATAACCGATCTTTCGGAGCCAATGCTTGCCTACGCCCAAAAAGAGCTGCCTGAAGCACCGAACACCCATTTCAGTGTGATGGATGCCGAGGCGGGCCCTCCGGCCGGAGAAACCTATGCACTCATTACGGGCAATTATGTGGCGCAATGGTTTTCTGACCCTGCAAAAACGCTCGAGCCTTTTGCGAAACAGCTGGATCCCGGCGGTTTGATGCTGCTTTCGTTTCCCGGTGATGAAAGTTACCCAGAGTGGCGTCAGGCGTGCCTCGATTTAGGGCTTCCGTACTCCGGAAATCCCTTTCCCAATGTAGAAAAACTGGCCGTACAGCTTTCGATGGGTCCGTATCAGATCGATTTTTACGAAGACAGCCAAAGCGAGCAGTTCGACGATCTCTATGCCTTCTTTCGCCACTTAAAAAAGAGTGGTACGGCGGCGTCCCGAAAACAGACCAATCTGACGCCCGCGCAATTACGGCTACTGGATTCGTACTGGCGCGAACAATGTGGTGGTCGCCTCACGGTTACCTATCACAACGTCTTTTTTGCACTCAAGAAAAACCGGTGATGAAACCCTTTCCCAAAGAGCTTTTTGTGACAGGAACCGACACCGGAATTGGCAAAACGGTCGTTTCGGCCATGCTTACGATTGGCCTGAAGGCCGGCTACTGGAAACCGGTACAATCGGGGCTGGAGCCGGAAACAGACACCCAGTTTGTACGTCGTGCCACGGGTCTTCCGGATACTCATTTCTATGATGAAGCCTATCGCCTGACTGAGCCAATGAGTCCACACGCCTCGGCAGCCATCGATGGGGTAGAGATTGAAATGGAACACATCACCCTGCCGTACTATCAACAAAACCACTTGATCGTAGAAGGAGCAGGCGGTTTGCTGGTTCCGATCAATGGTAAGCAGATGATCATCGATCTGATCCGGTACCTGAAACTGCCGGTTCTGCTGGTGGCGCGGAGCTCATTGGGAACGCTGAACCATACCTTTCTCAGCCTGGAAGCCTTGCGCCGCCGCAACATTCCGGTCTGGGGCGTGATCCTGTCGGGAGAAAAGCATCCCTCCAACGAAGAGGCCATCCGGGCCTACGGAAAGGTGAAACATCTGTACCACCTGCCGGTACTTGACGAGGTTCAACCTGAGGCACTTCAGCACCGGTTCCAATCACTTTTCAATACGAAGTAATCACCGTTTATGCATCCTAACGTCTGGCATCCGTTCACCATCGTCAAAGACAGCCCCGATCCGCTCAAAGTTGTACGCGGGGATGGAATATGGCTCGAACTGGAAGATGGCCGCAAAATTGTGGATTGCATCTCGAGCTGGTGGGTAAACCTGCATGGCCATGCCCACCCCGATATCGCTGCCGCCATAGCGGAACAAGCGCACACGCTGGAGCACGTCATTTTTTCTAATTTTACCCACAGTCCGGCGGAGCAGTTGGCGGAAAAACTGGCAGCGCACGCTCCCGGAAATCTGAATCGCGTTTTCTACTCCGATAACGGCTCCACAGCGGTTGAGGTGGCACTGAAGTTGGCGATCCAATACTGGCGCAATTCAGGCGAGAAGCGAAATCGTTTTCTCGCTTTTGAAGGGGCGTATCACGGAGATACCTTTGGGGCGATGTCGGCCGGTGCGCGCTCGGTTTTTTCAAATGTATACGCCGACCATCTTTTTGATGTGGATTTTGTTCCGTACCCGGACACCTGGCAGGGAGACGAGACAGCGGGCCGCCGCGAAGATGAGATTTTGGAACAGATTGAGCAGCTTCTGAATAGACACGAAGGCGACGTAGCCGCTATTATCATCGAGCCGTTGGTGCAGGGTGCCGGAGGAATGAGGATGTGCCGGCCTGAATTTCTCCAAAAACTGCACTGGGTGCAGCGTCAGTACGGCACGCTGCTCATTTTTGACGAAGTGATGACCGGTTTTGGACGCACCGGCGATCTTTTTGCGGCTCTAAAGGCGCAGGTACAGCCCGATCTGATGTGTGTAGCCAAAGGCATTACCGGTGGTTTTTTACCACTTTCCGCCACGCTCTGTACCGATGAATTGTTCCGAACGTTCGACTCATCAGATCCCCAGAAAACCTTTTGGCATGGCCATAGTTACACGGCCAACCCGTTGGGTTGTGCAGCCGCACTGGCCTCATTTTCTCTTACGCTTGCCAGTACCAACCAGCGCGCCGCTATTGAAGAGATACACCGTCAACGCCTGCCGGAATTGGCCCGTACCATCCCGATGCGAAACCGGCGTATCACCGGCACCATTGCCGCATTTGATATGGAAACGAACGGCGATTCAGGATACCTTAACGATGTGGCCAACCTCATCAAAAAGCATAGTCCCGATTACGGGCTGTTGCTTCGGCCGCTGGGCGATGTGCTCTATCTGATGCCGCCTTACTGCATCGGGGACGAGTTGCACCGGGTGTACGATCAAATGGAAAAGCTGTTGGCTGATATCCGGTCGTTGTAAAGGGCTACAGAGTAGAGCAGTTGAGCCAAAACCGCATGGTTATGTGGTGCTATTGTGGTCGTGAACATACATTTTTACTTGTGAAACGGATTGTATGTTAATCAATATCCAGGCCCTGAACAGTTTTTGCATTTCATATTCTGAATTGTAAAAAGCAGTTTGTATAATAGAAAAAAAGTTCTCTTATCTAGCAATTAGTTGGGTATTACAATTATCTATTGTTCTATGTGCGATCAGCTCGTTTTTGTTTGTGAAGACCAACTGTTGGCAGCAGAAGGTATAAGCCACATCTTACAACAGGATGTAAAGGCTGCCACTGTGGAGGTATTTCGAAATCATGAGCAGCTTTTTCAGGCATTAAAAGTGAAACGCCCTGATGTTTTAATTCTCGACGTTAACCTTCCCGAAAAGAACGGTATCGAGATTCTAAAGCAGGTACGCAACTCCGATACATCTATCCCTGTTTTGATGGTGACCATGCACAACGACTGGCAAACAGCCGAACAGGCAAAAGAGTTTGGCGCCAACGGTTTTTTGCTTAAAGATTTTTCAATTTTCGAGTTTAAAGAAGCGTTTTCGGCTGTGCAAAACGGGCATTACTACGAGAGTAACCGGGTGAAGAAAAAGCCGCCGTCAAGCGATGCGGAAAACCAATCGCTAACCACCCGAGAAATTGAAATTGTACGTATGATCGCCAGTTGCCAATCATCCAACGAAATTGCAGAAGAGCTGAGTGTGAGTCCGCATACCGTCAATACACACCGGCGTAATATTTACAAAAAAATGGGACTCTCGAATATGAAAGAACTGATACGGTTTGCCTATGACCAAGATCTGGTGTAGTGCCATTTCGTTTTTGGTTGTTATGTTTGGATTGCTGCCGGCAGTGGCTGTTGCGCAGCTTTCAGTGCTTCAGCTTCAGGAGTCGCTGGATGGTGAACGGATTACAGATCGCTTCTCGATTGCTATAACCGATGATTATGTCGAACCAGGGAGAGTGTGGCAGTCAATGGTGGATCAGCCCGATCCCCGGAAGTACCAGTTTGGGTTCACCGATAAGCTGCATTGGGCCGCACTCAGCCTTCAAAATACATCCAATCAGGAGCGATGGGTTTTGGAAGTGCAGAATCCTCACATCAATTATCTAAAGGTGTACACCCGTTCAAGAACCGGCGACGAGTGGCAGCTGCAAACCAATACCGGGCGCAGTACACAATTCGATTCAAGAGACATCGATCACTTTCATTTTGTGATTCCTGTAGATCTTGCTCAGGGAGAGTCGACCGACTTGCTGTTGATGTTTGATAAACGCGGATCGTCATTACAATACCATACCCGTATCTGGACATTCGACTCCTTCAATAATACGCAGCAGGTTCACTATGCACTATTTGGGGTCTATTTCGGGGTTTTCCTGTTCATGATTATAATCGTCACTGCCGCATTCCTCTTTTCATTTGACCGGATCTATCTATGGTATGGGCTCTATGTGTTGAGCGTAGGACTTTTTGTATTTAACGACCTTGGGCTGGCCCAGCAATACATCTATCCGTTCTCCGACTATATAGGCGCCCGTGCGCGTGTTGGGCTCACGTATGGGATGTTACTGGCATTCATCCAGTTTACGCGGCTCTATTTTAACACCAGCCATTATTATCCGGTTTTAAACCGGCTGTTTAAAGGTGTTTTCTGGGTTGTGGTGTTTCATGCAGCTGTACACATTCTGTTTACGGAGTGGTTCCGCAGCAATGCTACACCCATGTTGATTATTCTGTATGCAGCCATTCTCTTTGCAATTAGTCTTGCGGTTGTCGTTGCCTTTAAATTTATAGAAACTGAGAAATACACGTCGCTGTTGTTTATTACCGCTTTTTCAGTGCTTTTTCTGGCAGGTATACTGTTCATTATGATGGAATTCGGGTGGTTTCAGGATGTCAGGTTTTTATTTACACCTGTTCAGTTTGGATCGTTATTTGAAATTTTGTTTCTCAGCATGGGTATGGCATGGAGAGTTCGGGTGATTGACAAGCAGACAACAGAGCTTCAGAAAAGAGTTGCCGGATTGCGAAACGAAAAATTGATGGCCTATATCGAAGGCACAGAGAAGGAGAGAAACCGGGTTGCAATGGAGCTGCACGATTCGGTGGGCAATCGGCTTGCCCGCTTTCGGCGGATGATTGAGGCGGGATGGGAAGAGGTAGCACACCTGAAAAACGAGCTGCAGGAAATTATTGATGATGTGCGGTCGCTATCCCATAAATTGACACCTCCCCCTTTGATGCTTGCCAATATCGAGCAAAGTATTGAGCAACTTGTAGCCGATGCCAACCAACACAGTGATATTTCCTACCAATTCTATCCTTTGGATGTACCCTCGGGGTTGCCGGCACATTGCACCCAACAGCTTCATCGCATTGTGCAGGAAGCTTTACAGAATATTGAAAAGCACAGCAAGGCAACCGAAGCGGTGGTACA
>JBLRWS010000085.1:0-9226 GCA_047921075.1 Balneolaceae bacterium | reverse complement strand
TAGTCGCCTTCCACCGGAAACGACCGCTGTGACCAGATTCTCCAGCCGCCCTTTAGTGAATAGACATCGGTGTAGCCCATTTTTTGGAGGTTATCGGCAGCCAGCGCAGAACGGTAGCCACCCCCGCAATAGAGCACGAGCGGCTGATTGCGATTTGGCACCTCTTTTTCGATATCCCGCTCAATGACACCCTTGCTCAGATGTAGAGCATTTGGCAGGTGCCCCTGTTCCACTTCATGAGCTTCGCGTGTATCAATCAGCGTAAAGGATTTACCCGAATCGATCCACGATTTTAGCGTGTCAGCATCGATCTCTTCAACACGAAGAAGGGCATCTTCAACCAGCCGGACAAATGCGTCGGAATGTTTGGAAGCCATGCTTACTCCTCAATCCATTTTTTCAATTCACCGGCAAGCTCTTCTTTGGTCTTGCCCAATTTCTTCTGCAGTGTGCCAAGCAGCTCATCTTCGTGCCCTTCCACGTAGGCGAGATCATCATCGGTCAGATCGCCATACTTCTTTTTCAGTTCGCCTTTCAGTTTGTTCCAATTTCCTTTCAGCTCGAGATTACTCATGATGTTTAAATCTTTTTTTGGATAATAGATGTTCAATTAGTTAATGGCAGAATTACTTAAATCGTTCCATATCAGTCGTATAGAGCAGATCAGAATGAACGATTAAGAGGATTAATTACGCACACTGCTTCTGGCAATCAGCTCCTTCGCACTGCGAATGGCCGAGTCGGTTATCTCCTCGCCGCTCATTAAGCCGGCAATTTCGCGGATGTGATCTTCGTCACTCAGTTTGGTGATGGACGTGATGGTTCGCCCCTGCTCTTCCGATTTTTCCACGCGGTAGTGATGGTGTGCCTGGCTCGCAATTTGAGGCTGATGGGTAATTGCAATAATCTGGCAGTGTACGGACAAACTGCGCATCACACGGCCCACCTTTTCCGAAATGTGTCCGCTGATGCCGGTATCAATCTCATCAAAAATCATCACCGGAAGGTGCTGCTCCTTAGCCAGAATAGACTTCAGGGAGAGCATCACACGGCTTACCTCTCCACCCGATGCAATTTTGGAAAGTGGCTTCGGTTCTTCGCCTTTGTTTGTAGAGATAAAAAAGCGAATCTCGTCGCACCCGTCGGGCAGGCACTGTACAGGTTGCCCGTCAACAGAAATCCATCCGTCGTTACTGAACTGCCAGGCTACCTCTGCGCGAAATGCGCCGTGGTCAATCCCCAGGTTTTTCAGTGATTCTACAATCTGGGCAGAGAGGCTCTCCCCAACCTCTTGGCGACGGCGGTGCAAGGCCATTGCCGCCTCTTTGAGCACCGTCTGCTGATCGGCAATGCTCTGTTTGATACGATCGGTTTCCAGATCAAAATTTTCAGCAACGTTCAGCTCCTGCCGTAGTTCGTTTTGATACCGGATGAGCTCGGGGATGGAGCGCTGATACTTTTTTTGAAGGCGATTCAGTTCCGATTGCCGCTGGCGGAGCGCTTCGAGCCGTTGCGGATTAAATTCGATGGTGGAGCGATACCGTTCAGCGAACTGAATGGCCTCTTGTATGCTGATGCGAGCTGTGGATACCTCTTCCAGGTAGTTTTTAAATTCGGGTTCGATCCGGGCCATATCTTCCAGATGCAGCTTGATGGTATTGAGCAGATCGATTAAGCTCACATCATCCCCGCTGCCAATCGTGGCGATGGCGTCCGCCTTTTGATCGAGATCTTCGGCATTATCGAGCAGGTTCATCTCCGATTCGATCTCCTCTTCTTCACCGGGCTGCAGTTCAGCCTGTTCAAGCTCCTTTAACTGGAACCGATAGAGGTCACTTTTTTCATTCAGTTCGCGCTCTCTTCGCTGCAGTGCCGCGAGCTCTTTTTGCAGAGAGGCCATGGCCAGGTAAGCCGTCCTGTAGTTTTCAAGGGCCGGACGCACCTGCTCAAACTGGTCGATTACCTCCTGATGGTGCTCCTCCTTTAACAGCAGTTGATGATCGTGTTGGCCGTGGAGATCTACGAGCTGATCGCCCACCTTTTTCAGCACGCCAATGGTAACCGGTGTGTCGTTCACAAAGGCTCGGCTTCCGCTCTGGCGAATTTCACGGCGCAGTATTAGCTCCTCCGTCACCTCTACCTCATGCTCTTCAAGCAGCGTTTTCAGTGTTGGGTTCTCCCCCATATAAATGGTGGCTTCGGCGATCGCTTTATCAGCCCCTTGCCGGATCACCTCCGTGTCGGCCCGTTCGCCGAGAATCATGTTTAGCGCACCGATAATGATCGACTTACCGGCTCCCGTCTGCCCGGTAAGCACATGCAGGCCGCGATCGAACACGACCTCAAGCTCATCGATCAGAGCGAAATCTTTGATGTAGAGTGTGCGAATCATAGTATGAGAAAAGGTTGCAAAGAGTGCTACAACGCCGAATAATACAGAACTTCGGCGGTCTTTGCATGGCGGGCATACGGCTTTCTGTCTCCCGGATTCATTCATCTATTAAGATGGAGCATAATGGCCGAGTGCCCGGTTCGTAAAAATCCTGTAACAAAACCGTTGGTCGGGTCTCTTAATAATAGAAACAACGATAAACCCTAAACGGTTTGTCTGCAATACAATACGAAGTGTAGCGACGCCAGGTAAAACGATGGGCAACATAAATTTGAACAATCTCAATGCTCATATTGAAAAAGCCAAGCAGTCGTTTGAAACCCGGCATAAGCCATCCCCCGAGAACCCGCATATCGATGATCAAAAAACATCTGCACCGATAGATTCCCTTTGTGCCAAAACCGATGAACTGCTAAAAAAGATATCCTCGATTTCTCGGTCCGACTAATGGCTACCCCTCAATGCACATCTACAGATTGGTGACTGCAAGGTTGTGTGCAGCAACCTTGCACCCCTACTTTTTTTATTCTGCCGCGTAAGGCGGCGCGTGATCAAGATGCCTTGTTCTACTTTCCCGATTTCGGTTAGCCGCTATCGCCCGGCTCATCATCCTGAATCGTAATCGCTTCGGCCGATACTTCGTACTCATCATCCGGCTCGTTCGCGGCCGCCCGCTTTTCAACCAACACCTCCACATCACTTGCAAATAGCACAAACAGAGTCAGTGCTGAGGCGATCGGCGCTAATACCATACCGATGGTTGCTCCTGCAACACCGATGGCAATCGGTGTTTGAAACAGAACGTCGCCCGATTTTTTACGTATCAGCAACCGCTTGGCCGAGCCTTCGATAATGATGGCGCGGATTTGGCGCAGCATGTCATCGATCGTTCCGGTGATCTGTTCAACACATGTTTTTTCATTTTTTTCCATGATTTTCTCCGATTTGTGTAAGGAGTTGGCAATATCTGGTTCTTACTACGAAAAGAAGAACTGTAAAGATTCAACCTTATGTTGTCAAAAGTATACTGCGCGTCTACCATCGGTGTTGATGCGCGAATTATCGATGTAGAAGTGAATATGAGCGGCGGCGTGCCCAAATACTATCTGGTGGGGCTGCCCGACCGCGCGGTCAGTGAATCCAAAGATCGAATTGATGCTGCCCTGAAAAATGCAGGAGCCCACTTTCCAAGAGGCCGCATTACCGTAAACCTGGCACCGGCCGACCTCCCAAAAGAGGGAAGCGCATTTGATTTGCCCATTGCGCTGAGTCTGCTTGCCGTATCGGATCAAATCAATACATCACGGCTAAACAAGGCGCTGGTACTGGGTGAACTGGCACTCGACGGGTCGTTGCGGCCTGTAAAAGGAGTACTGCCCATGGTAGTGGAAGCTCGAGATAACGGTCTCGATTATGTGGTGCTCCCGAAAGACAATGGAGCAGAGGCGGGCGTTGTGGATGGTATTTCTGTGATGGCGTTCGAGTCGTTGGAAGAGGTTATACAGTGGATGAATGGCCGCCGGGAGTTTGACCCGATTCATGTGGAGCCCAAATCACTGTTCGCAAGCAACGGCCAGGCCGAAATCCTCGATTTTACCGATGTTCGTGGCCAGGAAAATGTAAAACGGGCACTGGAAGTGAGCGCTGCAGGGAGCCATAATGTTATTATGGTCGGCCCGCCTGGATCGGGAAAAACAATGATGGCACGACGCATTCCCACCATTTTACCTCCACTGACCCTTGAAGAGGCACTTGAAACCACCAAAATACATTCCGTTGCAGGGGTGCTTAAAACCGGAAAGGCACTGGTAACGCAACGTCCGTTTCGCAGCCCGCATCACACGGTTTCGGATGTAGCCCTGGTGGGAGGCGGCAGTATTCCCATGCCGGGAGAAATATCGATGGCACACAATGGCGTACTGTTCCTCGATGAACTTCCGGAATTTAAGCGCAGCGCTTTGGAGGTGATGCGCCAGCCTCTGGAAGACGGTTTTGTATCCATCTCCCGGGCACGAATGAGTGTAAACTACCCAAGCCGCATCATGCTGGTTGCGTCGATGAATCCCTCACCCTCGGGGGATTGGTACGACCCCTCCGACGCCGATGGCGCCACCAATGTGCAGATGCAGCGATATCTGAGTAAAATCAGCGGCCCCCTGCTCGACCGGATTGATCTTCATGTAGAAGTCAACAAAGTGAGCTACGAAGAGCTCAGCTCCAAATCGAAGGGAGAAACGTCTGTTGAAATCCGCAATCGCGTGATCACCGCCAGAGAAATACAGACTCAGCGATTTATGGGAATCCCTTCGGTGTACAGCAATGCGCAGATGAGCACAAAAATGGTGCGGAAGTTGTGCCGGATTGACGCCGCCGGCGAGCAGCTCCTGAAACGGGCTATGAACTCGCTGAACCTGTCGGCCCGCGCCTATGATCGGATTCTGAAAGTATCGCGTACCATTGCCGATCTGGACCGGTCCGAAACCATCCAATCGCATCATATTGCCGAAGCAGTACAGTACCGGAGTCTGGATCGTGATGGATGGCTGGGATAAGCCGGAACAAATCGATTATGGCGTGGTTCTACTTGAAAAGAGAACTTGTATGATCATGGACGAGCAGCAAACATATTCAAGATTTCGGTGGGACTGGTTGTTTACCCTCCCGTTTATCCTGCTGCTGCTCTATATTTTTTTGTAGGGCTATACGGCAGGATTTACCCGCTCCAGCAGCCAGTTTGGCGTTAGCTTAATCAGCCAGGCCACCAGCCGCCACCGCCGTGTAACGTAGGAATAGGAACGCTCTTTTTCGATATCCTTCACCATTTGCCGGACGGCCGTTTTTGTTTCCGCCACCCAGAACATCCCTTTCTTTCCCTGGGTCATTTCACTTTTTACAAAACCGGGTTTGATGTCGCTAATCACAATGTTGTGGCCGGAACTGATGCTGCGCTGGCGATACCCCTGCATGTACGTAGAGATAAATGCTTTGGAAGCGCAATAGGGAGCCGCCTGGGCAGCGCCAAAAAAAGAAGCGATTGATGAAACCCCCACAATGTGCCCATCTCCCTGATTGCGAAAATAGTTATAGGACTCCCCGAAAAGTTGTACAAACCCACTCACGTTGATGTCGATGATCTTCTGATCCATCTCGGTGATTCGGGTTGCCGGATAGCTTGAGATCCCGGCATTTAGAACGATGATATCCATCCCGCCAAGCTGCCGAATGAGTTCATGGAGCTGTTCCTTTGCCTCTTGATGGCGAGTCACATCCATCTCCACAAACGAAAAGTAGTTCCCCAACTCCTTCTTTAAATCGGTGAGCCGGTCTACCCGCCGTCCTGTACCGCCCACGTGATATCCCTTCTCCACACACTGCCGGGCAAGCTCTTCACCAATTCCGGAGGTGGCACCAATTATGATGATTTTTTTTGACATGACGATTGCGATCAGTGATTAGAAAGTGAATGAAACCCAGCCGGACGATTGCCGGTGTGGCGGGAATATATCAGGATAGAAAATTTCAGCTAAAATCTCAGCTGAATCTGCAAGCCGAGGGCCCGGACGGTTAAAATAGTGATGGCCGTCCAGAAGATACACCTGATTGTTTTGCACAGCCGAGAGCGTTTCCCAGCCGAGTTGAGAGGTGAGCGTACCCATCTCTTTTTGAGTTCGATTGATGGTATACCCGCAAGGCACGATCAAAAGAATGTCGGGGTTGGTATCTGCGATACGATCCCACTCCAGCACCGGCGAATGTGTGCCGGCATCAGCAAGCTGAGATTGCCCTCCGGCAGCGTCGATCAGTTCCGGCATCCAGTTGCCGGCTGTCATCAGCGGGTCGATCCACTCGATGGCAACCACCGAAGGTTTGTTCTGTATGGGTGTCGTTTTATCGCGAAGGGTGTGTAAACGGTTGGTTACATCTTCGGCCAATTGCCCACCCTTTTCCGATACGCCCAGTGCATCGGCAACGGTTCGAAACGATTGCAGCACACCCTCGAGATTGGATGGGGATACAGAGACAATGGCAGTATCATCATCCAATAATCCTCGAACAGATTTCTGCAGCTCGCTCATCGAAACGGCACAAACTTCGCAGTGATCCTGCGTAAGCACCACGTCAGGCCGGGCCTCTTTCAGCAGTGCAGAATCAACCTCGTACACTGAAAGACTCTGCTCCAGAATGGTCGTTACGGAGCGGTGAATCTCGGAGCTGCTAAGTTGATCCGGACGTTGGTAACGCGGCGAGGTGCAGGCTGGAATCTTCTTCACATCCGGCGGATAATCACATTCATGAGACCGTGCCACCAAGTGATTTTTCAAGCCAAGGCGGCACACAATTTCAGTAGTGGCAGGAAGAAGGGATGCAATTCGCAACGGCTGTGGATGTTGGGCAGCGATTACAGCGTGCCGGTAACCAGCGATGGCTGATTCCGCTTTACATACTCATACGCGCCAAAAAGCACACCGCTGTAAACCAGGGTCCCCGCCAGTGTATTGTGGAAGAATGGGATGGCAGCTGTATAGCAGAGAATCAGCCCTTCAACCGTAAGTGGGTACATCGGACTGGCGATCCAGACACCGAAATTACTTACAATAAAGAAGATTACGCTGCCTCCAAAAGCCCCGGCCAAAACACGGGGTAGGGTAACTTTTTTGAACAGGTAGAAACCGAGAACAGCAATCAGTACAATCCCGCCATAGATGAAGAGAAATCCGGGGGTGAAAAGTGTAAAACCGGAATAGAACGATGCGTATACCAGGTTGTTCAGCAGCAAGTCGCTTATCCACATGGCACCCAGCGGAATGATCAATGCCCATTTTTTATCGGTAAAGTAGGCAGCGCCAAACAGGGCGATCGCTCCAATTGGGGTAAAATTGTACGCGTGAGGTATCAGCCGAAAAAGAGCTGCAAAAAGAATAAAACCGGTTATGAGTAGAAAAGACTTTTTCATGGGATAGGTTCGCTTATCGGTTGGACGGTCAATATAAGGCGTTACAGACAAAAGTGTGAATGCGAACTCATGAAAACTTGCACGCAAAAACAGCGAGGGGAAATAGAACGCCGGCTGTTTCGTCAAGACACACTGCAGACGCTTGTTTCTCATGGTCATTCCACTCCTGAAATGGGACTATCGCATCATATCCCGAGCTGCCCGGTACAGGATGATCGCCCCACATCGGGACTCTGCATTGCGGGCATATCACCGTCCCCATCTGCTTTCGCCGTTCGGATTGAGCACTCACAAAAATGAGATTAACATTGACGTGAAAACCCAGGAATTTACGGAAGGCGGCTCCGTAAACGATTTTGGCCTGCGATTTTGTTACCTTTATACGATCCATTTAAAATCCAAAACAGAAGAATGAAGTTAGTAGACCCAAGCGGAAAAGAAGTAACCAGTAAAGAGAACAAAGAGGCCGGCCAGCTCGAAAAGCAGCTGAGCAAGCGGATTGAAAAGCTGCTTGAACCGGTGATGACCAAGATCAAACTTTCAGGCGGCCAAATACCGCAGCAGCAGTTGTTACAGCTCAGCTCGGCTGCGCATCAGATGCTTTTTCATCGTATGGTGTACAATTTGGCGATCAAAGCAGGAGTGGAAGACATCAGCGAGCTGCTGAGCGATGACGACGTGGAAGAGCTGCAAACCAGCCTCAGCAACCAACTGCAATTTGCCGACTCCCAAAGCGAGTCCCCTCAGCAGCCACCGAAAAACCCCGGCAGCCCGCCAAATCAATCGTAATTTTTTATCCCTGAGCCATGAATACAGACGAATGGGCAGGACGTTCAGCCAACCGGCGCGACCACCTGGCTCCTGAACAGCTTCAAAAGTTCGAAGCGATGCTCAATCGTCAGCCGGACAGCGTTTCTGTCGGAACGGAATTGAGTGCCTGTGCGCATTGGGCCTATTTCCCAAACGTGCACACGCACTCCTCACTTACGGTGCAGGGATACCCGAGAGAAGAGGGCTTTCTGCCCGATATACCACTCAGCACCAGGCTTTGGCTCGGCGGCCGGCTCTCCTTTAAGAAGCCGCTTGTTGCCGGCACACCGGCTGATCAACACTCCACCATTCTTGCATTCGAGAAAAAAACAGTGGACGAGAGTGACCGCTATTTTTTACAAATTCAGCATCAGATTAGCACCAAAGGGGCGCTGGCCATTTCCGAGGATCAGCACTTTATGTATCGAAGCCCGACCGAAAAAGGAGCCCATCCCACTCGGACCGAGCCGATGGATATCGACCCTGATTGGGAACACACGACGCGGCCCGATTCGGTACTGCTGTTCCGGTTCTCGGCGCTCACATTCAACGCGCATCGCATTCATTACGATCAGGAGTATGCACGTGAGGTGGAGGGCTATCCAAACTGCATGGTGCACGGGCCGTTACTCTTGCTGCTTGCACTGGAAGCTTTTCGCAGCCAATTTGACGGGCGATATTTAGAAGAGGTAGAGTATCACCTGCCCGGGCCTGTTTACTTGGGTGAGCAAATGACCATTTCCGGAAAAAGTGTGGACAACCACCGGTCCGAGCTGCGCATCACCGGTCCTGAAAAAAAAGTGGCCCTGAAAGCTTCGGTGAAATGGGGATACTCCTGGTAAGGAGATCGATCATAAGATGACCTCACACGGGGTTAAAACCGCGGAGTACACGGAGTGCGCAAAGGGAATATTGAGGTGTTGGGTAGTGAAAAGAGACAAATACCACTTGGCGTGCTTCGCGCCCTTGGCGGTAAAGTAGAACCGCGGAGTACGCGGAGTGCGCAAAGGGAATGTTGAGGTGTTGGGTAGTGAAAAGAGACAAATACCACTTGGCGTGCTTCGCGCCCT
>JBLRWS010000084.1:0-9599 GCA_047921075.1 Balneolaceae bacterium | reverse complement strand
CGGTGTTGAAATCGGTTTCGAGATCATCACTTTCGGCTTCCAGCTTGTTTTTAGGGAGAAAGGCTTCGGCTCCGAGCGGCAATTCCACAAAAAGACCTTTATCGGTAATTTTGCTGATTTTGCCTTCTACTTTGGATCCGGGGCCGTACTCTTCGGCATATTTTTCCCACGGATTCTCTTCCACTTGTTTGTGGCCGAGCGTAATGCGCCGGTTATCAAAGTCCACGGCAAGAATCACAACTTCCATCTCCTGCCCTTTGTCAACCGCCTCATTGGGGTGGTCAATTTTCTCGGTCCAGCTCAGGTCAGATACGTGAACCAAGCCGTCAATGCCGGGCTCCAGCTCCACAAACACGCCGAAGTTGGTAAGGTTACGAACTTCTCCTTTGTGCTTGGATCCAACCGGGTAGCGCTCCAGCAGATCTTTCCATGGATCTTTTTCAAGCTGCTTCACACCAAGAGAGATTTTCTTCTCTTCCTCGTTGATGTTCAGCACCACACATTCAATGATGTCGTCTTTCTGTACCAGCTGAGACGGATGCTTGATGTGTTGGGTCCATGACATTTCGCTGATGTGAATCAGGCCTTCAACACCTTTCTCGAGCTCGATGAAAGCTCCGTAGTCGGCAATGGAAACCACACGGCCTTGCACACGGGTGTTGTCGGGATATTTTTTGTTGATACTTTCCCATGGGTCAGGCTGCAATTGCTTCAGGCCAAGCGATACACGCTTCGATTTTTCGTCGAAATCGATTACGGCTACGTTCATCTTCTGGTCGAGTTTTACAATCTCTTCCGGATGATCGACACGGCCCCACGACAGGTCGGTAATGTGCAGCAGTCCGTCTACGCCGCCAAGATCGATAAACACACCAAAGTCGGTAATGTTCTTCACGATACCTTCCAGTACCAGCCCCGGCTCGATGGTTTCCAGAATCTCTTCGCGCTGCTCTTCCAGATCCGATTCGATCAGTGCACGGTGAGAAACCACAACGTTTTCGGCCTGCATGTTCAGTTTCACAACCTGAAATTCCATGGTTTTACCCACGTAGGCGTCAAAATCACGTACGGGACGCACATCAATTTGCGATCCCGGCAAGAAGGCATCAATTCCAAACACATCCACAACCATACCGCCTTTAATACGGCGCTGAATGTATCCCTCAATCACTTCACCTGTTTCATAAGCATTTTCGAGATTCTCCCACGCTTTGAGTATATCGGCTTTACGACGCGACAGAATCAGCTGGCCTTCGCGATCTTCCACACGATCGAGAAACACTTCAACCTCATCGCCGGGCTTCAGGTTTTCGAGTACCTTGTTCGAAAATTCGTTGACCGGCACAATGCCTTCCGATTTAAAACCGATGTCAACAATTACATATTTTTCATCGACCGATACCACAAGGCCGGTCACAATTTCTTTTTCTTCAATTTCGCTCAGGGTGTTTTCATACATCCCCTCGAGCTGATGGAATTCTTCGTCGGTATAATCTTCAGAGGCGGCATGGAGCTGTTCGAAGGTGTAGGTTTCGCCCTCTACTTCGCCGGTATAGGTTGGCAGTGCAGCCGGTGTCTCTTCACTCTCTGTCTCATCGCCGTTGGTTGATTCTTCAACGGTCGGTTCTGTGGTTTCTTCTACCACTTCTTCGGCAACGGTTGTTTCGTCGCGTTCTTCTTCGGTTGGTAGGTTTTTTTCTTTGTCTGACATTTATGGTTCCTGTTAAAAATAACGCCGCGCCCCGCAAACTGCGAAACGGGATTAGAGTTTATGTTTAGTTGTTAAGGGCTTTTTTGATGATGGCGCTCATGGTGGCAACCTGTTCATCAAAAGAGAGTTCTGTCGTATCAATAACGATGGCGTCGTCGGCCTGACGAAGCGGATCGGCCTGGCGGTTACTGTCGGTATGGTCGCGCTGTTCAAGGTTGTTTTGCACCTCGCTTAGCGTTACCTGTTCGCCTTGCTCATGAAGTTCGCGATACCGTCGTTTGGCACGTTCTTCAAGCGATGCTTTCATGAAAAATTTCACTTCGGCATCGGGAAAAACAGCCGTTCCAAGATCGCGTCCGTCGGCAATAAACGTTCCGTTTTTCACCAGTTCGCGCATGGTTGCATTTACAAACTGCCGTGCGGCAGGGTGTGCGGCAACCTGGCTTACATGGCCGCTGATTTCGGGCGACCGTATATAACCGGTTAGCTCTTCCTCGTTCCAAAACACACGAAACGTTTCGGTATCGGCTTTGGCACGCATCGACTGATCGGACAGATTTTCAAAGAAGTGATTATCCTGATCGGCCTTCAGCCAGGCAACGGTTAGTGCGCGGTAAAGAGCACCGGAATCCAGAATCCTAAGACCCAGTTTCTCGGCTAACGCTTTCGCTGTTGAACTTTTCCCGGACCCGGCCGGACCATCTATCACAATAATCATATCAAGACTGGTAATAATAGTTTTTTTAGCGGTAAGATTCAATCACTTCTTGGAACTTAAATTCAGAAGCTTTAATTTTAGAAGCTATTGAAAAGTACCCAGCATTGAACTGAAATACACTTTTATCTATGCCACAACATAAATCAGCCATTAAACGACTTCGGCAGAGCAAGAAACGAAACGCTGCCAACCGACACAAACGGTCTAAACTACGCACACTTATCAAAAGTGTGATGGAATCGACCGACAAGAAAGAGGCCGAAAAACTCTTGAAGGATGCTGTTAGTTATATCGACCGTTCTTCTGTGAAAGGCCTCATCCACCCAAACAACGCGGCACGAAAAAAGGCGAAGCTCACCAAGCACGTTAACAACCTCTAAATGAAACCTGCGCAAGAGAGAAAGGCGCTTCTTATCATTATAGATGGCTTTGGGATCTCTGCCAATCCGGCGGTCAGTGCCGTTCATAAAGCCCGAAAACCGTTTTACGACTCCCTGCTCAACTCCTACCCGAATGCTCAACTTGAAGCAAGCGGTGAGGCCGTTGGGCTGCCGGCCGGCCAGTTCGGTAACTCTGAGGTTGGCCACCTGAATATCGGTGCAGGACGCATCGTCTGGCAGGAGCTTTCCCGTGTAAACAAATCGATCCGCGACAGCTCTTTTTTTGAAAACTCCGTTCTCAAAGAGGCGTTCCAAAAAGCGTCGGTTAAAGGGCGCATCCATTTCATGGGCCTGTTTAGCGACGGCGGCGTGCACAGCACCAACGATCATTTGTATGCACTGCTCGATTTTGCAAAACGTACCGGCATCGACAATACCTACGTGCACGCATTTACCGACGGGCGCGACACCTCTCCCACCGGAGGGCTTGACTACTACAGAGAGTTTGCCGCCAAAGCGGATGAAATCGGCACAGGAACACTGGCCTCTGTGATCGGGCGTTACTACGCCATGGATCGCGACAACCGGTGGGAACGCATCCAAAAAGCGTACGACCTGCTGGTGCGCGGAAAAGGTGAAACGGCAGATTCTGCGGAAGATATTTTTACAAACAGTTACAACAGCGGGGTGACGGATGAGTTTTTGCTCCCTCACCTTGCAGATACATCTCCCAATAGCCGGATTCAGCCCGGCGATGTGGTCGTCTTTTTCAATATTCGCGGAGATCGCGCACGCCAGATTACCAAAGCTCTTCACCGGTTTGATGAGGTTCCGTTCGACACGCAAGAGCTGGATCTCCATTATGTTACCTTCACCGCGTATGAGGACACCTTCAACCGGTTTGCACATGTAGCATTCCCACCTGTACGCCTGAAGAATACACTGGGCGAGACCGTAAGCCGGCACGGACTGAGCCAGCTTCGTATCGCTGAGACAGAAAAGTACCCGCACGTAACGTACTTCTTTAATGGCGGCGAAGAGACTCCCTACGAGGGGGAAGAGCGCATCATGGTGCCCAGCCCCAAGGTGGCCACCTACGACTTACAGCCGGAAATGAGTGCCGAAAAGGTAACCGACCGCCTTTGTGAAGAGCTTCATAAAGGAACGCATTCATTTGTTGCACTCAATTTCGCAAACCCCGATATGGTTGGGCATACCGGAGTAATGGACGCTGCTGTTCAGGCCATTGAGTTCATCGACACACAGCTCAAGCGCGTTGTTTCTGCAGCTCAGGAGAATGGATATAGCATCGTCATCATATCCGACCACGGCAACTCCGACACCATGGTGCAAGATGATGGCAGCCCCCACACAGCCCACACCACGGCACAGGTTCCCGTGATTGTACTTTCGCAACAAGCCGTTGATGCGGTTAAAAACGGTAACCTTGCCGATGTTGCCCCTACCATTCTTACCCTGATGGGCCTCCCGATCCCGAAAGAGATGACCGGACAGCCGCTTATTTAAAGCTGCACGAAAGTCCATCAAAAACCGTATTTTTACCCTTTCGGTTTTCACAATCATCACGAGCGAAAAGGGCTCAATAAAGGCGAAGGCTTTTATGTGGCCGTTTGCATTTACATGTTCGCTGCGCTACTTTCGTTTCAGTGGCGAACTAAACAAATTGTTCACTCGTTACGGTGAGTAACTCTAATCGTAAAATTCAGCAGGTCCCGACATGGAGGGCAATTTTTCAAGCAAAGTACGTGATGTTATCCAATTCAGCAGAGAAGAAGCGTTGCGTCTTGGTCATGACTACATTGGTACAGAACATCTGATTCTGGGCATTGTTCGCCTGGGCGACGGTGTAGCAATCCGGATTCTCAAAAATCTGGAATGCGACCTTTTCAAACTAAAAAAGACCATCGAAGATACCGTTCGCGGCACCGGTGGCACGGTAACTGTGGGTAACATTCCCCTTACCAAACAGGCTGAAAAGGTGCTTCGAATCACCTATCTCGAGGCAAAACTGTACAAGAGTGATACCATTGGCACCGAGCATCTTCTACTCTCGCTGTTGCGCGACGAAGAAAATATCGCCGCACAGATACTACAGCAGTTTAATGTTTCGTACGATGCGGTTCGAGAAGAGCTGGATCTGATTATTTCGGGCAACGCCCGCGATACCGATCAGGGCAGCAGCCGGCCAACCAGTGCCAGCATCCCCTCGTCATCAAAAGGCTCCTCTTCTTCGGGAAGTTCCAGAGAAAAGAAAATGGAAAAATCGAAAACCCCCGTACTCGACAATTTTGGCCGGGATTTGACGCAGCTGGCCGAAGATGGTAAACTGGACCCGATTATCGGGCGCAGCAAGGAAATTGAGCGGGTAGCTCAGGTATTGAGCCGCCGTAAAAAGAACAATCCTGTTTTGATTGGCGAACCCGGCGTGGGCAAAACAGCCATCGCCGAGGGACTTGCCTCTCGTATTATCGAACGGAAAGTTTCCCGTGTTCTGTTCGACAAGCGCGTTATTGCGCTCGACCTCGCCGCACTCGTTGCCGGTACCAAGTACCGCGGCCAATTTGAAGAGCGGATGAAAGCCGTTATGAGTGAGCTGGAAAAAACGGAAAATGTCATTCTATTTATTGATGAGCTGCATACCATCGTTGGTGCCGGCGGGGCAAGCGGATCGCTGGATGCCTCCAATATGCTGAAGCCGGCTCTTGCGCGCGGCGAAGTGCAGGCCATCGGGGCAACCACGCTGAATGAGTACCGCCAGTTCATTGAAAAAGACGGAGCTCTCGAACGCCGGTTTCAGAAGATCATGGTAGATCCAACCTCGGCTGAGGAGACCGTGGAAATTCTAAACCAGATTAAAGGAAAGTACGAGAAGCATCACAGTGTACGCTACAGCGATGAAGCAATTAATGCGTGTGTGAAGCTGACTGACCGATATGTAACCGATCACTTTTTGCCCGACAAAGCGATTGATGCCCTTGATGAAGCAGGGGCTCGTGTACACTTGGCGAACATTACTGTACCGCAGCACATTCTGGACCTCGAAGCCGACATTGAGAAGACCGGCAACGAGAAAAACACCATGGTGAAGAAACAGCGCTTCGAAGAAGCCGCCCGGCTGCGCGATACTGAAAAGCGTTTGATGGAAGAGCTCGAAGAGGCTCAAAAAGAGTGGGAAAGCGAAAGTGAACACATCATGTTTGATGTAGATGAGCAGGATGTGGCTACTGTTGTTGCCATGATGAGCGGGGTTCCCGTGAACAAGATCAGCCAGAAAGAGGGTCAAAAACTCCTCAAAATGCAGGAAGAGCTCAGCAAGAATATCATTGGCCAGGAAGAGGCCATTGTAAAGCTTACCAAAGCCATCCAGCGAACCCGTGCCGGACTTAAAGATCCCTCGCGACCCATCGGCTCGTTCATTTTTCTTGGGCCAACCGGAGTGGGTAAAACGGAAATGGCAAAAGTTCTCGCCAAATACCTGTTCGACAAGGATGAAGCACTCATCCGCATCGACATGAGCGAGTACATGGAGAAATTCAGTGTCAGCCGTCTGGTTGGTGCTCCTCCCGGGTATGTCGGCTACGAAGAAGGTGGCATTCTCACCGAAAAAGTACGCCGTAAGCCCTACAGTGTGGTGCTGCTCGATGAGATTGAGAAGGCACACCCCGATGTATTTAACATCCTGTTGCAAGTGCTTGATGACGGAATACTTACCGACAGCCTCGGCCGAAAAGTGGATTTCCGCAACACCATTATTATCATGACCAGCAATATCGGTGCGCGCGATATCCGTAACATGGGCAAGGGCATCGGCTTTAGCAGTAGCGACAGCGCCTTCGATTATGCGCAGATGAAATCGACCATACAGGACGCACTGAAGAAGGTGTTCAATCCCGAGTTTCTGAACCGAATCGATGATGTCCTCACCTTTAAGCCGCTCGAAAAAGACGACATTTTCAAGATTATCGAACTGATCGCGTCTGAACTTTTTCAGCGAATCGAAACCCTCGGTTACAAGCTGGAGATGACAAAAGGGGCAAAAGATTTCATTTCAGAGCAGGGCTTCGATCCAAAATATGGTGCGCGGCCTTTGCGTCGGGCCATTCAGAAGTACATCGAAGATCCACTGGCCGAAGAAATTCTGGGAGCTACACATGCCGAGGGTTCGGTCATCAAAATTAAAATGAACAAATCCCGCGACGGAGTGGAGTTCGACTGGACGGAACCGGAAAACGGAACCTCTGAAGAATCAGAATCGGAAGAACAAGCAAAAGCGTAATTCCGCTTTCGGCACGAATCGTACTTACACCCCGGCCCATCGGCCGGGTTTTTTTATTTACCGCGATACGTTAAAGGTAAACGGTCGGTTCACCCCTTCCACCCGAAATTGCGCGGCACCGGTTCGGGAAATGTATACATCCCGCCGCTGAAGAAATGATACCGCACCGGAGATCTCTTCCGACAAGATGCGTTGGTTGGGAATATCAACAATCGTTATTCCGGCATCACGTATCACGCCATTATTCGGTTGGCCGGTAATCATTACCACATACTGCTCTTCGGCACTGAAGGCTGCATCCACAATAGACGATCGCGTACTGGCGCTGGCCAGCCTCTCCCCATCACGAACCCGATAGGCTTGTGCCCGTGAACCGCTGAAGATGGTAAGCGTTTGGCCATCATCCGAAACCGATACTCCTGTAGCATCCAGGTCCGGCTGCAGCGAAAAAAGTTCGTTCCCAAACCGATCGAAAAGCCGTATGCCCGGTTGGCCCCCATCATCATATAAAATCGTGATCAGCCCATTCAATGGATGCACCCGCAGCTGTTTGATCTCGCCGCTATCATTTGTGAAAAACAACGACTCACTCCCGTCCGGAAACAACAGCCGGGCTCTGGAGGCCGTGCCATTCGCACGCCGTATCAACGGGTTATAGGCAACCAACACAGATCCGGAGCGATCGCCGGCAAAACCGGAAATCGCCTCACCTTGCGCGCTTTGCGAACTGTTGGAGATCGTATGCAAGAGTGTACCGCCTCCGTCAAACAACGAGAAATTGGCAATGTTGTCGCGAGTTAGCATCTCTGTACCCGGCAAGTGCAACAAGTCAATCGACTCATCGCCCGGCACAAAGAAATCGAGAACTTTTTCGTTGACAATCCGGCCGTTAGAAGCGATCCATGTTGCCTGCACCGAACCGATTCCATGAAGTACGGCAACCGATGACAAATCCGGAGCCCGGGACACACCAAAGGGGCGCTCGATCGTTTCGCTTCCCTCCGTTCCATTCACCGTTACAGCCGCAGAAGAGACCGTAACAGAACCTTCGTTGAGCGGAAAGGTTTGAGCGTTGTTCGACCGGTGCGCGGAATCAAACAAGACAGAAATGGACTGAGCAGAAACAGATGATGCAAAAACAGTGGCTAATACGACAATTAAGAGGGAAAATGTCTTCATCGGTTGGTTTATATAGTTGTTATATTTGTGCGTCTAAATGAACAAAAAAACGCAATGAATTGCACGTATGCGCTACTCTGTTGTTATACCTGTGTACAATCGGCCGGATGAAGTGGACGAGCTTCTTGACTCACTCACCCGGCAGACCTATACCTCGTTTGAAGTGCTTATTGTGGAAGATGGTTCCACAAAATCTTGTGAAGAGGTGGTGAGCCGGTATACCCACCGTTTAGACATCCGTTACTTCGAAAAAGAAAACAGCGGGCAGGGCTTTTCGAGAAATTTTGGTTTTGACCGCTGCCGGGGTGATTTTTTTGTGGTTTTTGATTCCGACTGTATCATTCCGCCTCATTATTTTGACGCAGTGAATGAAGCCATGGAAAATGAAGCGTTCGATTGCTGGGGAGGGCCCGACAGGGCTCATACATCGTTTTCTACCGTGCAGAAAGCGATCAACTACGCCATGACCTCACTCTTTACAACCGGTGGGATCCGTGGCCGAAAAAAACGCATTGATGTGTTTCATCCCCGGAGTTTCAATATGGGAATTTCACGCAATGTGTATGAACAGACCGGAGGGTATGCCATTACCCGAATGGGTGAAGATCTGGAATTCAGCATTCGGATTATGAAACAGGGCTTTAAAGCTATATACATTCATGATGCCTACGTGTACCATAAGCGCAGAACCGACCTGCGGCAGTTTGCCCGGCAACTTCATTTTTTTGGCCGCGCCCGTATTAATATACAGCGTTTTCATCCCGAGGAGCTCAAGATGATTCACTTCTTCCCCATTCTCTTTTTGATGGGCCTGCTATCGCTTCCTTTTTTATCGATTTTTTCTGCAACGTTGTTCACCATTGGAGCGGGAGCATATGCCTTGTTTGCACTTCTTCTGTTTGCGGATGCCTTTCGTATGGAGGGTAATATTACGATTGCCGCTTTATCCGTTGCAGCCGGTTTTATACAGCTAAGTGCGTACGGCATTGGATTTTTCAGTGAATTTCAGGCTGAACTTACGGCTGGTGAAGAGTAATTTATCACCCAAAATCATTGCATCATCGCCGCAAAACGCTTATCTTAGGATTCTTTTGAAATTGTGATTTATTGACACTCGGGGAGTGGCGCAGTCCGGTAGCGCATTCGCTTTGGGAGCGAAGGGTCGCAGGTTCAAATCCTGTCTCCCCGACATTAAAAAACGATCGGTGTTTTTCACGATCTTGACATATTGAATGTTATCCGGCGACGGGACCTTTATCTTGCGAAAGCAGTGCTTCCGCGGTTCAAATCCTGTCTCCCCGACATTAAAAAACG
>JBLRWS010000083.1:7322-9638 GCA_047921075.1 Balneolaceae bacterium | reverse complement strand
CTGATGATTGCGCTTAAAATAGTGGTTTTAGCTGAGTTTTTTTGGGTGATGGTTCTTTTACCACATGAAATGAAAACAAAGGTTCGGGCAGAAAAACCTAAACCTGAACGTTGCTCCGGCTTATTGCTCAATCACACCACCAACAATCACCCATGGGTGTACATCATGCGGTTTCTCTCGGCAATGGAAGTCTCAACACATAGCGAGCAAATTACAAAGGGCGAATGACTTCCTTTTACGAGCGGTCCAACATCCGTTCAAGCGCCGGCACGGCATGCTTTGCAACCTCTTGCGGCACGGCAATTTGATTCACCACTTCGCCTTTTTCAAGCATTTCGAGCGCCCACAACAGGTGGGGAAGATCGATGCGGTTCATCGTCAGACACGGGCACATAAACGGGTTTAGCGACATCACCTCTTTATCCGGAAATTCTTGAACAAGACGATTTACCAAATTCATTTCCGTGCCAATGGCCCAGCGTGTTCCTGCCGGAGCTTCGCGAAGCGTGTTGATGATGTAACTGGTAGAGCCGTTGTAGTCGGATGCCTGCACCACATCAAATGTGCACTCGGGGTGCACCAGTATGTTGATATCGGGATATTTTTGCCGCAGCGCCTCAATATGGCCCACAGAAAACTTTTCGTGAACCGAGCAGTGCCCTTTCCACAAAATCACTTTCACACGGCTTATATCATCCCCGTCATACTCAAATCGGTGTGCCAGCGGATCCCAAACGGCCATTTCATCCAGCGAAATGCCCAGCTTGTAGGCGGTATTCCGGCCAAGGTGCTGGTCGGGCAAAAACAGTATCCGTTCTTTTTGGGTAAAGGCCCACTGCAGCATTTTTTCCGCATTGGATGAGGTAACGGTGGCCCCGCCATGCTTTCCTACAAACCCCTTGATCGCTGCGGTTGAGTTTACATAGGTAAGCGGCAAAATGGTATCGCCAAATACCCGCTGCATCTCTTCCCATCCGTTTTCGGTCTGATCGATATCGGCCATGTCGGCCATGGAACAGCCGGCACGCATATCCGGCAGAATGACTTTTTGATGGGGAAGGGTGAGCATATCCGCCGTTTCGGCCATAAAATGAACACCGCAAAACACGATAAACTCCGCTTCGGGATGTTCCGAACAGATGCGCGCCAGCTTCAGCGAATCGCCGCGGGCGTCGGCAAAAGCGATCACCTCATCTTTCTGATAATGGTGGCCGGGCATAAACAGGCGGCTGCCAAACGCCTGTTTAATTTCCGTGACCCGCTGCTTCATCTCCTCTTCGCTGAGGGTGTTGTACCGCTCGGGAAGGGTGAAAGATGTGGTTTCCTGTAAAAAATCGAGAGTTTCCATAATGGCTGCCGGACAACCGCCCGGTGATTATTTGTTACCGTTGTTTTTGATCGAATCGTCCAGTAAAAAGCTTATATCCAGTGCCTGCACCGAATGGGTAAGCGAACCCATCGAGAGTACGTCTACTCCCGTTCCGGCATATCCGCCGATAGTTTCCGGTGTAATGCCCCCGCTCACCTCTACCGTAATGGTATCGGGAATCAGGTTCCGAAGCTTCGCGGCTTCCTCTGGCGATGCGTTATCGAGCATAATCACATCCACTCCCGCGGCCACCGCCTCCCTGATCTGAGATTCTGTTTCGCACTCTACTTCAATTTTTTCCATATGGCCAACGCGCCGGCGTACACGCGCCACCGCTTCTGTGATGCTCCCTGCCGCGGCAATATGGTTATCTTTAATCATCACGCCGGCATCGAGCCGCATCCGGTGATTGTAGCCCCCTCCGCAGCGAACTGCGTATTTCTGAAGCGCACGCAAACCGGGTATCGTTTTCCTTGTATCACACACACGAATCGAATCGTCGTTCAGTTCATGTATGGCGCGGGCTGTAGCCGTGGCAATACCGCTGGCGTGCTGCAGCAGATTCAGAATAACCCGCTCTCCTGCCAGCAGGCTTTGAACCGGCCCCTCTGCGGTAGCTATCTCCTCACCGGCCGTAATACGGTCTCCGTCGCGCTTGTGCAGGGTAACTGTAATCGTTTCTGAAAACCATCGATAGCCCAGCGAGATGGCTTCCGTTGCACACAACACACCATCAGCTTTGGCTACAACGTGTCCGGTGGCTCGTTCGTCATCCAAAAAAATAGCGGCAGCGGGATCGCCAAAACCGATATCTTCCTGAAAACCGTTCGTCAGGAGGCGCTCAAGATCGTGCGAAATAATATCTCGTACAGAGGGTGCAGACACGGTTGTCTCTGATAATTTAAAAGAAGACAAGATACGAAGATCTCAATGATTTTACACCTGAG
>JBLRWS010000083.1:0-7222 GCA_047921075.1 Balneolaceae bacterium | reverse complement strand
CAATATCGATGTTATAAAACGTGCCCCGATTTTCGCGCTGCTTCATAGACTGTGTAATAATCAGGTAAGCGATGTTGATCAAGTTGCGCAATTCGCAGAGTTGTGGCGAAACCGATGTTTGCTGATACAGCTCTTCCGTCTCTTCATAGATAATCTTCAGCCGGTTCAGCGATCGTTTTAAACGCTCATCAGAGCGAACAATCCCTACGTAATTGTTCATCAGCTTGCGAAGCTCCGTGCGATTATGATTGATCAGCACCATCTCTTTCGGCTCTACCGTTCCCTCTTTGTTCCAGTTGGGAAGCGTCGGAATTTCATTTGGCGTTTCGGTAAGGCGCAGCGCGGTTTCGTAACAGCGGTGAGCAAAAACAAAGGCTTCGAGCAGGGAGTTTGATGCCAGGCGATTGGCCCCGTGCAGGCCGGTGCACGCCACTTCGCCACAGGCAAGCAGCCGGCGGATAGACATTTCTCCCGTCTGGCTGGTAACCACGCCGCCACACACATAATGGGCAGCCGGGGCAACCGGAATCGCGTCGGCCGACAGATCGATACCCAGCTCCGCACATTTCGCATAGATATTCGGAAAGTGATTTTTGAAGGCCGCCTGATCGAGGTGTTTGCAATCGAGCCCAACCTGCTCCACGCCCAGCTTTTTCATTTCACTGTCAATCGCCCTGGCTACAATATCGCGGCTGGCCAGCGATCCCCTCGGATCGTACTCTTTCATAAAGGGCGATCCGTCAGGGCGTTTCAGTTCTGCACCAAATCCGCGAACCGCTTCGGATATCAGAAAGGCACGATCGCTCTGATTCTCTTCTACCAGTGCCGTTGGGTGAAACTGTACAAACTCCATCTGCCGAATTTCTGCCTTTGCACGGTAAGCCATCGCAATGCCGTCGCCGGTTGCCACAGCCGGGTTGGTGGTCATCTTGTAAACCTGCCCGATGCCACCGGCCGCCAACACCGTCACAGAGGCGCCAATGGTTTTGATCTCGTTGGTGGAAAGGTCCATCACATACGCGCCATAGCAAGTGGTATCGATGCTATCTTTGGTGATTTTATCTCCCAAATGGTGCTGTGTGATCAAATCAACCGCAAAGTGGTACTCGAGCAGATCGATATTGGGCAGCTCTTTTGCCTTTCGAACCAGTGTGTTTTGAATTTCAAAACCGGTCATATCCCGGTGATGCAAAATGCGTGCTGCCGAATGCGCCCCCTCCATACCAAGGTGGTACGAACCGTCGTCTGTTTTATCAAACTCTGCACCAAGCTCAATAATTTCTTGCAGGCGCCGGGGACCTTCCGTTACCACCAGCTCCACCACCTCCTCGTTGCACAAACCGTCGCCGGCAATCAGGGTATCTTCTTTATGTTTGGAGAAGCCGTCGGTCAGAAAATCGGTAACGACCGCCACCCCGCCTTGAGCATAGCGCGTGTTGCTTTCGATGAGCTTCGATTTGGTAACAACGGTAACAGAGGCAGATGGTTTTTTTTCTGCCACTTTGATCGCAAAACTGAGTCCGGCCAGGCCGGAACCGATCACCAAATAATCTGTCTGTTGCACGCTGTAGGAGTCCTGTTGATTGTCTGCCAAAGATGGCTCAATAAAGGCATTGATGCAAACAACAGAAGCCTGTTAAGCATTCTTTTTGGAGATCGCGATCTATTCGAAGTCGGTAGTGAGCCGGTATCGGGCAACACGGTTGTTACCTGTGTCTGCCACATACACGATGCGGTCGAAATAGGCCACACCCCGGGGGGAGTTGAACTCACGGGGGCCGTTTCCAAACTCACCGAACGAGACGGTCAGGTTTCGCGAGCGGTCAACCGCTGCAGGAGGCGGGTCGATCCCCTCTTCGCCATTGGGTTTGAACTGAAAGAGGCGATTCCGTTCACTGTCTACCACAAAGATGTAGGCGGTTTCATCGCCGGCAACGGCCAGGCCGGACGGGCGAATAAACTTATTCTCTTCGTACAGGAAGCCGTCAGCCCGCTCCTCATTTCGTACAAGAAACTGCTGATTGGGTTGAAGCTCGGTACCATCGGGCGTTTCCACCAGATTAACCTGCAGCACCCGAAAGGTGATATTTGTATTCTGATCTTCCTGAGCGAGCAAAAAGTTGCGGCTATCGCTGATCACATCGCGTTGCGGAGGGTTGACAAACGTAGTGATGTCGCTGACGCCAATGGCACTCAGCAGAGAAGGTGTGCGCGGATTCAGGTCCCGAAACTGGGTAGTATTATTCATTTTTTGAGTATTCTGCCCATTTTGAAAAATATTGCGGTACTCAAGTACTGTATTATCGGGCGCCTCCAGAACAGCCGGGTTGTTTCGCGGGCCCCGCCTTGACACATAGAGCGTATTGTCTTCGAGGATAGCCACACCGGTAAACTCCACCAGCTCGTCATTATCAGCACGTGTACGATCGAGCCGAAATTGCTGAAGCGCTGTGGTCGGGCGGCTGGCGTCATCAAAGGGATGAATCAGCGTATCCTGAAAGACGATTTCTCCCGCTCCATTCAAATTTTTGATTTTGTAGATGGCCGGCAGGTTCCACACGTTGTCGCGGCGATTTTCGGGCAGGGCTGATACCACCGTATCGTAGCGTGCTGCTACATACACGTTCAGAAGACGATCTTGCGTAACCGCAACAGCACCGGGCAGCTCAATGGTTTGGCGCGGGGAGAGGTCGGCACGATCCAGCAGGTGCAACCCCACGTTATCAACCACATATACAAACCCGTCAAATCCGACAAAAACATCTTTAGGCTCATCAAATCCGGTCCAAAATGGCGTTAAAGGCGCGTACCCGTCAGTATCTTCAAGGGTGGGATCAATCCTTCCTTCTCTGAATATTTCGTCGGTTGTATCGTTTTGTTTGGACCCAAAAATATCGTCGCAACCGGTAAACAGCAGGACTGCGCCGAGCAGGGCTAAAAGCGTAAAAATAGTTTTCGATTGATTCATGCTACGGATCGGTCTATAAAAGAATTCGGATTCCTACTCTGTGGAGGTTGCCCAGATTATCGAATGGGCTAAACGCGTAATCGGCGGCAATGTTTCGGCCCATAAAAGGGAGTTTTACACCGGCACCCACACTGGGCCACTCAATCTCTTCATTACCAAAAATAAAGCCGGAGCGTACAAAAAACTGGTCCATATAACCAAGCTCACTGCCAATGCTAAGCTGCTCGGTATTGTCGCTTGGGTTGGCGATCTGTCCGGTGAAGATCAACTTGATATTTTCTGTTTCGATGGCATCAAAGGCGGCCGATATCAGGAATCGAGTAGGCAGGGACACCTCCTCAAATTCTCGTTCCACAACCTCACCATCAAGGCTAATGCGACGCGTTTCTCCGGTGGGTGTGGCATCAAAACCGAAATTATTGAGGGCTACCGAAAGTCGCAGCCCGGTATCACCCACGCGATAGAAGAACCCAAAATCGATGGCGGTTGAACTTACATCTACCTCTTCGATCTGTTCCAGCAGGTAGCGAACGGTTAGCCCGTAACTAAAAAACTCGGTA
Organism: Balneolaceae bacterium; assembly: GCA_047921075.1. Lineage (GTDB taxonomy): Bacteria > Bacteroidota > Rhodothermia > Balneolales > Balneolaceae > JBLRWS01. Next base: position 3,694 of record JBLRWS010000083.1, on the reverse strand, counting down.
ACCCTGTGCGCGCCCGAAAGGCCTGCCGACATATGAATCGTCCGGAAGGTTCGCCCGGTTCCAAACGGGTTAAATTCGGTGGTTTCCTGCATCTCGCCAGAGTTTAGATACTGCAGCGAACCTCCAACTGCAAAGGAGCCAAGCTGGTGTATGTAGGCTATATACTCCATCGAGATATCGGCAAAATATTCGGTATGGCCGAACATCAGCTCGTTGTGATCCATCTGGCCGGCCAGTGCCGGGTTCCAGTACAGAGCGGAGGCATCCCGGGCGTCGGCTACGTTCGAAAGACCCATGCCCGCGCTTCGGGGATCGGCCGCAATTTTTGTAAACTGAAAGCCGGCTGTTCCCGACCGAGCATCGCCAAAAGCGGGTATCAGGCTTTGCGCCTGCAGTGATTGCACCTGTGGCCAGGCGGCCATCAAACCCAAAAAACAACTCAATATCGAAATTCGTAGGAAAGTCATAGGTAAATCTTAAAAGTTTACGGACAGGCCAAATACGATATGGCGCTGTTGCAATAAATTGGCCGGATTAAGAAACGCAGGCAGGCCGCTATCTCGCGGATCTTCAAATCGGGGATCCCGAACGGTATTTGGCACATCAAATGAGCGATCGTCACGCATTGCAGTAAGCTCGGATTGCGATGAGGGGAAATCGGTTCGAAACGCCTCACCCGTTACCGGGTTCACAATGGCGGAGTTGTTGTTGTTCAGCACATTGGTAACCTCCAAAAATCCGGTCATGCGCACATCGCCCACGGTAAACCACTTCTGGAAGTTAAGATCCACCCAGAACCAGGCCGGGCCTGTTTCGCTGAAACGAAGGGAAGGATCCTGCACCTGCTGGTAAATTGGGCGCCAATCCTGCGCACCGGTAACCGGATTCCGGCTAAAGCCGATAAATTCCTGAGGCGTGTAACGAATACCGCTGCGGTAGGTTGATGATACAAACAGACGCATCTGGTTGAGCGGCTCCAACCCAAAAAGCGGGTTAGTTCGGTCGTAGGTAAAGGTTATGTTTCCTTTAATGTCCCACGGACGATCCCACGCCAGCGGCGTTTCTACGTTGGCACCGATGTTTTGCTGGCCGCTGATCGCCTGAATGTTGTCGTTATTGGTGGAGCTCAACCCTTCCGCTCTGGAAAAGGTAACCGCAAGCTGGCCTTGTGCCCAATCGCGATATCGTTTGATGTACGTGGCTTCAATTCCCCGTGAGCGGGCAAAATCACCATTAATCCGGAAATTTCGGTTAACCGGCCGGCCGGTAGGGTCCTCGACCTGAATTTGCTGGGTAGTAACAAAGTCGAATTTATCACTCCAAAAAGCGGTGATGTTCAATGCATCATTGGCGGTTATCTGATACCGCAGCCCGATTTCGTACGAGATATCCACTTCCGGATTCAGGTTCGGATTACCCAAATCGGCAAAGGTTGATTGATTTTGGAAAAACGGATCGAGGCTGGAGTACACAAATGTCGGGTGCGGAATTCGGGTAGAGTGCCCATAGTTGAAAAAGAGCACCTGATTTTCGCGTACCGGGAAGCTTACACTTAACTTTGGCAGCAGCCGGAATTTAAATCGCCGGCCAAAAATCTCGGTGGTTTCCCGCCTGAAATCGTCGCGAATAAAATCAGGAATGGGCGCCTGGGGGTTATCAACCATATCTTCCACAAACTTGCCGGGTGCCCAGTACTCGAAGCGCAGGCCCACATCGGCAATGAGGCCGCGGTAGCGGATTTTGTCATTTGCAAAAATGGCGCCACGCATCGGCTTCACACGCCATGCGTCGAAGCGGTCGCCCACCCGATTGGTCTGCGAAAACTCTCCATCTGCAATTTCGATGGGAGCACCGATCCATGGACGTGTAATGTCAATCCACTGATAATCATTGAATTTAGACTCAAACCCAATCGAGAGCTGATTGGTGCGATCGGCGAAAAATTTGTTGTACGATCCGCGAACGGTAATTTCTTCGGCAAAGTGATCGTGCCACAACACGGCCAGGCCGCCGTTGTTCACAAATCCGGACGGGGGAAGCGCAAACGTGAAGCCATCGGTGCCTTCAAACTCTCGCGCGGGAAAGGTGACGATACTTCGGGGGTCAAACTCACCATCTACATTTTCAGGACGCCAGTCGCGGCCGTTGGCATCGGCGCGCAGGCGGGTAAAGAGACGGCTCACCTGCAGGTCAAAAAAGGAGCTCTGGTCAATCGTTTGCGTCCATTTTATAAACGCAAGGTTACTGTCGTGCGAGAAGGTGTTGGCGTTGTCGAGATCTTCGGAAAAAGGAAATTGAAAACCGGGCCGTATCTGCACATCATTTCCGGTAATCTGAAGCATCCGCGTATTTTGATTGACGGTAAGCGAACGCTGATAGGCCGCCTCAACACGCGAGCCGGGACGAATCCGATACGTCAGCTTCATCATGCCGTTCCAGCGATTGTCTTGCCGGGGCGAAAAGAAGGTTCCGCTGGTAATGGACGAGCGGATCTGATTGGCGGTTGTTTTGGTAAATTCGTTGGTCAGCGACGCCTGTCCGGTAAAAAAGAAATAGAGGTTGCCGGGAATGTTTACACCCAGTGCCGGCAGCAGGCTCGATGTAATCGGCTCCGGCCCACCGAGTGTCATTTCATAAATATCGCTAAAAAAGTTGCTGTTTCGGTCGGAAGAGGAGCCAAAATTATCGCGCTTATGCGTGAATGATCCTTCGAAGTTTTCTCCGCCGTCCCGGGTTCGTACCGAAACGACACCGGATGTGGCATCTCCCACATCGGCACCTGCTCCGCCGGTCACCACCTCTACTTCAGAAAAAGCATTGGCACCCAAGTCCAAGCCAAAGCCGGTTCCGGCAAGTGGATCCTGTGCCGAAACACCGTCTACCCGGAAGCCGGTTTCATACGCACGCCCCCCTTTGATGTAGATACCGGTCGGATCCTGAATTACCCCGGCCTGCATGCCCACCACTTCATCAATACGGCGTACAGGAGCGGCCTCAATCTGTTCGCGGGTCATGGTAGAGGATGAACGCGATCGCTCCACATCAAAAATGGGCGCTTCGCCAATCACTACCACCTCATCATCTGAGGAGTAGACCATTGGGGCGATCTCTGCATTCAATTCCGTTACCTCACCGGCATTCACCCGGATTCCGGTAAATACAAGCCGCTCAAAACCGATGAAGCTAACCTCAATGGAGTATTCTCCGGCGCGGATGTTGCGAATAATGTAGTTGCCATCAACATCGGATGACGCCCCGAAGGTGGTTCCGCGAATGATCACGTTTACCCCCGGCAGGGTTTCTCCGGTCTGTTTATCAGTGATCGTGCCCTGGATAGACCCGGTATTTTGTGCCCATCCAAATAGCGGTAAGGCCGCGATTACTACGAGTGTGAGTGTGATAAATCGTAACTGAGCCATAAGCAGGTGTCCTTACTTCTTAGTTGAAACCTAATCGTGTAATCAGGAAATTTTCGAGCAGCTGATCAACGTTATTATTTCCGTTCACAAGGGTTAAATCGAGTCCGAAATAGAGAATATTTTGCTCCGGATTTAATGATGATATGGTACTTACACCATCATGCGGCACGGATGAAATGGGGCCAAAAAATGTTTTTCGGAACTCCGTTTCATAGAGGTCAACCGAGCCACCCACTGTTTCAAATGGCCAGCGGTTGTTGTCAATTCCACCGTTA
>JBLRWS010000082.1:0-9672 GCA_047921075.1 Balneolaceae bacterium | reverse complement strand
AAAGAAGTGGGCCCAGCAGGACTTGAACCTGCGACCAATCGATTATGAGTCGACTGCTCTGACCAACTGAGCTATGGGCCCATTAAAATCCGAACAAGAATAAAAACTACGAGCTTTAGCCGCCAGATACAATATCGAAAATAAGATCTATTGCCGTCGCTTCCTTTATTGAAATGGCTAAAAACAGTATATTTATGTGGGGTTAAGGATTCTGATCGGTTTTCCTTTCAGTTTCCTAACGGTGGCCACATCGCGAGCGGTGTGGCCATTCTCTTTTCTATCCCGTTTGATGCGAACGCCTAACACACCTTCCGTGTTACCCAATCGCTATGATGAAATCACTGTCCGTACTCGCCATTTTCTCTTTTTCTCTGCCACTTCTTTTGTCTGCACAGGAGCGTATTACAGATACAGATCGTGCACGATCTGTTTTTGAAGAGGTGGAAGAGCGCCGAGCATCTATCTCCACTGAACAGACCGATATGGAAATGGTCATCACCAACTCTTCCGGTAATACCCGCACCCGTTCGATGGTTCTGTACAATCGGTTTGAGGGTGACGATTCCGAAAGCCTGATCCTCTTCAGCGCTCCGGCTAATGTGGCCGGTACCGGTTTTTTAACCATCAATGAGGGCGATGACCGACTGCAGCGGCTCTATCTGCCATCCGTTGGCCGGGTACAAACCATTACCTCATCTCAGCGCGGAGACCGCTTCATGGGCAGCGATTTTACCTACGAGGATTTGGGTAACCAGCAAGCCGATGATTACGAGTTCGAGTGGATGGAAACGCACGATGCCTTTTACCTTATCCGTGCCCGCGCCCTCGACTCCAATCAGTACACGCACGTGGAATTTGAGATAGACCGTGAGCGGTATACCCTTTTACAGATTCGATACTATGCCGATTCGGAGGAGCCGATCAAACGTCTTGAAGCGGAGGATTTTGAGCAGATTACCGATCGTCTCTGGTCTCCTAAAACAATGACGATGTACGATCTGCGCAATGACCGATTTACCACCATTACGTGGACCAACCGGGAGATAAATGGCTCGATTCCCGACTGGCGGTTTACAGAACGGGGACTTCGACGGGGGTTATAGCACGGCACAGCGTATCACCGAAAGGATCAGCTTCGGTCTGTTACGGCTACCTGCCACCCCTCCATTGGATTTTGCGGATGAAAACTGCAATAGAGATAATGTTCTGCGGTTTGTACAAACCCCCACTCCACCGGTTTTTTAGCGATCGAAGCGATGGCAATATCGACCTGTTCCTGAGTAATGAGCGGCTTGTAGTCGGGTGGCAGCTGCCATACCAATGCGGCAGCAACATCCCGACCGGCCAGCGATTTGGCGGTGTAGGTCGCAAATCCGTCCATCACATCCGGCAGGTACCCCCAGCGCACCCCGGCCACCATACAGAGTTGCGAGGGCATCAGCGCATACTCCACCAGGCGGAGCCCGCGGCGCTCACAGCACCACTTCAGCGCATCGATAACAGCCTCCCGCCGGTGGCGTTGAATGAAGTACGGTTTTTTCCCGGCGGTAGATAATACAACCAGGTGATGTTGGAGGTTGGAAGGTTTTCTCATATCAGTGACGTTTATGATATAGACCCCGAAATCGCAAAAACCTTACAACATTTTGTTTCCGGAACCGGAATTCGCCCCCAGCCACCCACGGTTCAGCTTTTATTTAAGTGCCACTTTAGCTATTATTGAGGCCGATTTACACAACTGAAATTGTCTTACATAACACGAGCTGATTTATGAAAATCCACGAGTATCAAGCGAAAGAAATTTTAAAAAGCTACGGTGTGGCTGTTCCAGACGGTGTGGCCGCCGATTCGGTAGAAGATGCCGTTAAAGCCGCCGAAGAGATGAAGGCCAACGGCGCATCCCTCTTTGTAGTAAAAGCGATGATTCACGCCGGGGGACGTGGCAAAGGGCGCACCAAAAAGAACAATGCCAAAGGCGTTATTCTTTGCAGAACGGTAGACGAAGTGCGCGAGGCAGCCGAATCACTTCTGGGTGATGTTCTGGTAACCATCCAAACCGGTGACGAAGGGCAGAAAGTAAATACCATTTATGTGACCGACGGGGTGGATATCGATCAGGAGTTCTATCTGGGCATTCTGCTGGACCGCGGCAATAGCAAAAACGTAATCATGGTCTCTACCGAGGGCGGCGTGGAGATTGAGAAAGTAGCCGAAGAGACTCCCGAAAAAATTATCAAAGAGTGGGTAGAGCCGGGTATTGATATGCAACACAATCAGGCGCGGCGCCTTGCCTTTGCCCTGGGCCTGGAAGGGGATGCCTTTAAAAAAGCAGTGACGTTTATTATGGCTCTCTACAAGTGCTACGAAGAGACCGACGCCAGCCTCGTGGAAATCAACCCACTGGTAAAAACACCATCCGGCGATGTGATGGCGCTCGATGCGAAATTCACATTTGACGAAAATGCCCTGTTCCGGCAAAAAGAGTACGCAAAACTTCGCGATGAGTCGGAAGAGAACCCGATTGAGCTGGAAGCTTCCAAATTCGGGCTAAACTACATCAAGCTCGACGGCAACGTAGGCTGTATGGTGAACGGCGCCGGGTTGGCGATGGCCACCATGGATATTATCAAACTCTCCGGAGGGGAGCCCGCCAACTTTCTTGATGTGGGCGGCGGCGCCAATGTGGATACTGTAAAGAATGGCTTTCGCATTATTCTGGAAGATGAAAATGTAAAAGCGATACTCATCAATATCTTTGGCGGTATTGTACGCTGCGACCGGGTTGCGAACGGGGTGATCGAAGCGATTAAAGATCCCGAAATCGCCAAAAAAGTTGAGAATGTACCGATCATTGTTCGCCTGCAGGGTACCAATGCCGAAGAAGCGAAGGTCATTATCGACAACAGCGATCTCAATGTCATTTCGGCGGTACTGCTGAAAGAGGCCGCACAACAGGTATCGAAGGTTTTGGCAGGATAAGCTGTACCGTTTTCAGGTCCTAACCAACCTGCAATCAGCAGGCACAGGGGTGAAAGTGAACATACTTTTCACCCCTTTTTTTATGTTGATGGTTCCGGCTCGGCCAGAGGAAACAATACCCGAAAGGTTGTCTCCTCGCCTGCAGTATATTCAATGCGCCCATCCAACTGGCGGGATAGTGTTTTCAACAACGTACTGCCTAATGATTGCTGTGCGTCCAGATCAAAATCGTCGGGTAATGCGCCCCCGTTATCGGTGATGCCGAGCTCCACTTCGTGCCCTTTCTGTTTCAGCGTCACTCGCAAAATTCCCTCCTTTCGGCCTTTAAAGCCGTGTTTAAAGCAATTGTTAATCAGTTCGTTGCAAATCAGGCCAACGGGCACAGCCTGTTCTACCTTAACGGTGATTGGGGTTGTATCAAGCTGAATATCGATCGTTTTTTGAGCAAAACTGTACCCATTCACAATCATTTCAGTTAAATCTTTCAGGTATTGGTCTAGCTCCACATCCGAAAGGGTTTCGGTATTGTAGAGTTTTTCGTGAATGAGCGCAATGGAACGTATGCGCAATTGTATCACTCTGTACCCCTCTTCAAGTTCCGGGTTCTTGAGTTCATTTTTTTGCAACTCAATCAAACTCGATACAATCGCGAGATTGTTTTTAACACGGTGATGAATTTCCGAAAGCAGCGTCTGCTTCTGATCCAGCGAACGGCTGATATGATCCACATATTTTTTACGGTTGGAGATGTCCCTCACATTCCCCACAATGAATTGAACTTCTCCATCTTCGTTTTTCAGTGCCGTCCGTTTATTATTCACCCATACATATTGTCCGTCGGCGTGTAGAACCCGAAACTCTGTATCGCTAAGCAGCTCTTCTTTGCCCGGAAGGTGCTGTATATTGTCCAGCTCCTGCTCCATACGAGCGAGATCGTCGGGATGCATTTTCTCCAAAATAAAAGAGGGGCCGCCTTTTTTAACGTACTCCAGAGGATAGCCCAGTACCGCCTCTACCGAACGGCTCATATAATCGTATTCAGGCGCTCCCTTTTCGTATTGATAGATCACATCCCGTGAGTGGTCAAGCACCGATTTAAAACGCTCTTCCGACGCCCTGATCTCTTGGTTGGCATTCTTAAAATAATTAAAAAAGGCAACCGTAACGATCGCAGCCACAAGTCCGAAAAGTGTGGTAAACACAACGATCGTCCAGAAAACAATGCGGTTGGCACGCACTGCAGCTTCCCTTAAGGCGGTTGAAAATTCCGTTTCCAAATCGGTAAGGGTGCTGTCAACGCCATAGAGTTCCCGGATCAACGCACGCTTATTCTCTTCGCTAACATCTCCGTTCGATGTATTTTGAACTGCACGTTCGGCAATCTGATGCTTCAACGCGATATATTTGTCACTCTCTTCCCAGGCCTTCAGTGCCCGTTGAATAAGCGCAAAATTACCCAGCCTCTCAACTGCCCAAATCATATCGGCCACATCCCCCGGTAAATCATTGACAAGAAGCAGCGTTCGCGTCACCTCGTCATAATTCGGGTGCTCAGAGGCAAGTTCTTCCCGTCCCCTTCTCGTATTTTCGATGATGGAGATCGATCCACGAAACCGATCTAAAAAAACGGGATCTCCCAGGTGGATATATGACGATAGGTCAATCGTTGCCGCTTTTTGGGCTTTACTCCACTGGCCTTCGGCATAAATAAAACCACGCAGTCCGTTTTGCACTTTGCTGCCTACGTGCATAACTCCGATCAGTTTTACTCCAAGCACAAAAAGAAGTACTATTACCAGCACCAGTAAGCGATTACTTCGATTCGAGAAAAATCTCATATTTACTCCTATATTTTGCACAACAAGCTCCGGTCCAAAACCATCAAAAAAGGCCGGTAGCAAGTTTTTACTCCCTAAAAACAAAACAGCGTATCAGAATCTTTTTTTCACGCACAGCTCGATACACTTACCTGCTCGCTACATACGAACGGTGGACAATTTATAAATAAATAACCACTTCTAACATTTATTACCCCACTCTGCCTTAATTCTTTTAATTTTTTGTGATGAGTAATCTGATCCACGATCTGCGCACGCGTCGGCTTTATGCACAGGATGCCTCCATGTATGAGGAGGTTCCGCAAGCTGTTACCTTTCCGAAAGGGGTACAAGATATCCAGGCTGTTGTACGGCAGGCCGCCGCCGATGGCCTTTCCATCACCCCGCGCAGTGCCGGCACGAGCCTTGCCGGCCAGACAACCGGAGGGGGAGTTGTGATGGATACGTCTCGTTATATGACTCAAATATTGAACCTTGATGCAGAGGCGCGCGTAGCCCGAGTACAGCCCGGCGTGATTCGCGATACCCTAAACCGCGAGGCCGCCACGCATCACCTTCAGTTCGGGCCCGATACCGCCACCACCAACCGCTGCATGCTGGGCGGAATGATCGGCAATAACTCCTGCGGATCGTTCTCCATCAAACACAAAACCACCCGCGAGCATATTCTCGAGATCGAAGCGGTTCTTTGCGATGGCTCGATCGCACGATTCAGCCCACTTTCGGATCGGGAACTGGAAGAAAAATGTGCCCTTCAAACTACCGAAGGTGCCATTTATCGAGAAATGGTAGAGCTTTTGCAAAGCCACAAAGAAGCGATTCTGGCCGATTTTCCCCATCCCGACATCACCCGACGAAATACCGGGTACGCACTCGACCGGCTTTGTGAAATGAGCCCGATCACACCCGGCGGACGTCCATTTAATTTAGCCGAGCTGCTCTGCGGCAGTGAGGGGACACTGGCAATGACCGCATCGGCCGTTGTGCGGCTGGTACCGTTGCCTGCGGTTAATACGCTGGTGATACCGCAATTCCATTCACTCGATGAGGCCATGCGTGCAACCGTCGATATTGTAAAGTGGAATCCCGCCGCAGTGGAACTGGTCGATGACATCATTCTGGATGCCACCAAAGGGAATATTGAACAGAACCGAAACCGGTTTTTCCTGGAGGGCGATCCGGGGTGTATTTTAATCGTACAGCTGGAAGGTGATGACCCCGAGGCGCTGCACCAACAGGCCGAGGATCTTGTGGCAAAGCTGCGCGAGTCGAACCTTGGATATGCACACCCCATTCTCTCGAACCCCGATGAGATGCAGCGGGTATGGAACCTTCGCAAAGCCGGGCTGGGCCTGTTGATGGGGCTTGGCAGCGACAGCCGCTCTCCGTCGTTTGTGGAAGATACCTCCGTCAGGGTACAAGACTTGCCCCAATATGTAGAGGAGTTTCAGCAGATATTGAAGCGACATAACACCTCCTGCGTCTTTTATGCGCACGCTTCGGTCGGGGAGCTACACCTGCGTCCGGTTATTGATACGACCACCGAAAAGGGGGTGCAGACGATGAAGCAGATGGCGGAAGAGGTGGCCCGGCTGGTAAAAAAATATCGGGGATCCCTCTCCGGCGAGCACGGCGACGGCCGGGCTCGCGCCCCGTACATCGAAACCGTTTTAGGGGCGCGAATGATGCCGCTTTTGAAACGGGTGAAAGAGATTTGGGATCCCAACGGACTGTTTAATCCCGGCAAAATTGTAGACCCTGCCCCCATCGATCACGGCATGCGCTTTTCGCCGGCCTACAAACGGGCCGATGTGCCCACCCGGTTCCACTGGCGCAAAGAGAATGGGTTTGGCGCGGCGCTCGAACTCTGCAACGGAGCGGGCGTTTGCCGAAAGCTGCCCGAAAGCGGGGGAACCATGTGCCCTTCGTACCACGCCACCCGAGAGGAGATGGATACCACCCGGGGCCGTGCCAATCTGTTTCGCCAGTTGTTCACGGGAGCAGGGGTAAACGCTTTTGAATCGGATGATCTGAAGGCGGCGCTCAGCCTCTGCCTCAGTTGCAAGGCGTGCAAAAGTGAGTGCCCCGCCAATGTAGATATGGCCCGGATGAAAGCCGAATTCACCCATGGGTGGCATCAGGCGAACGGGGTGTCACTGACCGATCGGTTTTTTGGCCGCCCGGAAGCGCTCTATCCGTTTGCTTCGCGGTTTCCCAACCTGGTCAATCGTATCAACCGGTTGTCACCCACAAAGTGGATGCTGGAAAAAACCGCCGGTGTGGCGCGCAGCCGAGTGCTTCCGGCATTTGCCAGCCAGCCGTTTCACAAGTGGTTCCAATCCGAAAAGAGCCGCTTTCAGGACTCGACCCGGAAACCGGTTGCCCTGCTGGTCGATATCTTTACCAACTATCACGATCCCGATATCGCAAAAAGTGCCTGCGAGCTACTGAGCCACCTTGGCTATTCGGTACTGGTTCCGTTTGTACGCCCAACCGGCCGGCCGCAACTTTCCCGCGGTTTGTTGGATGAAGCCGCAGAGATTTGTGAGGAGAACATCAATCGATGGCTTCCATTTGCCGAGAGCAACATTCCCATTGTAGGGCTGGAACCGAGCGAACTGCTTACCATGCGGGATGAATATCCCGACCTCTGCAGCGAAAATCAGTTAAAGAAAGCCGAAAAAGTAGCAGCCAACAGCTTTCTGTGGGAGGAGTTCCTGCAGGCCGAACTGGCAGGGGGCGAACCGCTTTCCATCGGAAAGGGACAAAAAGTAGCCATCCACAATCACTGCCACAGCAAGGCGCTAACCGGCACCGAACCGCTGCTGCAAGCCTTCCGCCTGATGGGTTTTGAGCCGTACGAACTCGACACCGGCTGCTGCGGCATGGCCGGCAGTTTTGGATATGAAGCGTCGAATGTTGACATTTCTCACACCATTGGCGAACAGGTTCTGTTCCCGGCGCTTCGTTCACTTCCGGAGGGGGTGCAGCTGTGTGCGCCGGGATTTTCGTGCCGGCACCAAATTCGCGATGGCGTGCAGCAGACATCCCGCCATCCCGCGCAAATTATGGCAGCCGCGCTTCGGGAAACCGCACAGGAACCAACGTCCTAAACCGGACCGCATGAATCCATCAACAGAACATAACGAGCAAACCAAGACGCCCCGCATGGTGTCGTTTGCAGGCCGCAGGTTTCGGTTGAACCGCCTGCTGTTTGTTTGTGTGATGATACTGGCTTTGCTCTCGGTGATGTGGCCCGGCTACCCACTTTTCGCCTCAGCAGAGCCATTCATTTTGGGGCTTCCGTTGGCATTTGCATGGATTGCTGCCTGGGTGGTGATCTCCTTTCTGGCCATGCTTGGGCTTTACCTCAGCGATCATCACGGAGGTAGCTGATGGAAGCCGGAACGGTGATTTTGCTGGTGGTTGGGGTGTACCTCTTGATCTCCCTGGTGATGGGAATTGTGCCATCGCTGTCTATTTCGAAAAGCGTGACCGGATTTGTAGCGGGCGATCGCAGTATGAATGTGGTTCTGCTCTATTTTGTACTTGGAGCCTCTATATTTTCTTCGTTCGCATTTTTAGGCGGGCCGGGCTGGGCCTATTCGCGCGGTGCAGCGGCATTTTATATTGTTGCGTATGGAGTGATTGGTATCGTACCACTCTATTTCTTTGGCCCCAGGGCGTGGAGGCTGGGCAAAACATATGGCTATGTAACACAAGCCGAATTGATTTCCGCCCGGTTCGACAGCCGCTTTCTCTCCATACTGCTTGCCGTACTCAGTGTGGTGGTATTTATTCCCTATCTGATGTTGCAAATGCGGGGTGCAGCCTTTGTGCTGAATGTGATTAGCGAGGGGATGATTCCCGAATGGGCCGGTGCGGGCATTACCTATCTGGTTGTGTTGGTGTACGTCTACTTTAGCGGTGTGATGGGCGTTGGTTGGTCCAATGCCTTTCAGGGCATGTTTATGATGGTGCTGGCGTGGATTTTAGGGCTTTACCTGCCGAACGTGCTGTATGGGGGAGTGGAACCGATGTTTCGTGAACTGATAGCGGCCGGGCACACCGCCATGCTGCAGGCTCCGGGGCTGGCTGCCGACGGATCCCCATGGAATTGGTGGGGATTTAGTTCGGCCGTATTTGTGTCGGCTGTCGGGTTTTCGGTATGGCCGCATTTTTTTATGAGAAGTTTTGCCGCAAAAAGCCCGAAATCGCTTCGGCTAAGCGTCGTCTTCTATCCCACGTTTCTGCTGTTTTTGATTCCGATTCTTCTGATCGGCTTTTCGGCCATCCTCGCGTTTCCAGGCGTAGAGCAGGCCGATTCTATCCTGCCGTATGTGTTGATGCAGCTCGAACTGCCCGCCATTGTGATTGGACTATTCTGCGCAGGGGCACTCGCCGCATCGATGTCATCGGGGGATGCCATTCTCCATTCGGCCGCCTCCATCGGTGTGCGAGACGGCATTAGCAAAGTGATGAATGGAAGACTGCACGACAAAACCGAACGCAAACTGATTCAGATCTCTATCGTGGTGATCGGGTTGATTGCGTACTATTTTGCAGTCGTTGTAGATATTTCCATCGTCGCGTTGTTGCTGGGATCGTACGGCGGAGTGGCTCAAATTTTCCCGATCATCGTCGCCATGTTCTACTGGAAACGAGCAACCCGTGCCGGTGCCATCGCCGGGCTGTTAGGGGGAATAATTGTAAACATGATCTTTCTGGCACTGCCCGAACTAAAACCACTTCCACTTCACGAAGGAGTATATGGATTGGTGGCCAATGTGTCTCTGCTGATCTCCGTCAGTCTCTTTACAAAACCCGACGATCCTCGTCTCTCAGAAACCTTTAC
>JBLRWS010000081.1:0-10288 GCA_047921075.1 Balneolaceae bacterium | reverse complement strand
GATGCCCCGATGCCCGGCCGGAACGTAAACGCGATGCTGCGGTGGGAGTTTTAACTACCTGGCTATTGGTTTTCATCGGCTTCCCCGGCATAAACTGCCAAGTGACGCAGAAGGCAAGCCACGTTCTGCCCGGAGCGTACCCTTCTGTAGTGCACATCAAGAAACGGATGGTGATAAAGAATACAGGCTCCACGGTATGACTTCACAAGCCTGAAGAGCAAATTGTGCGTATTTTAAGGGAAACGAACCGGCAACCCATTCCCCTTTCATCATGATGCCTGAACATCAAAAAGAGCCTCTTCCCGTCAACGCTACCCCATGGCATCACAAACCGGCAGGCGATGTGCTCGATCGTCTCTCATCGTCACCTGATGGATTGAGCCGTGAGGAGGCCGAAAAGCGCCTGGATCAGTATGGCCCGAACAAACTCCCAAAAGGAGAAAAGACCCCGGTACTGATTCGGTTTCTGCGCCACTTTCACGATGTGTTGATCTACGTGTTGATGGTTGCGGCCGTAATCACTGCTCTGCTTGGCCATTGGATTGATACCTGGGTAATCGTTGCTGTTATTTTCATCAACGCGGTGATCGGATTTATTCAGGAGGGGCGGGCCGAGAAAGCGCTGGAAGGCATTCGAAATATGCTGTCGCTCGAGGCGCTCGCTCTTCGAGACGGCTCCCGCACGCGCATCAACGCGGAAGAGCTGGTGCCGGGTGATCTGGTCTTTTTGGAGTCGGGCGACAAAGTACCGGCGGATGTGCGTCTGATTGATGTGCGAAATCTGCGTGTGGAAGAGTCGGCCCTGACCGGGGAGTCGGTCGCCGTGGAAAAAACCATCAAACCCGTGGATGAGAATGCCGTTCCCGGCGATCAAACCTGTATGGCTTTTTCCGGCACCTCGGTGGTATACGGGCGAGCCCGCGCCGTGGTGGTAGAAACAGGGGCTGAAACAGAGCTTGGAAAAATCAACCGCATGATGAGCGACGTGGATGAGCTCACCACACCGCTTATTAGACAGGTGAACCAATTTGGAAAGGCTCTCTCCGGGATCATCGTGATCGCGACCGCCTTGTTTTTTGCGATCGGGTATTTTTTTCGCGACTACGCGATGGATGAGCTCTTTATGGCGGTCATCAGCCTTGCTGTAGCCGCTATTCCGGAGGGGCTGCCGGCTATCATGACCATCACGCTGGCGGTTGGGGTGCAGGCGATGGCGCGCCGAAATGCCATCATCCGAAAACTTCCCTCGGTAGAAACACTCGGCTCTGTGGCCGCCATCTGTTCCGATAAAACCGGTACGCTTACCAAAAATGAGATGACCGTGAAAGCCATTTTAACCGCATCCAAACACTACAGCGTGGAAGGGAGCGGATATGCGCCAAAAGGGGCTATTCTGTATCAAAATGAGGTGGTAACACCTGAATCCGACCCCCTGTTGACAGCCATAATCCGTACCGGGAAAGCGTGCAACGATGCGACACTTAGAACAACCGGTAACGAGTGGAGCATGGATGGGGATCCCACCGAGGGGGCGCTGCTCACACTGGCCCACAAAGCGGGTTTGGATGATTTTGACCCGGAGCGGATCGACCATATTCCGTTTGAATCGGATCATCAATATATGGCCACCCTGAACCAAACCGGGGAGGGGTGCCTGGTATACCTGAAAGGCGCTCCCGAACGGTTGCTGGAACTCTGCAGCCATCAGCAGAGCGACGAAGGAATCACGGAGCTGGATGCCGAATACTGGAAAGAGCAGATGGATGAACTGGCCGGGAAAGGATACCGGCTGCTTGCGGCTGCCATCAAACAGGTGGATGACCATACCGGCCGGATTGATCATGAGGATGTTGCCGAAGGAATGGTATTTGTTGGGGTGGTGGGCATGATCGATCCACCACGCGAGGAGGCGATTGAGTCCATTCAGCGTTGTCATGAGGCCGGTATTCGGGTGATCATGATCACGGGCGATCACGCTGTAACCGCACTGGCAATCGGCCAACAACTGGGCATCGGCCGGAAAAATCGGGCCATCTCCGGAACAGAACTGGAAGCGATGAACGATGATGAACTTCGCGAAGCGGCACGCGAGTACGATGTGTTTGCCCGAACCAGCCCGGAGCATAAACTGCGTCTCGTAAAAGCGCTGCAACAGGAGGGGATGATCTGTGCGATGACCGGCGACGGTGTGAACGATGCACCGGCGTTGAAACGGGCCGATGTTGGGATTGCTATGGGAATAAAAGGTACCGAGGTGACCAAAGAGGCCGCGGAGATGGTGCTGGCGGATGATAATTTCGCTTCCATCGCCAACGCCGTGGAAGAAGGGCGGCGCATTTACGACAACCTCCGCAAGGCCATTCTCTTTATTCTGCCCACCAACGGCGCGGAATCGCTGGTGATTGTAGCTGCGCTGCTGATGGGGCTGGTGATGCCGATTACCCCTGTTCAAATCCTGTGGGTGAATATGATCACGGCAGTTACGCTGGCCCTGGCGCTCTCGTTTGAACCGGCCGAGGCGGGGGTGATGCAGCGGCTGCCTCGTAATCCCGAAGTCCCAATTCTGGACCGCTACCTCGTGTGGCGGGTACTGTTTGTGTCGGTCTTAATCGGGGGTGTTACACTCACTCTTTACTACTATCTGAGAACCGGTGGCTATGAGGTTGAAAGTGCCCGAACCGTAGCTGTGAACACACTTGTAGCCGGGCAGCTCTTCTATCTGTTCAACTGCCGCAACATGCACCGCCCCTCTATTGGCCGTGGATTTTTTGCGAACCGATATGCTTTTGTGGCCGCCGGTGTACTCATCGTTTTTCAGCTGCTGTTTACCTACGCTCCCTTTATGAATGAGTGGTTTGGTACGGCGGGGATGGCAGCCGGATACTGGCTCTTTCCGCTGGCCGGGGGAGTGGGCGTATTCGTTATTGTAGAACTGGAAAAATACCTGTTTGGCCGAGCGGCCCGTAATCGTGAACGGGATTCTACTGAGTGACCTCAACCACGACACTGCACGCCGCCCTGACAAATCAGTCACAGTCCGCCATCGCCGATCAATATCATCTGCTAATTGCTTCGCTTCTCACCGTGAAGAAAACGGATAAACGGGTAGGCAGTAGAAACACTACAACCGTTCGTCAAACCGAAATTTCCTGATGTCGGCAATCTTCACCTCACTGAATTCCGGATGGCGCGGGTTGATCAGTACGTTGGTCTCCTCTTGAATGATGGAGGAGGGGACTTCCAGAAGCAAGCTCGTTCCCCCCTCAATCCATCGGTCACCAATGTGCCGGCATGTGGGGTAGTGGCCCGTTTTGTACCACCCTTCAGGAAGTGAATCGGCACGTATTTTTTGGATGGATACCAGGTCAGGGATCTCTATCTCAACAATCCGGAACCGGTTATGAAGCCCTTCGCCCGATCGGTGCACCAAATTTTCCAGACAGGCCAGTGCGCGGCTCGATGCCGTATAGGCCATGTATACACCTTTCGAATTCCACCGGGCCGGATAGCCCGATCCCGCAAGGTTATCTGCCCATTTAGCCGTCGTGATCCGGTAGACGTTCATAGCTGCTTAAGCCAGCGCGCCATGCTCGATGCGGAGCAGCTCTTCGCGGATGAGATCGATGCCTCCGGAGGTTTGCAGAAAGGGCATGGGAACCCGGTTTCCGAGCCCCACCGCAGGTTTGCGAAGCCAGCGTGTGAAGGACGCAAGATCTCCGAAAACCTCTTCCGCTTTTTGCCAGAGGACGATCATTTTCAGAAGCTGCTCGCTGTTTAAGGCACTCAGCTTTTTCCCATCTTTCTGATAGCGCTGTATCGTTTTGTAGGAGAGATCGAGGAGACCGGCAAGCTCTTCGTTGGACAAGCCGGATATGCCGATGAGATCGTGAAAAGCGGATACCGGAAGCCCGTTTTGCGCACGGTTAATAAGAGTAAATGCATTCTCTTCATGCACCCGGTATTTAACGGCTACCTGTTGCACACGGCTGGATGCAGCGCTTTCGGTATACTGGATTTCTGACATGGCATGAACGATTACTGAAAATTGTCTATAAAATTAAGACAATAGTCAAGAACTTTCAAGCGCTGCTCTCTTTTCTAATATTGGGATGGATGATCAATGCGCAGCTTCCAAAAAACGGCGCACATCGGCAATGGTTCGCGCGGGGTCTTCTTCCATCGGCACGTGGCCAAGATCCGGGTATAGAATCAGCTCCGAGTGTGGAATCGCGTTGTGAAGCTGCCGGCCTCGGTGAACCGGTATCCACGAATCGAGCTCGCCCCAAAGAATGAGTACCGGGATGGCAGATTCGGAGATGCCAACCGGTTCCGGCAGGGGCGGCAACTCGGCCGGCTCCCGGGTTGAACCCTGCGTTCGGCTCAGATAGGCCTGTCGATTTCCCTCCCGCCGCAGCAATTGGTAGTAACGGGTTACGGTTTCAGGTTGAAGCCGTTCTGCATTTCCGTAGACCTCGCCCAGCGCGGAAGAGATCAGAAATTTGGGCGTCATCACACTCAACATCTTCCTCAGTACCGGATTGCCCAGTGCCTGCAGCACCCGCGAAGGGCGTGCCTCGGCTGTTCTGCGCTCTTCGGTTGCTGGCGGTTGCCCTGTGGATTCCCGATCGGCACGGGTGGGTAACGAGAGCAGGCGCCCGCCGTTAAACAGGACAATACCGTCTGTGTGATCGGGAAAGAGCTGGGCATAGCTGAGTGCAAGCCCGGCACCCATCGAGTTGCCAATCACGGTCCACCGGTCGATCTGCAGCTCATCCCGAATCGACTCCAGCAGGTGCATGGATGCCCGCAGGGAATAATCCCCATCGGGATGCGGGCCTGTAAGGCCAAACCCGGGCAGGTCAACCCGCACCACGCGGTATTCATCATGAAAAGCGTCGGCCCAGGCATCCCAGGTATGCAGTGACGCGAACATGCCGTGCAGCATCAACAGTGTGGGCCCACTGCCCACATCGTTCACGTGTACCTCCATCCCGTCGATGCTCATTAAGGTTGAGGCGTCATCTGTATAGCGTTCGTGCAAGGTGTCTGCAGAGATATCGGGACGAACCATGCTCAGCAGAAGAAGCAGAATCAGAATTGCGACAGCAGCAAGGAGAAGCCCGATTTTTTTGAGTAATGTCATACCGATATGGGTTGAATATTAGGAGGCTTTTCAAAGCCTCCTCATAAAGTTTGAGACCAGGCGATGTCGGCAAGGTCAGGTACAGATACCGCTTGGACGCAGGGATATCGATTCAAATGTACAGAAAAGAAAAATATCCAACACCCTGTGCAGGCCCCGCCATTCAGAGCTCAAATTGGCAGCGGTACTTGACAAGCAGTGCAAATTGGAGTACCATCCTTCCGCAATAGGTTTCTGTCCATTCGCAAGATGGACGGAATGAAAAGGGAATCCGGTGAAAATCCGGAACTATCCCCGTAGCTGTAACCTCTGTTATTTTTCAGCCCTGCATTGCCACTGTTCCATATATCAGGAGCGGGAAGGCTGCTGAAATAGGAGGAAGTCAGAAGACCTGCCTGTTTGCACAACATAATTCAGGCTTTCGGAGGAAAGGCCGGGAAGATGGACGTGCTGTTTCAGCGTTTGCAGGTTTGCTGAAATACGGTATAATCCTTTCTCCTGTTTTCTCGAAAGCTCATTGGTTCAAACTCAAAAACAATCGATAAACCATGAGCAACGCACTAAAACTTCTACTCATTATCGCCACGCTTTTAGCCGTTCCGGCACTGCAGGCCCAACAACTCTCCGGCAGTGCGCCGGCCGACACACTCGAACTGGACCGTGTGGTGGTAACCGCATCCAAAATTCCGCAGCTCCAACGCGAAACCACCAAACCGATACAGGTAATCAGCCGGCAGCAGATTGAGCAGAGCGCCGCCCGAAACATCGCCCAGCTGCTAAATGCCCAGAGTGGCATTCGTGTAAACGACAGTTTTGGCTCGCCTGCCAATCCGCAGATTCTCTTCATGCAGGGCGCCTCGGCCACTTTTACACTGATTTTGAAAGACGGCCTGCCGCTTAACGATCCGTCGGGCTCCGGCGGCCTGTTCGATCTGCGGCTATTGTCGCCGCATAACGTTGAACGGATCGAAATACTGAAAGGCAGTCAATCTACACTGTACGGAACCGATGCGGTAGCCGGCGTCATCAACATCATCACGCGTGAGAGCGGACAGGAGCCCTTCCAGTTGGAGTCAGATCTATCATACGGGTCGTTTAACACCTTTAACGGCTCGGTTTCCGTGCACGGCTCGGCTGCGCCTCGTGCTGGGTATACCGTAAGCTATAAGCGAGCATCCAGCGATGGATTCAGCTCGGCCCGAAATCCCGGCACGGCCGACTCGTTCGAAAAGGATGGATTTGATTCCGATCATCTCTACGCCAAGCTCGACCTGAAACCCGCAGATGGGCTCACCGTTTCCCCGTTTATTACCTACAGCCGGTTTGACGGTGATTTTGATGCCGGCGCGTTTGCCGATGCCGACCAACAGTTTGAGCTGACAATGGTGCACCCTGGGTTTACGGCGCGCTACGATCGGGATCGGTTTGCCCTGAACGCCGGATACAACTATACGCGTACCGAACGGGCGTTTATCAGCAGTTTTTCCAGCGAATTTGACGGACGCTTTCACAATGCCGATCTGTTTGGAACGGCGCAGCTCCATCGTCATGTAAAAGCGATGGCGGGCTTGAATTATCAGCAGTTTCGCATTCCGGTACAGGACGCTCCATCCTTTCAATCCGAGATTACCAGCCCGTATGCAACGCTGCTGATTCAGGATCTGGCCGGGTTCAGCACGGAGCTTGGCTACCGATTAAATATCCACACCCAGTATGGCGAAAACGCCACCTACAGTGTGGCACCGGCATACCAGCTGCTGCCCAGTGTAAAGCTTACCGCCTCGTTTACGACCGGCTTTAAAGCGCCCACGCTTGATGAACTGTTTGGCCCGTTTGGACCCAACCCTGAGCTGCAGCCGCAAACCAGCCGCTACATTCACGCAGGTGCAGAAGTCACGTTGCTGCGGGAGTCGTTAAAGCTGTCGGGACTCTATTTTAACCGGGAAATTGACGACCTGATTCTCTTTACGGGCGTGCAGGGCTTCATCAACCGCGATCAGCAGGACGACGAAGGTGTGGAACTGCGGGGCGACTGGATTGCCACCAATCGGGTGCGGCTTTCTGCGCACTACAACTACACCACCGGGCGGCTGGTTACCACCGACGAAAACGGGCAAACCGTGCGGGAAGATAATCTGATTCGGCGGCCTGCACACAATCTCGGAGCAGCGGTTTCGGCGTCAGTCACCGACCGGCTGATGCTGCGTGCAGAGGCCGAATACAACGGCGAACGGGATGATCTTTTCTTTAACCCTGCCAATAACTTTGCACAGGAGACGGTGCTGCTCGATTCCTACACGCTGGTGCATCTCTACGGAGAGTATACCCTGCAGGGCGGGCTGGTGAGTGTGTATGGGCAGGTACGCAATCTGTTTGATACCGACTTTACCGAGGTATACGGCTTTAATACAGCCGGTATTGCCGTAACGGGTGGTGTGAGAATTCGATTATAAAGGGATGTGACGCCGTTCCGGATTCGCTGTCCCGGTTTGTAAAACGGGACAGCTTTCGGCGTATCGGCAAACCGGGCGCGGCTGATAAGGGTCTGTTTCAAGGTTCATTTCCTTTTTCAGAGATTCGCTTGATCAACCCATTTCTCCTCCCCGCACGGCAACCCCTCTTATCCATATTGTTGATTACGGGTGATAATGATACCTTTCGGCAACAGAAACCTTGGTCTACACATAGAGGAAAGAGAATTGAATCGATTTTTTAAAACCATCTGTGCAGTTTTAAGTCTGTTACTCATCGCTCCCCTTGTGGCGGAGGCTCAGGAGGCGGATGTCCACGCCACCATCATCACCCTGTTTGATGGCATGCGTGAGGCAGACGGAGAGAAATTTCTTGCTCAGCTCACGCCCGATGCCACCCTGCACACAGTGGCTCCTCAGCCGGACGGAACCACCGAACGCCGCGCGGCCGATCTGCAGCAATTTGCCGCTGCTATCAGCCAGGCCGGAGAGGGCACGCTGGATGAGGTGATCGACAGCATGGAGATTCACATAGACGGACACCTTGCCACCGCCTGGATGCACTATACCTTTATTCGGGCCGGCACGTTTTCTCACTGCGGTGTGAACACGATGAACCTGGTGCGAAGTGACGGCGATTGGCGCATCTTCTCTATCGTCGACACCCGTCGCACGGAGGGCTGTTCAGCCGCCGGGTAAGTAGTTCTATTTTTTTGATCGGAGTCTGCCAACACACGACGCATTGCTATCTTTATGGAGTCTATTTCTGTTCTCGACATGTTTAAAATCGGTGTGGGCCCAAGCAGCTCACACACGCTGGGCCCGTGGAAAGCGGCCGGCCGTTTTTTGCAAAAGCTGAACGGGCGGTTCGATGAGATCCGGCGGCTGGAAGTGCACCTTCACGGATCACTGGCAAAAACAGGAAAAGGGCACGGTACCGATTTTGCCGTCATGCTTGGGCTGATGGGGGCCGATCCCGTCACCTTCGATTCCACCACGATCGACGAAACGATTCAGAAAATCCGCGAAACCAAAACATTGCACCTCCCCGGCGGACCGATTGAATTCGATCCGCAACGAGACATCCACTTTCTCACCGATTCCATTCTCGATTTTCACCCCAACGGGATGACCTTCATCGCCCACCTGGCCAACGCGTCACTCCTGAAAGAGACCTGGTTTTCTGTTGGCGGCGGCTTTGTGGTAAAAGAGGGCGAAGAAGATCGTTCCGAGAGTGAAGATGTGGAGCTGCCCTTTCCCATCGAGTCAGCCAAAGATCTCGACCAATGGTGCCGACAAAGCGGGCTGCCCATCTCCGGGGTGATCCTCGAAAACGAGCGCTCCTGGCGATCGGAACAGGAGACACGCGAAGCGGTGCTTACGATCTGGAGAACCATGGCGGATTGCATCTATCGCGGCTGCCATACTGAAGGGATCTTGCCGGGCGGGCTGCAGGTGATGCGCCGTGCACCGCGTATCAATCAGCGGATGCTGGATGGTTCCACCTACCAATCGTATGAAGAGTGGTGCAGCGCCATCCAAAGCAGCGGCGATTCCTTTGCAACAATTTTGGATTGGGTAAGCTGCTTTGCACTGGCCGTTAATGAAGAGAACGCCTCCTTCGGCCGAGTGGTGACGGCTCCAACCAACGGTGCGGCGGGCGTTATACCGGCGGTGTTGCAGTATCTGATTGCCTTCCGAACAGGGCAGGACGAGGAGGCCATTCTTAGATTTCTCTGCACAGCGTCGGAAATCGGCAGCATCTTCAAAAAGCGCGCCACCATATCGGCAGCCATGGGCGGCTGTCAGGCCGAGATCGGGGTGTCGTCGGCCATGGCCGCAGCCGGCCTTACCGAAGTGCGGGGCGGTTCGGTAGACCAGTGCCTGATGGCAGCAGAAATCGCGATGGAGCATCACCTTGGGCTTACGTGCGACCCGATTGCCGGCCTGGTGCAGGTGCCCTGCATCGAACGCAACACCATGGGCGCCATCAAGGCAATTACCGCGGCACAGCTGGCGCTTCACAGCGATCCCGAAAAAGCGCGTGTCTCGCTCGATGCGGTGGTAAACACCATGTGGGACACCGCCAAAGATATGAACTCCAAGTACAAAGAGACCTCCGACGGCGGCCTGGCAGTGAATATCCCCATCAGCCTGAGTGAATGCTGACGGCGCAAGCCTTCTGCACCCGCTTTGCTGATTATCGCTAACCTATTGCGGCCATTATTTTTAGAAAGATCTGGGTTTTTACACAAATGTGATCATTCATACCTGAATCGTTTGTATTTATCGGATAAACCACACCACCTATGAACAATCCGCTACACTTTTTCACCGAACTGTTGAAGCGCCCCATTTATGAAGTGATGTGGGTCTTTTTTATGATGGTCATCCATCTTGCCGCGATCGCTTTTTGGGACGAGTATCTGGCCAAAGCTATTGTGGTCATTTTTATGATTTCGTCCATGCTGATGATGGGCCTCTACTCGGCCTATGGGTTTACCCGGATTATGGGCTTCGGCCACGTTTTATGGATTCCTCTTGCCGTGTGGATCGCCACCTCCATTCCCGGCGCAGAGGGTTGGTTTGCCACCTATCTGATGGCACTGCTCATCACCATCGTGATCTCCCTGGCCATCGATATCACCGATGTGATCCGCTATCTGAAGGGGAA
>JBLRWS010000080.1:0-10431 GCA_047921075.1 Balneolaceae bacterium | reverse complement strand
TCAGTCGGTTAGAGCGCCAGGTTGTGGCCCTGGAGGCCGTGGGTTCAATTCCCATTGGGCTCCCGTTTTTTTTACTCGGTTCCAGCCGGAATCATTACATCATCACGCCGCGTTCGTCTAGGGGTCTAGGACGCCGCCCTTTCACGGCGGTAGCACGGGTTCAAATCCCGTACGCGGTACCAAAGAAAGTCCCTGGTTCCATCTGGAGTTAGGGATTTTTTATTTCCGGGTATCTCCTTATTCGGAATCAGTGCTTTTATCATTTGGCACGTACAACAAGGAATGGCGAGAAAAGTACTGTCGTGGCTCAAACCTCATCCACGGCAGACCCTGCCAGAACGCCGGGGAGAGGATTTTTATGCATCAAACGGTATATCCAGGTGCTTCAGAATACCATTCATAAAATTTCGATGTATCAAATAGCTTCCCACTTCAATCCTCCTCATCCAGCTTAAAGCGCATTGCAAACCGGGTGCCGGTTGTCTCTTTATCCCGAATATAGTCCGCTTCTCCTTTTAACTGATTAACCAGCGTACGGATCAGCGTAACACCGAGTGAACTTTCTGATTGAATATCGAAGTGATCGGGTAAGCCAATTCCGTCGTCCGTAATTTCCACCTCAATCGACGAGCCGTTGCGGACTAACATTACACGGATCTCGCCATCTTTACGCTCTGGAAACGCATGCTTATAGGCGTTTACAATGCACTCATTCACCAAAAGTGAAAACGGTATGGCCTGATTGATATTCATTTTTACCGGCTCCAGATCATATACAATCTGTATATTTTTATCGGGGTTGGATGTGGAGGCAGCCACGGTTTCGACCAGCTCTTCGATAAATTCGGAAATCAGGATCTCGGCAAACGTATCGTTTTTGTATAATTTCTCATGCACCAATGCAATGGACTGAATACGGAGCTGGCTTTGCAGCAACGCTTCCCGGGCATTCTCATTCTCGATATTCCACATCTGCATCTGTAAAAGGCCCGATATAACCGCCAGGTTGTTTTTTACACGATGGTGTATCTCGGCCAGTAAAATGTTCTTTTCATGGAGGGATGCCGTAATTTTTTGCTCCGCCTCTTTAAGCTTCGATACATCGCTAAAAACAAATACCCAGTTGTTCTCATCTTTCAGCTCATCTTCCACCTTGTTAAACGAGAAAATGACCGGTATCTCGTCTTGATCATAGGTTACTATAATTGTCTCGTTGGTGGAAATATCCCGGTCTGAATCATGAAACAAGTTGAAGATATTCTCACGGTCTGCTTCGTTAAATAGCTCCCATATCTTAAAATCTTCCAGTTTCCGTTCGGAATAGCCCAGCTTCTCGTACACCATTTTATTCGACAGCTTCACGTCCCCTTTTGAATCGGCAACCATCAACATATCCCCCATCGACTGTACAATGTTATTCACATAGGAGCGGGATACCATGCTCTTGCTCAGATTCTCTGCCATGGTATTAAAGGAGTCGGCAAGATAGCCCAGCTCATCATTCGACGATATCGCAATTCTTTTATCCAAATTGCCCCGTCCTACTTCTCTTGTTACTGTGGATATTTCTTTGAGCGGTTTTGCGATCGAACTATACGTAATGAATGCCAAAAACAGCGATAGTGCAAAAGCTAAAATGGTGATGGTGATTATGATATTCGCTGTTCGCTCTGCACGCTCTTCCAGCTCTACCTGCTGCAGGGCAACAAAAGCAGCCGAATTGCCCCGCAGGTTTTGCAACAGTGGCAGCAATGTATTCCGAAAATAGGGCTCAATCGTTACGTTAAAAACCTCTTCGCCATATGCCGCCTCCCGCTCCAGCTCGATGAGTTCAAGAGTTAATGTCTGGTATGGATCAAATGCCGACTGCAACGAATCCAAAAGCTGATGCATCGATAAATGTACATCACTTAGTTCTACAGAGGAGAAATTATGATTTCTGGAATCCACCATTGCCACATTCAGATGGAGCTCAAACTCTTCTAAATTTCGCAGTACATTCTCCTCCGATGTGCGCAGCTGCGAAGCTGTAGTGAGCGATTCATCCCCTGCACGAACTTTTCCTCTCTCTGTAACATAATTTCGCAAGTACAGAAGGGAATTCTGAAGTGTCACCGTCATATCGGTAATTCGCTGCAACTCGGTGGTCGTTTCGTTACTCTCTACGATAAGATCATTTTTGATGGTCTCACTCAGATAGTATGAAAATGAACCGGTGATGAGCACCAACACAGCAACCGTGATGAAGCTGACAAGTAATTTGGTTACAAGGCGCATAACAGGGTTTTTTCTTCCGATCAGCCCGACTGCTTACGGAGTTTTAGAATACGGAATCAGCGTGAGCTTTTCATGAATTTTAAAGCATTACACCACGTTAAAACTCCAGGATGCCCTCTATCTCTTTTTTGATGGTCTCCTCGCTCGGCAAAACACGGTTCATCAACCCCACATTATAAGGAACCGGAATGTCCGGCATGGTGCATCGTTTCACAGGCGCATCAAGGTCTGTGAAGCAATCATCTGTAATAGCCGCGGCTATTTCGGCGCCGAAGCCGGCCGTTCGTGTATCTTCGTGCACAATCAGGCAGCGGTTGGTTTTCCGAACCGATTGGTATACCAGATCGCGGTCCCACGGCATAATGGTTCGCAGGTCGATCACTTCAACATCACTGCCAAACGTTGCGGCTACATTTTCGCACCGTTCGCACATGGCACCCCATGTAACCACCGTAACCCGATCTCCTTCCTGCAGTACGTTTCCTTTGCCAAAGGGCAGTGCAAACTCATCGCCGGGATAGGGCCGCCGTGCATATTTGCTGTCGAGCAGGTTTCGGTGCTCAAAGAAAATCGTGGGGTTGTTGTCGCGCATTGCCGTTCGCAGAAGGCCAGCGGCATCTTCGGCATTGGAGGGATAGGCAACCTGCCAGCCTACGATGTGAGCGAAAAACACCTCGTTAGACTCACTATGCCAGGGATCGCCGCACTTGGCAAACCCACCGGGCATGCGAATCACCATTGGCGCCGCAAATTTATTGGCTGTACGCCATCGGATGGTGCCGCAATTTTTGATCTGTTCGGTAGCAGGATCGGCATATTTCCGAAACTGAATTTCAGCTACCGGCATCAACCCTGCATAGGCCAGGCCAACGGCACGGCCAACAATACCCTCTTCCGACAAACTGGTATCAAACACCCGCTCTTCACCAAATGCTTTTTGGAGTCCCATCGTGGCAGCGTGTACGCCGCCTTTTGCGCCCACATCCTCGCCAAATACCACCAGACGGTCATTGGCCTTCAACTCTGATTCAAGCGTTTTTCGGATCGACTCAACAATATTAATTCGCTGTTTTCCAGAGGAAGGTTGTTCGGTTGTTTTAGGCAATTCCACACCCTCTGCCGCAAGGCCGCCAACTTTTTGAATGATGGGTTCTCCATCCTTTCCGGTATCGGCAAAAACAAAGTCATGGATTTTATCCGCGTCCGGATCATCCCGATTCCATGCCCGCTCGGCTACCGAATCAATGGTTGCGGACGCATCACTCTCAAGAGTACTCCACTCTTTTTTTGAGAGGATGGATGGCACCAAGAACGATTTCAATTTCGTGAGCGGGTCGCGCTTTTTCTCCTGCTCGATCAGCTTTTTCTCCTTGTAGGATTGATTATCCTGATAGGAGTGGCCATTCAGTCGCGGTACGGTAAGACGTAACAGCACAGGCCCTTTACGGCTACGTACGTAGCTGACAGCTTTCTCGATGTGTTCGTTTGCCTCTTCCGGCTCCGTGCCGTCGCCATCCAGAATGTTTAGATTTTTAAATGAGCGAAGGTTATTTGCGATATTGGCACCGGGCGTTTGAAAATGGCTCTCAACGGAAATTCCATAGCCGTTGTCTTCAATAAAAAACAAGACCGGAAGATTGAGTGTGGTTGCCATGGTCAGTGCCGACCAGAATCCATTGGTAGCTACGGAGCCGTCGCCACCCAGAATCACAGAAATAGCGCCATCATATTCAGAATCTTTCAGTACCGTACGCCGGTACTCAATGGCCTGTGCCCAACCTACTGCGGGGGTGTACTGCGAGCCTACATCCCCGGCCATGGGCAGCACTTTTACTCCGTTTTTAGCGGCCATATTGCACACCACTCCAATATCCCGGCCATCGCTATACCCGCCCGATTTACCCATCGGCGAGGCCATGGCATCTTCAAGGTCAAGCCCGAGGGAGAGCATCAGCGGGCGCGAACGATAGTATGCACTGGCAGCATCCTTCGGATGCGTTAAATGCTTGCCCAGAAGCATCTGCGCCAGCTCGTGGCCGCGTGCAGAGAACTGATAGAGAACCTTTTTATCGGGCACCAGTTCGTTCTCTTCTTTCTCGTCCATTGCTCGTGATAAAAGCATCCATTGGGCGATCTCTTTCCAATCAATCGATGTACTACTCTGTTTCTTAGCTGCCATACTTAACTCAAAATTTCTGTTAACACATTCATACAACACTTTCTGAAGTGCTGCATTTCGCCATCGGTCCCGATTGAGACCCGAACACAGTCGGGCAAGCCAAACGCAGTTGTTTGCCGCAAAATAACTCCCTTCTTCAACATTTCCTGTGTAAAGGTACCGGCCTCCTCTTCAGATGCAAACTGTAACAACAAAGAATTTGCGATTGAGGGTACATAAGAGATTCCTTGATCGTCCAAAAAGTGCGCCAGTTTAGCTCGTTCCCGTTTTACAAGCTGAACCGATTCCTGTAAAAAATCCTCGTCTTCCAAGGCTGCCAAAGCGGCCGCCTGAGCAGGTGCAGTTGGCTCAAAAGTGAGCTTGGTTTTCATCATTTGGGTGATCCACTCGGGGTGCGCTATGGCATAGCCAATGCGAAATCCTGCCAATCCGTACGCTTTGGAAAAGGTACGTAAAACCATCATGTTTTTACGGCGGTAAGATACCGCGTGCGGAAAATCTACAACATCCCGCGCATATTCATAATACGCCTCATCCACAACGATCACCACATGCTCCGGCACAGCGTCGATGAACGCCTCAAACTCCTCTTTAGGAATATAGGTACCGGTGGGATTGTTGGGATTGGCCAGATACACCAACTTGGTTTTATCACCAATTTGCTCTGCCATGGCCAAACCGTTGTACGAGAAATCATCATGCAGCGGCACCTTCCTCAGCGTAGCATTCATTACTCCGGCCTGTACAAAAATGCCAACAAAGGTGGCATCCACGGTTACAATCTCATCACCGGGTTCAAGAAAGGTGCGGCAAAGAATGGAGAGAATACTTTCTGAACCGGCGGCAATCAGAATCTCATTTTCGGAAACCCCATTTTTTTTGGATAGTGCTGCTCTCAATTTGCGCGCAATCGGATCGGGATAATCCTGAATCTCACGCATTGCTTCCATCACGGCCGGGTGCACACGCGGACTGCACCCCAAACGATTTTCGTTGGATGCGAGCTTTGAAATTTGCTCCGGTTTGTATGTTTCCGCTACCTCAGCAATTGTTTTGCCGGCTACATACCCTTTTAACTGTCGAATATGAGACGGAATCAACCGATCGGTTATATCGTTATCCATGTGAGCGCTCAATTTATGATTGCAGAATACTCTGCCAGAATTGATGGTGCCTAAAGAAACAAAAAAAGCGCTTTCAAAATCAACAAAAGAGGCTTCTATTGCATCATCATTTTCTTACTTTTACAGCCAGGGAAAAAAGAAACGACCTATGCAAAAAAAATTGCTTATTACCGGTGCCAGTCGCGGCATTGGTTTCGAAACAGCATCCATACTGGCCGAGCAGGGCCATCACATTGTAGCCGTTGCCCGCTCAGCTGATAAGCTTGATCAGTTGGTAAGCCTCCATCCCGGATCGATCACTGCCATTTCAGCTGATTTGGCCATGGATGACGGCATCCTCAAAATTAAAAACACAATCAATCAAGAAAACATCCGGCTGGATGGGCTGCTTAACAATGCCGGTGTTCTGATCAACAAACCCTTTACGCAGCAGAACCGGGAGGACTGGTTGGCCCAGGCCAATGTGAATATGATTGCGCCCGCTCTGCTGATTCGTGAATTGGTGCCTTTTTTCAATAAAAATGCACATATTGTGAATATAGGAAGTATGGGAGGTTTTCAGGGAAGCAGTAAATTTCCGGGGCTCTCCGCCTACAGCGCAACCAAAGGAGCACTGGCGATACTCACTGAGTGCATCGCTGCCGAACTGGCCAACGAGTCCGTTTCGTGCAACTGCCTTTGCCTGGGGGCGGTACAAACCGAGATGCTGAACAGCGCTTTCCCCGGAATAGAAGTGCCCATGCAGCCTGAACAAATGGGAGCTTACATCGCTGAGTTTCTTTTAAACGCTCATACGTTTTACAACGGCAAACTATTACCTGTATCTCTGGCCGATCCCGCATGATGTTTGGATGTCCACCTTCAACCCCGAACTTTTCAATCGTTCAATAGCATGAAAAAAATCCTTCCTGCATTTCTTCTAAGCGCCCTCCTCGTCATTGGAAGCGTTATCCAAACAAAAGCACAAACAACCGATTTACTTGCCGGGAACATTCTAAATGGTGCCATTACAGGTTCTATTTTGGGACTTTCTGTGATGGGACTACAGGATGATGGTGATTTTGGCCCTCTCCGGGTTGGATTGGGAGCCGGAATTTTGGCCGGTGGCGCCTTTGCCGTTTATGACCTCACCACGCTTCCACAGGGACAACAGTTCTTTATTTCCGGCACCTTTAATGATGGTAATAACTCTTCCATCATCCTGTTGCTCGATACCATCTACGGAGCCGCATTAGGAGCTGTACTTAGCTCAGCCGTTATGTTGATTGCCGATGAACCGCAGGTTGATGGCTTGCAATATGGCAGCAGTATTGGAGCGTGGGTCGGGTTCGGCTTTGGTTTGTTCGATACCTTTGTATTAGCTCAGCGGAATCGCGATTTTATGGCCTCAAAACTTCTCGATAGAGATGCGTTGGTTGAAGTAGATTCCGGTTTTGGTTCCTTCAACTTTCTGTCGCCGCAGATTGCCAGCTACACCGACCTGTCCGGCAATCGATTGAAAGCCGGTTACGAACCCGCCTTGCAGGTGTTCCGTTTCAGCACGCGATTTTAGTTAACGCTTTTCTATGTTAGCTCCCGGAGTCTCTTCCGTCTGTGTAAGCGTATAAAGTATGGCTTTCACGGTGTTCACATGTCCTGAAAGAGATGGGTTTATGCCATCACTTAAGTAATACCAGGCTTCCGGTGGATTTCCAAAACGTGTTCCGGTGGGGTCTACCACAAATCCGGTTTTACCGGAAATAACCTGTCGTACCTGAACCAAATCCTGTTCTTCCAGGTCAAAATCGAACAGTTCCATCTCATCCAGCAAGCCGGGTATCACCGGTGTTGGGGAAATCCATACAGGCGGATTTTTTGTTGATGTTTTAATGGCATCTTCAATCGTGGATAAATTTTCCCACGTTTCAGAAAGAGGCAGGAGAGTACGCTTGGGAGCGATGTGCAGGCGAATAGCATCAAATGTGCCCAGCGATACAAACACCCAGTCCGGCTCGTGGCTCAGAACATCGCGATGCATTCGGCGAAGTGCTTCCGAGCTGGTATTGTTCGAAATACCGGCATTGATAAACGTAAAGTTTGCCTCCGGAATCGATATATCCAATACGTGTTTCAGTATCTCAAACCAACCCTGCATGTCATCGGTTGATGAATCTCCAATCACCGAAATAGTATCCTCTTTTGAAAACGGAAGTTGATCTATCCAGTCGGTTACATCATCATCTTTGAGTATCTCGAGTGCCGCATCACGGGCATTTTCCCGAAAGTGTGCCCGAAGTTTTGTCAGCTCTGACTGTTCCAACCCAAACAGGTCGGCCATCGCTTTTTCGTTGTTGATGCCCGGCAGCAGAGGAAACTGTTTTTCAAGGTTCAGAAATTGTAGTAAATATTTTTCCAGAGCTTCTTTCTCTTGCTCAGTTGCTTTCTTTTGGTTATTCATGGGTATGTTTTTTCTTTAAAATTTGGTTCACCTGCTGCATTCCTTCTCCGGCTGTTTTGCTGATATGCACCCAATCAGAAGCTGCAGCCGCATCGGGCCGTACCGGGTCAATCACGTATTTTGGAATACCCCGTTCTGCAAAGTCGATCAATCCTGCTGCAGGATACACGACCAGAGAGGTTCCTATAACCAGCAAAATATCTGCCCGCGATACAATATCAGCCGCCACTTCAACCATGGGAACCGGCTCTCCGAACCAAACCACGTTTGGTCTGAGCTGACTGCCGTCGGGGGCTTTATCACCGAGGTGAATCTCTTTGGAACCGATATCAATAATCTGTTCGGGATCGATACTGCTTCTGGCCTGACGCAACATCCCGTGAAGGTGTGTAACATTGGCTGATCCTGCGCGCTCGTGCAAGTCATCTACGTTTTGTGTTACGATCTGCACGTCAAAAGAAGTCTCCAGTTCGGCCAGAATCTTGTGAGCCGGATTGGGTTTTGCTTCAGCAGCTTGAGTGCGGCGTTTGTTATAAAATTCAAGAACCGTTTTTTTATCCCGGTGCCACCCTTCGGGAGATGCAACCTCTTCGATCCGATATCCTTCCCATAAGCCGTCTGCGCCCCTGAACGTTGCCAAGCCGCTCTCCGCGCTGATTCCGGCTCCGGTTAATGCTACCAAGGTCTTCATAACCGGTACATGATTGAACGGTGATTTACGCTTTTATCAGCTGAAACCAAGAGCTGTCATCGGAATAATCATCCAACACGATAGGATGCTCTTCGGCGCCAAATGCCGATATCAGTGTTTCAATTTCGGATCTGAGTACTTTCAGCGAATTCGAAATCATATCACTGTTAAACCCGGCAGACCCCAGCTTGATGGTCATGTTCATCGAAACGATACGCCCGATGGCACGGCCCAACTGCACCAGTTTACGTTGTGCCATTTTTGGATCAATATCAAAGTCCAGACTCGACTTGAAGTATCCGGCAGCGTTTTCTGTAAGGGTGTACGAGCTCAGGAAGTTGTAGAGATTGGTCTCTTTAGATCGTCGCATCATCTTCAGAATCGATTCTGTAATTTGTTGATAGAGAATGTCGTTCGATCCTTCAAATATTTGGAATGGACGGCTATCTACCAGCGAACGGCCCGCAATGTGATCCAGCTTATACCCTTTTGCACCGACCAGTTGAAGCAGCGATTGCGAGGCTTCATGCATGTAATCCGTAACCACGCTTTTAATCGAGTTTGCAGCTACATCCATTCGGGATGTATCCTGCTCCAAAGGAACGTTGGTACTGGTGAAGAAACTCATCGCAGAACTAACCGTAAAGTACGACTGAAGTGCCGCAAGACGCTTTTTTACCTGATCGTATTGAAATAGGCTCGATCCTCCAACAAACCGATTTTTACAGTGATCCAGCGCTTCATCCATCATGCGTCTGAGGTAACCGGTACTCATGCCCGGAAACTGAAGGCGGCTGCGATGGAGTATATCCAGCATCATTGTGATACCGGTTGATGTGGGCTCAAGCCGTTGCGATTCGTCAATCGATATATCGATTTTGTTTCGGCCATAGGGAAGCATATAAAGGCCAAGGTTTTTGAAATACTCTTCCACCTCGATACCGCCTTCGCTACTATCATGTACAAAAAATCCGATATCGCGGCCAAGTTCTCCTTGTTCATCCATACTGCGGGCGGTAATAAGCCAGAAGTCGGCCCAACCCGTTAACCCTGCCCAATGTTTAGTACCTTTTATGGAATACAATCCATCGTCTTTCTGCATAAACCCGGTCTGCATTCTCAGTGCATCAGATCCAAAATCCGGTTCGGTAATCATCAAACCGCCCATGTTCTTCTCTTCAATAAACCGCCTAAAAACCGTCTCTTTTACATTTTCATGCCCATAATTTGCAAGGGGTTGTAAAAAAAGTGCCCCGTTGATGCCCATCATTAATGAAAGAGGCAGACTTTGATAGGATGATGTTTCAAGCATGGAGAGGGCTTCGCCTGTAATAGCGCCACGACCGCCATACTGATCCGGTATGAACGCGGATAATGGATTACATTCAAGAACTTGCCGCATCACATACGGTGGTAGCCCTCGTGTGCTTAGCATCTCATTCTCATCGTTTCGCTCATGAAAGAGCTCTTCGAGTTTTTCTCTGTACTGTGCCAGAAAAGTTTGGATTGGTGCTGTGATATTGGCGGGCTTAAACACGTCTGTTTCCACGATACAATTAGATATGATTACAACTTATGCTTGATAGTATAAACGTTTTAAATATACGAATCGTACCATTTAAAATCTTGGGATGAATAGGTTGGCGAAATTTATCAAACCATTCATTAACAAAAAAAGGCAATGTTAAAATAGCATTGCCTTATTTAAAGGGGAGATGAGGCG
>JBLRWS010000079.1:8078-10594 GCA_047921075.1 Balneolaceae bacterium | reverse complement strand
ATAAAAAAAGCCTCTGCAGAAACGGGTTCTGCAGAGGCTTTATTAACCTCAACCAAAAGTATAGTTATAACTCGAAAGCAACGAACATATTGTTTCCTTGTCGATTAATTCTTAAAAGCACCGCATCGCGACCCGATTGAATGAGGCTATCCATTGCATTATAGAACTGTGCGGATGTTTCAATTCTTTCGCTGGCTACCTGAGTAATCACATCACCCTGGCGGAGCCCTTGCCGGTACGCGCGGCTGGTTTGGTTGATGGTGCTTACCACCACACCGTCTACATCTTCCTGTAGCCGCAGTTGCTGGCGAATGTTATCGGTCAGGTTTTCTACCTCAAACCCGAGCTGCTCAATCAGTTCTTCTTCCCGATCGGAATCGAGCGAAGCAACGTCTTCGGTCTCCAACTCGCCAAGTTCTACCGTATAGGTATTGAGCTCGCCATCGCGGAAAACTTCCAGTTCAATCTCGGTGCCGGGCAGCATGTTGGCAATAGCAACGCGGAAGTCATAAAAGTCCCGCACATCTTGTCCGTTTAGTTTTACAATCACATCACCGGTGCGAAGCCCCGCCTGATCGGCCGGACCGCCATTTACCACTTCGCCCACCACAAACCCTCGCGGGCTGCTCATTCCAAGCGCTCTGGCCATGGTACGATCTACTTCACCGCCCATCTGAATACCCAGAAATCCGCGCGATACGCGGCCGTCTGTAATCAACGCTTCCATTACGTTACGCACCATATTAACCGGTATGGCAAAACCGATCCCCTGGCTGCCGCCACTACGGCTTGCAATAGCGGTATTGATACCGATCAGCTCGCCGTTCAGGTTGATGAGTGCACCGCCGGAATTACCGGGATTAATAGCCGCATCGGTCTGGATATAATTTTCAAACAAGTTCAACCCAAGTTGTGCCCGGCCGCTGGCACTTACAATGCCCTGCGATACCGTATGTGCAAATTGTTCGTTGAGCGGACTACCAATAGCCAGTACCATTTCACCAACCCGCAACTCATCGCTGTTGCCGAGCGGAATCTCCCGCAAGTTGTCGGCCTCCACCTTTAATACAGCCACATCCGAGCCAGGATCGGTACCGACAATTTCGGCATCGTATTCATCTCCATTGAACATTCGAATGCGAATCTCATCGGCATTATCGATCACATGGTTGTTGGTTATGATGTACCCTTGCGAGGCGTCCACAATTACACCGGAGCCCAGCCCGCTGCGCTGAAACTCCTGCTCGCGATCGAATCGTGGGTCATTGAAAAAGAATCCAAATGGTGATTGTTGGCGAACGCGTACCGTTTGGGTTGTGGTGATGGTAACCACAGTGGGATTGGCGCGCTCTGCAATATCTACGATGGCGTTGTTAAAATCGCGAAGCGTACGAATTGGAATATCATCGGCACGCTTAGGTTCTGCGCTGTTCTGCAACGTTGACGACGTCGTTTCCGGAACCGGTTCGCCATCAGGCGTCTCAGTAGCCATTTGTACACCTAAAAACAGGGTGAGAAACAACGCCAGAATGGCGAGCAACTTGGTAATATTATCCATAAGATAGAGTGATATCAGTTTTATTTTTGGTTCCCAAAATCATAAAAATACCGGAGCCGCGTGTCAACGCGAACCCCGGCCCTAACTAACCTGCTCTCTTTAGGGTATACTACTAACGTTTATTTAACGGAAATCTGTTTCTTTAATTTTTCTTCGCTTTTGTTGATGGTAATGGTGAGCAAACCGTTTTTATAAGCGGCTTCCACACTATCTTCATCTACTCCATCGGGCAGTTGAAACGATCGGCTGAACGAGCCGTAATGTGTCTCTACCCGGTGATACTTCGTTCCGTTCTCTTCTGTTTCAAATTTTCTTTCGCCGCTTATGGTAAGCCGGCGATTTTCGAGATTCACCTGAATGTCTTTCTTCTCCATGCCGGGAATTTCAGCCTCAATCACAAACTGTTTTTCTGTCTCGGATATGTTAATCCGCGGCGTAAAACTGTTGGATCGGCTGGTCACAGCATCGTTGAAGAATTCATCCATAATATCGGAGAATCGTTTTCCAAATACGTCCATCGTCGGTTCTGAATATTTGATCATTGCCATGGTATGTACCTCCATAGGGTTTATTGATTGTTTTCACTTTTGGTTTACGCAATCCCCATGCCATACAACCACCATCCACCCATTCTGTCAGCTCTTGTTGGCAGCTCTGTAACTGTTACAGATCGCAATTATAAAGTGTCATACTCCCGGTTTCAGATTGGCATACTCTCCCGGGCCCACTGCTAAAATGGCGGGATGCGCCGTTCATCGTAGTGTACGGCGATGTCGGTTTTTTGATGAACATCGTGTTGATTCAGATACAGGTACGCCGTGCGCGTATCGGCATCGTATTCCCATGACGCTGGGGCGCGGCCATCCGGATTGCTCACAATCGGCTCACCGTTGAGGGTAATTTCTGCAGGGCGGTCTGTCTCCAAAAACCGAACGGTGTATGCACGCGTGGTATCCAT
>JBLRWS010000079.1:0-7978 GCA_047921075.1 Balneolaceae bacterium | reverse complement strand
TCGCGATCACGATCCTGAGGAACCATCAAAAACGTGTCGCCAAACAGGTAGGCGTTGCTCTCCCGGTGCACCAGCCGCAACGGCTTCTCACCGTTTTGCCGGGTGCGATGGGCCAGTGAATAGATCATTGGAAACATCGTAATTCGCCACTCCATGAGCGCTTCAAAAGCCTGAAGAACTTCCGAATCGGCTTTCTCTATGTCTCCGTCTACTACCACCACCGGTGCCACATGCGCCATCTCCAGTTCGTGGAGCAGATTCTGCCTGTCATTCGCAAGCCGCCCCTCAGTCATCGAAATATAGAGTGCAGGGTAAGGTATTTCGTAGTGTACGTTTCGAGGATCGGCAAGGCGGCTGATGAGTATTTCTGCCCCGGTGTCAACTCCACGTTCAACCGATGTGAGCGAATTAAAAATAACCGGCGACGGAATCTGTTTTACAGCGGGATTGGTAAGCTGCACAGGATTATACAGCAGCAGCGGACGGTTCCCACCCGATAGCCCCTCCTCCAGCTCTTGTACAGAACAATGGTGTGGGGCCATCCAAAGTGCATCGGTTTCTCGCTCTCTTAGGTTCCGTATGTCTTCACACAAAATCGTCTGGAGTCGCCAATACGGCCAGTCACTCTCTTGCCATGCAAGCAGGCGGTTGCTGCTCTCATCTAAGCCGTTTGTGCGATTCAACACGATGGGTAAAAACGCACGAGCAGGTGGCAATAAGATGGTGTGCGTCCGTTTTTCATCGATGGGTGTAAGATAGCCGCCGGGAGTTCGCGTGGGCGACAGGCCGGCCCCTTCGGGTGTCGGGCTGTTATTGAGAGTAAGGTGAAGACGTGACAGCACAACCCCATCTCCCTCACCGGCATCCACGACCAGGGTGTAGAATCCGGGTTCCGGCATCCGGAACAGGTGAGGCTCTTCCTGGGTTGCAACCCGCTTCCAAGTGGGGTCGTTTGGAGAGGCAAGGTCCACTCTTCCAATTCCTACCGGCCGGCTTTGGGAGTCGGTGATGAGAGTTCTCAGTTGATAGGCGCGATCGGGCGAGGGTGTTGCTGCCAGTACCCAAAGAGAGTAAAAGCCCGGCTGCTGAATATAAAACTGGTAGCGGATCGTGTTGGACGATGGAGTGTCTGCAGGGCTGGAAACGACACCTTCAATCAAAGAAAAAGAATCTTCTACAGCCCACTGCTCTGCATCTTGATAAACCCGCGCATCGATGGAGATCACACCATCAAGCTCGTAAAAATCGGATGGGGGAGCTGAGCACGACACCATCGTAAGAAGAGCCAGAGCAGCAGCTGCCGTAAAAAGAGAAAAGGTTGATTTCGACATTTCCATGCAGCCCAAAATAGAATAATGACCGAAACTTCTCACGCATGGAATGTACAAAAAGAAAATTGCGGCAAGAGCGTTGCTTCCTGCCGCTGGGTGTGTAAGCGAAATTGGTGGTTACAATTAGACGCCGTTTATCGCCTCGTTCACTTCCTTTTTGAACTCTTTGGAAATTTTAAGTGTGGGAACGTGCTGTTCAGGCACAATAACCTCTTCGTTCGTTTTGGGGTTTCGCGCTACGCGTTGTGCTCGTTTCACTACTTTAAAACTGCCGAAACCTCGAAGTTCTATGGTTTCTTCGCGCTTCATAGCGTCGATTACGGTATCTAAAAATCCCTTCACGACGGCCTCGGTTTCTACCTTGGTAAGGCCTGTTGATGATGAAATGATATCTACGATGTCTGCCTTGGTCATAATTTATTGGGTTTGATCAAAATAAACAGTGCGTACAGATGCTGTACCTCTGTAAAAACATGCTATTCATGGAGTTTAAAAAAAAAATCGCTACCAGCGTTCACTTGCAGAAGAAGTTTTTACTAAATTTTTTACCTAAAACTTTATACATTCGAGCATTCATTTCTAACAGCCAACACATTTTGCATGAATTTATTTGACGACGTTATTTCGTGGCTCGAAAATTTGGTATGGAATACACCGGAGGCCCTTCCGTTCATGGTTGTGGTTCTGCTCTCCTTCGGTATCTTCATCACCATCCGGCTCGCTTTTATCCAAATTACCAAGTTCAGTCATGGTGTAAAGGTTGTTTCCGGGCACTACGACGACCCCAACGACGATGGAGACATCAACCACTTTCAGGCTCTGAGTACCGCCTTATCCGCCACGGTCGGTATCGGTAACATCGCCGGTGTGGCACTCGCTATCCATTTTGGCGGACCCGGGGCACTTTTCTGGATGTGGATTACCGCTGTGCTCGGCATGGCCATCAAGTACACAGAAGTGACGCTCGCACAGGAGTACCGCATCAAAAACGAAGATGGTTCCGTATCGGGCGGACCAATGTACTACATAGAAAAAGGCCTTGGCCCAAATTGGAAATGGCTCGCCGTAGCGTTTTCAATTGCAGCAGCCATTTGTGCCTTCCTGACCGGAAATGCGGTGCAAGCCAACACGGTGGCTGATGTGATGCACAGCGATTTTGAAATTCCGCGATACATCACCGGGCTTATCACAGCAAGCTTGGTTGCAGCTGTTATTTTAGGAGGCATCAAGCGGATCGGCTACGTGACCTCACGTCTTGTCCCTTTTATGGCTACCATCTATGTGTTGGCCGGGCTGGTTATTCTCATGTTGAATTATGCCTCTGTTATTCCGGCTTTCTTGACCATCTTAGGCAGTGCCTTCAGCCCCGAAGCGGGCATACTGGGCGTAGGTTCCGGCGCTTTCATCTTCACGCTAAGTTACGGTGTACAGCGCGGGCTCTTCTCGAACGAAGCCGGACAGGGTTCAGCTCCCATCGCTCATTCGGCAGCCAAAACGGATCAGCCGGTGCGGGAGGGTGTGGTTGCCCTGCTCGAACCCTTTATCGATACATTGGTCGTTTGCAGTATTACGGGATTGGTAATTGTTTCGACCGGAGCCTGGGATATGCACCACCCGGCTACGGTGAACCCCGCTGATGATACCATCTCGTACGTTGTGGATGGCACTCAGCAAAATGTTCTGATGTTTGAAAATGGAGTTCCGGTCAATGGCCAGATGCTGCGATACAACGCACCTGTAGATACCATGTTTGC
Source organism: Balneolaceae bacterium (assembly GCA_047921075.1). Lineage (GTDB taxonomy): Bacteria > Bacteroidota > Rhodothermia > Balneolales > Balneolaceae > JBLRWS01. The sequence goes on along the minus strand of JBLRWS010000079.1, from coordinate 4,893 downwards.
AGATGAAGCACGTACCATTGCCTTTACCGGCCAGATTGAAAATATTGGCCAGAGCCCAACGCTGGTCGCCGCGGATGGCACAAATCTTAGCCGTGTTTACGGTGGAATTGTAGAAAATGGCGCTCCGCTAACAGCCCGGGCTTTTGAGATTGGCATGGCCCCATTGTCCTCCGGCGGTGGCATGATTGTTACCTTTGCCGTACTGCTGTTCGCAATCTCCACCTCCATAAGCTGGAGCTACTACGGCGACCGTGCCGCACAGTACCTGTTCGGATTCAAATCGATCTTCTGGTACCGGCTCGCGTTTGTAGGCATGCACTTTGTGGGGGCTATCACAGCGCTAACCACAATCTGGGCTTTCGGTGATGTAATGCTTGGCTTTATGGCCTTCTTCAATATTATTGCCCTGTTTATGCTCTCCGGAGTCATCGTAACAATTACTCGCAAATATTTCGATAATACCGAGATCTGATTTCGAATGGGAGTTCATCCGAACGTAACCGTTATAGACCACCCGGTTGTTGCCAGGGATTTGACAATCCTTCGGCAGCAATCTACTGATATTGTTCGTTTCCGTGCGGCAATGGCTCGAATTGCCACCATACTGGCCTACTTTTCGTTGAAAGAGTTGCCTCTATCAACCAAAACGATTGAAACCCCGATCACAAAAACCGTGGGGTACGACATCGACACAGAGATTATTGTGGTTCCAATTCTGCGGGCTGGGCTTAGTCTGGTCGACGCCATCATCAACTTTGTGCCCGATGCCAGAGTAGGCCATTTGGGTATGTATCGCGATGAGGAGACGCATGAGCCGATCGACTACTACTCTAACCTTCCGAAAGAGATCGACCGTGGCATGGTACTGGTAGTAGACCCGATGCTGGCTACCGGGGGCAGTGCCGATGATGCCATTACCTATCTTAAAGACCAGGGTGCAAAACAAATCCGTTTTATTTCGTTAATTTCAGCACCCGAAGGGTTACAACGAATTACCGACACACACCCCGATGTTTCAATCATCACGGCAGCCATCGACGAAAAACTCAACACCGACGCCTTTATCGTTCCCGGTCTTGGCGACGCGGGCGACCGCTATTTTGGCACGCTGTAAAGCTCTGCCCGTTCTGCTGCTCCCCCTTCTGTTTGCCGCATGTATGGAACTCTCAGAGTTTGATGCCCAACAGGTACAATCGGCGCTGAACGACTCGCTTACCACCACCACCGAAAGCTGGGATGTACGGATGCAGCTGATGCAGCAACAACGCCGGGAAATTTCTATCGAGGGCTCCTATGCCATCACCTATCAGCGGCCCGACCGCCGGGAAACCCGCATCTCCGGACCGGTCTACGTTCAACTCTTCGATACAGCCGGAAACGTAAAAACCGAAGCGTGGAGCAAGCGGGCGGTGTACCTGGAACAAGAACGTGCGTTTGAACTCTTCGATTCGGTTCGGGTACTTACGGCTGAAAACCGACGCCTGTATTCCGAATTTCTCGTTTGGACACAGGATGACGACCGCATCCACTCTCCTGAATTTGTAACCATCATCACGCCGAGCGACAGCATTGCAGGCCTCGGTTTTGACGGCACGACCGATCTCTCATCGTACATTATCGAAAGGCCCACGGGCAGGTTTACGGTTGATTGATCTCAAATCCATATCTGCCTTTCTGCTTCTCACAGTAGCCGGCTGGAGTATTCTTTTAGCCCCCGGCACCGCAACCGCGCAAAGTCAGGTATTTATCGAGCGGGCCGATCGGGCCGAGGGCGCCATCATCAACGGACAAAATGTTCGCAAGCTGCTTAACAATGTGGTTCTTCGCACCGATGACATGCGCATGGAAGCCGACAGCGCCTACCAGTTTATCGATCAAAATCTGATTCACGCCTTTAACATACAGATCGAAACCGAGAACGAGATGATTTGGGCCGATACGCTTTTCCATAATACCGCAACCGATGTAAGCCGTTTTCGGGGACGGGTGATTATCGAATCGGAGACCAATATTCTCTTCAGCCAACAGATGGATCTCTTTTCTCCCATCGACCTCGCGGTATTTGATGTGCCGGTCCGTTTCGAAGATGAGGACGGCATCTTGATTGCCGAGCAGGGCTTTTACTTTCAGGATGTAGACAGTGCCGGATTTCGCGGCAATGTGCAGCTGGCTGATGAAACGCAATACCTGGAGGCCGACTCGCTGTTCATGAATCGCTCCATTGGCCTTTATGAGCTGTTTGGGCGGGTGTACGGCGAGGATTTTGAAGACAACACTGTTTTTACCGGCAATTATCTCTTTGCCGATTCAACCGGATACCGGCTGCTGCGCGGCGACAGCAGCTGGCTGATGGAAGTAAGCGAGAGTGAAGCCGACACCACCCACCTGCTGGCGCGGGAAATTGAAATTATCGATACCGATACCACCTCTACGCTGGACGCTTTCCAAAATGTACGTATCTGGTCGAACCGGTTCGCAGCGGTGGCCGATTCCGCTACATTCTATGAACATCTTGAGATTACGGAGCTGCGCTCAAACCCCATCCTCTGGCGGCGCAACATTCAGCTTACCGGCCCATTTATCGAAGCCACATTTGATGGGGAGGAACTCACTTTTCTGCGCTCTTTTGAACGGCCCATTGTGGTACAGGAAGATTCCGCTACCGGGAGGCTCCACCAAATGACCGGCGACACCCTTCACGCGTTTTTTGAAGATGATGAACTGCTGCGCATGACCGTTTTCAAAAATTCAGAAGTAATTTTTTTCCTGAAGGATGAGGACGACCAGCCGGACGGGGTGATTGAACTGATTGCCGCAGGGGCATCCACCCTCTTTTTCTATGACGGAGAGTTCGACCGATTTAAAGCCGACGAAAATGCGGAGGGAACGTTTCTTGAAGAGGGCCCGGAAGTACCCAATCGCCGGCTCGAAAACTTTCAGTGGGATCCCGAGCGAAAGCCCGACCGACCTCGAATCCAAACACCCCGTTTACCGGCTATTCCCGAAGAAGCACCGTTTCCGCTGCCACCCCGCTATGTTGAGTACGTACGCTTGCGGGAATTGAGTTTGGAAACAGGCAGCAATAACCAGTAAGTTCAAACGCTATCGATTTACATCTGCCCGTTAATTACTAAATGAAATGCTGAATCATGTCTGACGCTTTTATTTTTGATGCCGTACGTACTCCTATCGGAAAATTCAGGGGCTCTCTCTCGCCCATCCGTACAGACGATCTTGCGGCACATGTCATCCGCGAACTGCTTGCCCGTAACGAATCTGTCGATCCTGCCGCCATCAACGATGTTATTTTCGGCTGCGCCAATCAGGCCGGAGAGGATAACCGAAACGTAGCCCGAATGGCACTGCTGCTGGCCGGGCTCCCCTTCTCGGTTCCGGGCGAGACGGTAAATCGTCTGTGTGCCTCGAGCATGTCGGCCGCTATCCATGCGCGGCGGGCTATTGCTGCGGGTGATGGGGACCTGTTTATAACCGGCGGTGTAGAACATATGACACGCGGGCCGTGGGTCATCTCCAAATCGGCACAGCCATTTGGCAACGACTCCAAAATGTATGATTCCAGCTTTGGGTGGCGCTTCATCAATCCTAAAATGGAAGAGCTGTATGGCACCGATGCCATGGGCCAAACGGCAGAAAATCTGGTAGAGAAGCATGCGATCAATCGAGACGATCAGGACGCCTTCGCAGCCTGGTCGCAGCAGAAAGCAGCCAAAGCCCGTTCAAATGGGCGCCTTGCGGAAGAAATTGTACCGGTAGAAATTCCCCGCCGTAAGCAAGATCCCATCCTTTTCTCGGAAGATGAATTTATCCGCCCGGGCACCACCCCGGAGGTTCTGGCAAAACTGAGTCCGGCCTTTCGTAAAAACGGAACGGTTACGGCCGGCAACGCCTCGGGGTTAAACGATGGGGCCGCAGCGATGCTCATTGGCAGTGAAGCGGCTGCAACAAAATGGAATCTGACCCCAAAAGCCCGGATCGTATCTTCCGGCGTGGCCGGTGTGGAGCCGCGTATCATGGGTATTGGGCCGGTTTTCGCATCCGAGATCGCACTTAAAAAAGCCGGACTCTCACTCGATCAAATGGATGTGATTGAGTTGAATGAAGCCTTTGCAGGGCAAGTGCTGGCCTGCACCCGAAAACTGGGAATTGCGGATGATGATGCCCGCCTGAATCCCAATGGCGGAGCGATTGCCCTTGGCCATCCACTTGGAGTAAGCGGCGCACGAATTCTTCAAACGGCCACACTGGAGCTGCAAAAACAACAAAAAAAATATGCCCTTGTGACCATGTGTATTGGCGTGGGTCAAGGGTACGCCGTTATTTTGGAGCGTGTATGATCTGTGAATTTGACGGATACAAACCGGTTGTGGATTCCAGTGCGTTTGTACATCCAAACGCTGTTGTTACCGGAAATGTGATCATCGGCAAAGATGTCTATATCGGGCCGGGTGCGGCACTTCGGGGCGATTGGGGCAAAATAGAGATCGGCGACGGATGCAACGTACAGGAAAACTGCACCATCCATATGTTTCCCGGCGTAACGGTTACCCTGCACGAGCATGCCCACATCGGCCATGGGGCTATTATTCACGGCGCCACGATCGGAAAAAACAGCCTGATTGGCATGAATGCAGTAATTATGGATCGTGTAGTCATTGGTGACGAATGCATTGTGGGCGCTTTAACGTTTATCCCTGAAGGGATGGAGATTCCCCGCCGGAAAGTGGTGGTGGGTAACCCGTGCAAGATCGTGAAGGATGTGAGCGATGAAATGATCGCCTGGAAAAGTGAGGGAACCGGCTGGTATCGGCGCTTGCCCGGCCAGATGCACGAAACCTTTCGGGAATGCGAACCACTGCGCAACGTGCCGGAAAA
>JBLRWS010000078.1:0-10662 GCA_047921075.1 Balneolaceae bacterium | reverse complement strand
ATTCTTGCCCATAGTAGTTTATTTCTCTTTTTTGCGCAAGCAGAACGGGAATTCTGTCCGGATTATAGCTATCGGCAAGTAGACTATGTCCGAATAAAAGATAGGGTATGGCCACCGCCGGATGGGCGGCCGGGGCTGCCGCCGTTGCATGGAGGCATCAGCCAGGACAAACCAAAAATGGCAGAGCGAAAGATTACCCCTGTGTTGCCTCGGCGGGCACGGCTTCGGGGTCTTTGCCGTAAAATTTGAGGATCAGATAGAGTATGACCAATCCGGTGAGAAGCCCCCATGCCGGGTGGATAAATTCGAAGGCGGCCGGAATTTCCCCAACGATGAGGGCAACAACAGCCACCACCAGCGCGTAGGGCAGCTGCGTGCGCACGTGGTCTACCAGATCGCAGGCGCTCGACATGGAACTGAGTACCGTGGTATCGGAAATGGGCGAGCAGTGGTCGCCGAATACCGCGCCGGCCATCACAGAGCTGACCGAGCCCAGCAGAATGCCGTAATTTTCGCCGCCCGCAAATCCGATGCCCGCTCCCATCGAAACGGCCAGCGGCACCACCACCGGAAAGAGGATGGCCATGGTGCCCCACGAGGTTCCGGTGGAGAAGGCGGTGACCGCCGCAATGAAAAAGACCAGGCCGGGCAGCAACGCCAGCGGCAGGTTGTCTTCCAGCAGCGAGGCCAGATACGGCCCGGTGCCGATCAGCTGGGTAATTTCTCCAAGCCCCCACGCCAGCACCAAAATCACAATGGCCATCAGCATCGATTGCAAACCGCCCACCCACGATTCGAGGGCTTGGTTCAGCGTTAAAATCTTCTGGAATACCACCAGCGCAATCGCCACCGCGCATCCGGTAAAGGAGGCCCATAGCAGAGCTGCAAACGGATCGGCATTGCCGATAATATTGGTAATGCCGCCTTCGCCGGGCTCAAGGCCGGCCGCGCCGGTAGAGTAGAGGCTCCACAACGCCACAATGATCACCGAAAAGACGGGCAGGGCGGCGTTGTACCATCGCCGGGGTTTGCCTTCAATCGGCTGCAGCGATTCGAGGCTGGTGTCGGCTGCGGGCATCGAGCCGGGACGAATAACCCCGCCGCCCGAGTAGGCGCGCCGCTCGGCATCCAGCATCGGGCCAAACTCTTTTTTCATGATGATCGTCATCAGCACAAACGCAAGCGCCAGCAGCGGATAGAAGAGGTACGGAATGGAGTGCATGAAAATGGTAAATGCACTATCAGCGCCGGCCTGCAATTGTGCCGCCAGTGCGGGATCGGCGGTTTGAGCCGAGAGCGCTTCGAGCGAGTTGGCGATCTGGGTAATCTCAAAGCCGATCCATGTGGTAATGACCGCGCTCACCGCCAACGGGGCTGCGGTAGAGTCGACAATGTAGGCGAGCTTTTCGCGCGAGATTTGAAGGCGGTCGGTCATCGGGCGCAGGGCATTTCCCCGAATCAGCGTATTGGCATAATCATCAAAAAAGATAAAGAGCGCCGAGAGCCACGAAAAAAGCTGCCCTCGTTTGCGTGTCGTGGCCAGATCACCCAGTACCTGCACCACACCCTGCGTACCTCCGCCGCGAGACATGACTCCCACCATGCCGCCCAGCAATAAACTGAAGACGACAATGGCGATGTGATCGGCATCCACCAGCGCTACGATCAATACATCCAGCGATTGTGCCGTGCCGCTCATCGGGTTAAAGTCGGCCAGCAGCAGTGCGCCAATCCATATCCCCGCAAACAGTGAGAGCACCACTTCGCGGGTGATCAGCGCCAGGGCAATCGCCACCAGTGGCGGGATAAGACTAATCCAGGTACCGAAAAAGCTTTGGCCTTCGCCGGCTTCCTGTGCCAGTGCATGCACATCGGTTACCATGGCCAGCAGCCAGGTGCCGAGCATAAAGAGAAGCAGGGCCGCCCATTTCTTTTGTATCATGATCCGTTCGTTTATGATGCGTAGAAAATACAAGCATCTCTGAAAAATACAATGGTGTTTTCGAAATCCGTTTTTTTAGTTGCCCTGTTGATTACTATTTTAGCGCAAACAGACTGATAACCATCTCTTTCGGGAACCGTTGACGACTAAAAAATCAGGCCGATCCTATTCCGTACCGCGCAAAAAGCTGATTGAACAGATCCGTGAAAAGGGACTCACCAACGAGCGTGTGCTGCAAGCCGTGCAAGCTGTGCCCCGCCATCTTTTTGTGGATTCTGCCCTGTGGAACCGTGCATACGAAGATTGCGCGCTGCCCATCGGGTGCGGACAAACCATCTCGCAACCGTACACGGTAGCTGTGCAGACGGATCTGCTGGATGTAGAAAAAGGGGATAAAATATTGGAAATCGGAACCGGTTCCGGTTATCAGGCGGCTATTTTGTGCGAGCTGGGCGCCGATGTGTACAGCGTGGAACGCCACGAAACGCTCTACCGCAGTGCGCAGGCCGTGCTACGAGAGCTGGGCTACCGGCCGCACCTAAAATGCGGCGACGGCACGATGGGGTGGAGTGCCTACGCACCCTATCAGGGAATTGTGGTAACAGCCGGAGCGCCGGTGGTGCCGCAGGAGCTCATCAAACAACTCTATGTGGGCGGCAAGCTGATTGTGCCCGTGGGCACCCAGGAGATGCAGACCATGACCCGCATCACCCGCACATCGGAATCGGATTACAAAGAAGAGCAGCTCAAAAACTTCAAATTTGTACCGCTGATCGGCGAGCAAGGGTGGAGCTGACTCCCCCCACACACGGCCGCCACTTCCTCTCTTAGCACAGCACGCAGCGTTTGAATCGTATTACCGTCAGATTCTAATCATTGTAAAATCTGATCAACGGGCCGTAGTGGTATGCTACCCATTTTTTTACACCGGTTGCAGATCAGGCAACAGCGGTGCATTGGCGAGGAACTCCTGTGTGCCCTCATAGGTTAACCTCAATACTTCCAACCACTTCTTTAGCTGATTGGAATCCTTAACCCTAAAAAAACCGATATCTAATGAAAACGTTTAAATTTGTTTTACTGGGAGCACTTTCTCTTACCCTGCTCGCAGCCTTTACAGTTCATGAAAAAACTCACGATCATCATAAAGACATCGTGTCGCTGGCTGCTGATACCGACCAGCTCTCTACGCTTGTAGCAGCAGTTGAGGCCGCCGGATTGGTCGAAACTCTGAAAGGAGACGGGCCGTTTACCGTGTTTGCCCCCACCAATGAGGCATTTGCCGCTCTTCCTGAGGGAACGGTTGAAAGCTTGCTTTTAGAAGAGAATCGCGACCAGCTGATTCAGATTCTTACCTATCATGTGATAGCCGGTGAGGTGGAGTCCGGTGATTTAAGCGACGGCATGACCGCTGAAACGGTAGAGGGATCATCCGTGTCCATCACCATCAACGGTGATGGCGTAATGGTTGATAAGGCCAACGTTGTTGCGGCCGATATTGAAGCATCCAACGGTGTTGTGCACCTTATTGACGCTGTGATTTTGCCCGGTGTTAATGAACGCAGCAGCGGTTACTAAGTACCATTATTTTTTGATGGTCTATCAAGCCCGTACATCATGTGCGGGCTTTTTTTATGCCCGTCAGCGGCTGGAAGCGATAGGCCCGGCAGTTTGCTTATCAATCGGCGGTATGTCGCGGATCGGCCGACCGGTTCTGCTATCGCGCAGCCAATCGGGCAATCAACACCGTAAAACCGTCACCGTGCTATGTCTGAGGGGGGAGATGGAGACACCCCTGATAGGTCGACTCCGGAAAGTCAATAAACTGACGTTACATTTTGTCACAAGTTTGTAACAATTCGATATAGAATCGGGGCCCAGCAAGTAATTGATTTAGCATTAAACGAAATTCAGTCATTCGCTGTTCTCTTAAGACATAACAAATTAAACATAATCAATCAGCAACCAGATGAATAAAACCCTCTTCGACTCTCTGTCCATTGGGCCTGTCGCCCTCAAGAACCGGCTGGCCATGGCACCGATGACCCGCAACCGCGCCGACAATAGTGATGAGGCCCCCACCGGCCTGCACGCCACCTACTATAGCCAGCGTGCGGGAGCAGGTATCGTTCTCTCAGAAGGCGCACCCATTTCTCCAACGGCTCGCGGCTATATTTTTACGGCCGGATTGTACAACGATGCTCAGGTGAGCGGATGGGCCAACGTGCTGAACGCTGTGCATGAAAAAGGGGGCATCATGCAGGCGCAGCTTTGGCATACCGGGCGTGTGTCGCACCCCTATTTTCACAACGGTAGCAAACCCCCGGCACCGTCGGCCATTCAGCCCGAGGCGCAGGCCTTTACTCCGGACGGGTTTCAGCCGGCACCGCAGCCCCGTGAGCTCTCCGTCGATGAAATAGCTTCGATTGTGGATGATTTTCGGCAGGCGGCACGAAATGCGAAACAAGCAGGCTTTGACGGATGCCAGATTCACGGCGCCAACGGATATCTGATTGAGCAGTTTTTGCATGACAGCGCCAATACCCGCACCGATGAGTATGGCGGCAGTATTGAAAACCGCAGCCGCTTTCTGTTTGAGATTATTGAGGCAGTGGCCGGGGAGATTGGTGAAGAGCGGACCTCCCTGCGCCTCTCGCCAAGCAACCTGTTTAACATTCAGAACGACTCCGATCCGAAATCGCTCTACTCCTATATTGTGGAGCGGTTAAACGGGTACAACCTCTCATTTTTGGAGATGGTGGAGCCACTGGCCGATATTTCAGCCCACCCGCAGCTGATTCCGAATGTGGCGGAGTTTTTCCGCCCGAAGTACAATGGCGTATTCATGACAAACGGCGGGTACACCAAAGAGTCGGCAACAGAAGTGGTAGAAAACGGCTTTGCTGATCTGGTATCGTTCGGGAAATTATACCTGGCCAATCCCGATTTGGCCGAGCGGTTCCGGCTGGATGCCCCGCTGAATGAACCCAACAGCGAGACGTTCTATCAGCCCGGAGCCGACGGGTATACCGACTATCCGGTCCTGGAGGAAAAAACTTCTACAGCCGTTTCGTAGCGTTGATTACGCCGGTGTATAACGGTGCGGCAATTCTGCTGCGGGGATGCCAATTCAACAGTCGAGCAAACCAAACATGAACCCCGTAAGCAGAAATTGCTGGTTATACAGCAACAAGACATGTTGCTAGAATTTCTTCTTATAATCCTGAACCTTCTCTAACAATTCGGGAACTCGGTTTTGTACGAAATCCCACATGGCAGCAACGTCTATAATATCATAGCCATGAGCTAGAATATTTCTGAAATCGATGATCTTTCGATATTCAGGGATTCTATCAGACAATGTATTCGGTTCCACTTTTTCCAATCGGAATAAGGCCTCGCCAATTATTTCGAATTCTCGTTCAATGGCTAGTTGTAACAATCGATCTTCTTGAAATTCTTCGTAGGATTTTCCCTCAGTAAATTCCATGATTTCCTGGCAGGCCAGGCTAACATCAAGCAATAACTTTCTGGCACTATGCGGCATAAAGTAGTGTTTTAGACTTTTCTACTTCTTCTTCAAACAGGGGATTTCGGAATTTTTTTTGATGAATTAAATCAACCGGCCTGTCGTAAATCTTTTCAAGTCTTTCTTTAAATCCCATGTATTGGTCAAAAGCACCTTCAAACCCCGATCTGTTGAAGACCACTAAAAAATCCAGGTCGCTATCTTGAGAAATCTCCCCGGTAACTACGGAACCGAAAACATAGAGCTCCTTAACCTGAAAGTTCTTACAGGCCTGCTCAAGCTCATTCGTTTTAAGATCTGATACCTTCATTGATTTGGAATCTGCTTTATTTAGTAAAAGTTAAGCAATAGTAGTGGTTTTCTCTATACAAGACTCTTACTCGGTGATTGATCGGTTTTGTTGTGTAACAGAGATTGAGAATGCAACCCCCTTAAAACAAAAGAAGCCCCGAACAACTGTCCGGGGCTTCTCTTTTTTTAGCAATGTGCTGATCTCTTATCCGCGCGGATCGAGAATATCGTTAATTCGCTGTTCGATATCGGCAAGGTGAACACGTGTGGCACGGTCGCTGACGCGGCCTTTTGCACGGGTCACATCCCGCTGCAACGTTTCGAGCTGCTCGCGTACAATCGGTCGAATGTCGGACTGGCTCACGTTGATGGAGGTAAATCCGGCAAACTGTCGGAATGCAGCAGGCACACTCGGAAGCTCTTGAGTCATCAAAAATTCCATTCGCTCAACATACGCGCGCTGGAGATTTCTGCGATAAACCGAGATGGATGAACTGTTTCGAAGTTCGCTCCAGATCGTGCCGCGAACATCATCCATAAACTCAAACGGCGAGTAGGTGCCGGCACCACGGTTCTCATATTCAATGAGGCGGGCCAGCCGTTGTGGGTCTACAAGGCCGTTAAGAACCGATACCTGTCGTCCACGGAAGCTGTCTACAAAGTCGGCCTGATTAATCCGGCCCAGGATGTCGTCGTTCAGCACCCATGTTGGATCGCTGAAGGCGTGGCGTCGCAGAAACTCCATCGCCTCTTTTTGGATCTCTTTCGGGACCGGCTCGTATACTACGCCATCCTGATCGAAGGTTTTGTGGTTTTCGTACACTCCGGCAACATTCGAGGTTACGTGCCCCATATAGCGGCTCCACTGGCCGAGCACCTGTCCGTACAGTTCGCTCAGTTCAGAGAAGTCCTCTGCGGGTTCGCCGATCCAGTCAATCAGGTTATCGGTAATAACCTGTAGGTTGGCCAATCCAAGCTCGTTGGCGCGCATGTTGTTGTCGCCAAGCGATTCGTTTTGCGATCGCGGATCGATGCGGGAGCCGGTCTGGCGTCCGTAAAAGAAGTGAGGATCATCCGCACGCTCTACAGTCCACTCATGCAAAATTTCTTCCTGCTCTTCAATCGGCATATCGCCAAACCAGGTGTAGCCCCATTTTACGGCCCATTTGTCGTACGGACCAACTTGCGGTAAAAAGTTTGTTACACCGTCGCCGGGTTGTGCCACGTAGTTAAACCGGGCGTAATCCATAATAGAGGCGGCGGTACCGTTATTGGCCGTGTAGGTTGGTGAACGGAGAGAATCGACCGGAGTAGCGTGGCTCGAGCCAAAGTTGTGCGGCAGGCCAAGAGTGTGCCCCACTTCATGAGCAGACACAAAGCGAATCAGCTCGCCCATCACGTCGTCTTCAAACTGTACATGACGCGCTTCCGGATTGGCTGCGGCTGTCTGAATAAAGTACCAGTTGCGCAGAAGCCGCATCACATTGTGATACCAGCCGATGGCCGAGGTCATAATCTGGCCGGATCGTGGATCGTGCACGTGCGGGCCAAAAGCGTTTTGAATCGGCGATGCAAAGTACCGAATGGTTGGGTAGCGGACATCCTCGAGGCTAAAGTCGGGATCATCTACCGGGGCCATCTTACCCATAATGGCATTTTTAAAGCCGGCAGCTTCGAAGGCTACCTGCCAGTCATCTACACCTTTAATCAACCACTCGCGCCACTCTCTTGGCGTGGCCGGGTCAATGTAGAAAATAATCGGTTCTACCGGCTCAACCAGCTCGCCGCGAAGGTACGCTTCGGGATCTTTTGGTACCAGTTTCCAGCGAGTGACATGGCTCACCGGCGCGGCGCGGTGTTCATCCGTGCCGTAATTAGTTTGGTTGGCCGTGAAGAAACCGACCCGTGCATCGGGTTTTCGGCTCTGCATGGGCTCTTCTGGCAGGAGGATCATGCTATGATTGATCTCGAGCGAGATGGTATTGGCATCGGAATTGGATGGCGGGTTTTGCGCATCGTAGGTGAGTAAATGCCGCGCCTCTACGTTTTCGGGAAATGCACGGATAGACTCAATAAACGTGCGGCTTCCATCTACCCGCCGTACCTGAAAGCGCTGGCGGAAATTTTGCTGCAGTCCCAGAGCCGGAACATCGGTCGTAAACAGACTGGTGATATCAATCACGGTTCCGGTTGAATCTTCGTTGATCGCCTTGATATCGAAAGAGGCCAGAATCGGCTCAAAGTTCGAATTTCGGATCGCTTCAAAGATGGGAAGTGTGTCAGACGCCGTATTGCTGAACGAAACGCGGCGCATCAGAATTTTATCATCCTTTCGCTCCCATCGCAATACCTGGTTGTTGTTGCGCATACCGCCAAAGTTGATACCATCGGCCGTTCGGGCAATTCGCGATACCATTAACATTTCGCGCCCCAGTACAGAATCGGGGATTTCGTAGTAGTAGGTACCGTTGTCGTTATATACCGTAAAAAGCCCTTCGTCTTTGTCAAAGCTCTCTTTGATAACTTCAGAAAAAGGTTTGATTTCAGTGGATGACGCGGCGCCACGAGCCATGGCTGCGCGGTCTGCCCCGGGACGGGTGACGGCCGGACGTTCGTCTTCCTGAGACGAAGAACCGAACAACCCACAACCGGAAAGCAACAGTGCAATCATCAGTGCAGTAAACATTTGTGATAAAGATCGTGTCATAGAGATGTGTCGTAAGTTTTAAAATTGAGGTGCATTTAGCTTGGTAAACATACTATGGATACCGTAAAAAAGAAAAGAGGCTTTGTAAAATGATGCTAACAAAATCGCTGCGCGCGACAATGATGAAACGTTTGGCCAGTTTACACATCTTTCTAACGTTAACGCAGCCGATTTGCTATCTTAGCTGAGACTCCCTTACTTATCATTTTCCCAATCAAAAACCCGAAAATGTCATCATTGTGAAAAGTAAATCCATTCAATTTAAAGGCGCTCTGGGCGAAACACTGGCCGGGCGAGTCGATATGCCCGAAGAGAACGACCGCGGAATCTGCGCCCTGTTTGCCCACTGCTTTACCTGCTCCAAAAACCTGAAAGCGGTGGCGCACATCACGAAAGCGCTGGCGGATAAGGGGATCACCACCCTCCGGTTCGATTTTACCGGGCTCGGGCAGAGCGAGGGCGAGTTTGCCAACACCAATTTCTCATCCAATGTAGATGACCTGGTTGCCGCTGCTCAATTTATGGAGGAAGAAATTCAGGGGCCGGCGCTGATTATCGGCCACTCTTTGGGGGGCGCAGCGGTCATTCACGCAGCTCACAAAATTGATTCCGTGAAAGCAGTAGCCACCATCGGGGCACCGGCCGACCCCGATCATGTAACGCATAATTTCGGTGCCAAGCTGGAGGAAATTGAGAGCACTGGAGAAGCTACCGTTACACTGGCCGGCCGTCAGTTTAAGATCAAAAAACAGTTTTTAGATGATCTGGAGGAGGCGAGCATGCAAAACCGGGTCGAATCCATCAACCGTGCACTGCTTATTATGCACTCCCCCATCGACAACACCGTGGGCATCGAAAACGCCGCGAAACTCTACAAAAATGCGAAACACCCAAAAAGTTACGTATCGCTGCACGAGGCCGATCATCTGCTCACCAGCGAAACATACAGCAAATATGCCGCTTCCATTATTGCCGAATGGAGCACCGTATATATCTGACAATGATGAATCAAATGACAGCAAATGCTGTTCTGAAACTACCTGCTAAATAAAAGACCACCATTTATGAAAGGATTAGTACTTACAACGTTTTCAGTTCTTGTTTTGATGATAATGGCTTGCGAAGCCCCCGACCGTGAAGTTGGCCACGCGGCGATGGATCAGGCACTGCATGATGAATATGTGGCCGTGCTGCACCCCACCATGGGGAATGAGGTGCAGGGAACCGTTCGGTTTATGAGAGAAGGAGACGGTGTTCGTATCGTTGCTGATGTGCACCATCTGGATGCCAACAGCCTACACGGATTTCATATTCATGAATTTGGCGACTGCGCCGCGCCGGATGGCACCTCTGCCGGCGGGCATTTTGATCCTCATAATATGGAACACAGCGGGCCCGACAGTAACCGCCGTCACGCCGGAGATCTCGGAAATCTCGAGACCGATGCCGATGGATCGGCCGAGTACAACCGGCTCGATACCTTCATCTCGCTGGACGGCAGCGACTCTATTCTCGGCCGCGGCGTGGTCATTCATGCCGGTGAAGATGATCTGGAATCGCAACCAACCGGTGCGGCCGGCGGGCGACTGGCGTGCGGGGTGATTGGTGTTGCGAATACCGGCAGTTAATCACTCACGTTTCCGGTCTGGTGCGATTCTATAACGGAATTGCAACTCTCTTGTACGCCATCCGTAGCGGATAGCTTGTTGTTTTGATATCAAATTCAGGAAGCATGAATGCCGTCAACCTTTTTCTGCAGAGAGTTCGGTACACGTTATTCTACTATTACTCAGTTTATTAGAATAAGAAAATCCATATTCCAATGGGCTGGAATAAGAGCATGCTCCCACGCCTGCGTACGATGAGCACAAAAAAGCCCCGATCTCTATGTAGAAACCGGGGCTTTTAAGTACGCCCGTAGGGATTCGAACCCCAAACCTTCTGATCCGAAGTCAGATGCTCTATCCAGTTGAGCTACGGGCGCATTTTCAATAATTCAAGTTAAAAATCCTTCTCATCATGTAACCCCAAACCTTCTGATCCGAAGTCATCCCGAACGCTTTCGGGACAGTTGAGCTACGGGCGCAGTTTAGAGTATAGTCCTGAGTCGTGAGGATTTTCATCACCTCACGACTCAGGACTCACATCTCACGACTAACAGTGTACACCCGACAGGATTTGAACCTGTAACCG
>JBLRWS010000077.1:0-10713 GCA_047921075.1 Balneolaceae bacterium | reverse complement strand
CCCCTTTACCGTCCCCCATGCGTGGCATACACCGCGGCGTTGCCCGCATCATCAAAGAGAATGATTTGATACTCTCGGTCTACAGGCAGATCCATTCCCGGAGAGTTGGGTGGCATACCCGGCGCTGATATTCCAACGGCATCGGGCTGCTCGGCAAGCATCCGCCGAATGTCCTCGGCATGTACGTGGCCTTCGGCAATATACCCGTTCACAATGCCGGTGTGGCACGAACGAAGGCGGGGCGGAATGCCGTGCTCTTCTTTCTGTACATGTGGGTCATCCACCAGCTTTTTATCCACGATGAATCCGTTATCCTCCAGATAATCGGCCCATTTTACGCAGCAATCGCACCCTTCGGCATGATACATGGTTAGCGTTATCTCTTCCGTTTCATCATACGTTACAATCTCTGCGGTATGCAGATCGGTGGATGTGGGTGACGGGGTGGCAAACATAAAATACCAGAAGGCAACACTGGCCGTAAGCAGAACGGCCACTAACGCGTAGAATGTTCGATTACTCATAATCAGGGATTCATGAAAGGGGTTTAGAAATATCAACGAAAGATACAATGAATTATTGAACCGTGTATGAAGGGATGCCCCACCGGCGCTCTAAAACAGATTGGAATACCGAAGCCGTTTGCCTTCACAAACGTGGCGGCTCGCAGCTCCGGTATCCAACCCGGCACTCAACTGGTCATACAAGCCGGCTTATGCTGTTTTTGGGCCGGCATTGATGATCGCCTCACGACTCTCCTTTTCGTATTTTTCGAAGTTTTTTGCGAAAAGAGCGCCCAGTTTTGCAGCTTGCCTGTCGTACGCTTCTTTATCCTCCCAGGTATGCCGCGGAATCAGGATATCGGCCGATACTCCGGGGCAGGTTGTTGGGACCTCAACGCCAAATACCTTGTCCTGCTCGGTCTCGGCCCCGTCCAGCTGCCCGCTATGGATGGCATCGATGATGGCACGGGTACTTTTCAGATCCATCCGCTTGCCGGTTCCGTACGGCCCGCCCGTCAGCCCTGTATTGACCAGCCACGCTTTGGAGCCGTGCTTTCTCATTTTTTGAGCCAGCATCTCGGCATAGCGGCTTGGCGGCCAGACCAAAAAGGCTGCGCCGAAGCAGGCAGAGAACGTCGCTTCCGGCTCATCAACGCCCATCTCAGTGCCTGCAACCTTTGCGGTGTATCCGCTGATGAAATGGTACATCGCCTGTTCCGGTGTTAATTTGCTTACCGGAGGCAGTACGCCAAAGGCGTCGTACGTAAGAAAGATGATATTATCGGGATGGCCCGCTTCGCAGGGAATTTTGGCATTCGGAATATGCTCAATCGGGTAGGCGGCACGTGTGTTCTGCGTGATGCTTACATCCTTATAATCCACCGCACGCGTATCGGGATCGAGTACCACGTTCTCGAGCACCGTTCCGTAGCGGATGGCATTGTATATTTCCGGTTCTTGCTCTTCCGTCAGCCCGATCGCTTTGGCGTAGCAACCTCCTTCGATATTAAATACCCCTTTTTCGCTCCAGCAGTGCTCGTCATCGCCGATCAGTTTGCGGCTGCTATCTGCCGAGAGGGTCGTCTTCCCGGTTCCCGACAGCCCGAAAAAAAGCGCCACATTGCCGTTTTCACCTTCGTTGGCCGAGCAGTGCATCGACAGCACATCCTGCTTTGGCATCAGGTAATTCATCACCGAAAAGATTCCTTTCTTCATCTCACCGGCATACTCTGTGCCCAGAATCACCATGGTGTTGGTGTTAAAGTTTACATCCACGCTGGCGTCGGAGGTCATCCCCTCGGTGAACATATTGGCCGGAAATTTGCCCGCATTGAATACGACAAAATCGGGTTCTCCGAAGTCGGCCAGCTCTTCCCTTGAAGGACGGATCAACATGTTGTGCATAAACAGTCCGTGATAGGGACGCTCTGCAATGATGCGCACTTTGAGGCGGTATTCGGGGTCCCAACCGGCGTAGCCGTCCACCACATACAGTCGTTCGCGGGTGTTCAGATAGTCTACCGCCCGGCGGTGATTGATCTTATAGGTCCGTTCATCCAGCGGGATATTGACATTCCCCCACCAGATATCTTCCAGCCCTTCAGTTTTTACCACGCGCTTATCGGCCGGGCTTCTGCCGGTGCGTTTTCCGGAGCGGACCACGAGTGCTCCTTTATCGGTAATGACCGATCCCGGATCGTATGTGATGGCGTCTTCGTAGAATCGTCCGGGGGCAGGATTTCGAACGATATCGGTTACCGTTATTTCGTGTTTCGAGAGGTCGAACGTCTGTTTTTCCATGGTGTGCCGGATTGGTTAGGGTTGGGCAGTTCGCCTGTTATATAAATACCATTTTTAGATGAAGGAATGATGTATGAACCGTTTAAAAACGGCCTTAACGGTACGATATGCGTCCATGAAGCAGAAAACCGCTTCCCGTTTGCTCTCTTTTTTTTCGGGGTGTGCAAATAGCGTTCGGCGGGTTGCCGGTCAGGGCTCCGAGCGGTACATTTTGTCTCTGAAATAGGTGCGTAACGAGGCGATCTGATCGTCGGTCCAGCCTCGTGGCTCGGTGAGTGCCAGCCAGGCATCGAAGTAGTGCTCGGGTGCGTATTCGTGTCCAAACCCGCTGGGCGATGTTCCGGTCATCATATCGGCGGCAAGCTGCAGGCCGGTTACGATCGGGAACCAGCGGAGCCGTTCGGAAACGTCGGGTGCCCGTTCGCCTTTCATCCACTCCGGCTCATGGGTAAACACACTCTCTTCAAAAAAGACAATCGGATCGCTGGCATACTGCAGATAGGCGATTCGGAAATCGCCCCAGGGAGCATCCCCGTTTTCAAATCCGCCATACTGATTGCCGAACCGAACCACCGAATCGTCGCGAAACCGGGGCAGCCACGCCGGAGACCCTTGCTGCCGGCTGTTGGTGATGGTGCGCCAGGTTGTTTTCCGAAACGGCGGGCCGGCCCACAGCACACCGTGAAACGGATCGTTGATGATGTCGAACAGGTCGAACGAACGGTCGGAATTGAGCGCGCCCAGGCTCAGCCCCTTCAGATACAATTTCGGGCGTTGATCGGGTGGCAGTGATGTCCAGTGGCCATAAATCTCCTGAAAAAGCGCCCGCGCCATTTCAGATCCGTAATCCTCTTCGGCAATAAGGGCAATGGGGCTGGGCAGGTAGGAGTATTGCGCGGCCACACTGGCTACATCTCCGCGGTGTAAATACTCCAGCGGTTCAATGGAGCCGGGATCTACCCAGCCGGTTCCGGTGGGCGTAATCAGCACGAGCAGGGAGCGTTCGAACGCCCCGATCCGCAGCAGCTCCTGCAGGGCCAGCTCTGCCCGCTCCTGAAACGAATCGGAGGCGTGCATGCCTACGTATACCCGAATCGGTTCCACCGCGGTCGTATCGGTCATCTGTTCAATTTGCCGGGCGGAGGGGCCATCGGCCAAAAAGCGGCGGCCTTGCCGGCCCATTTCCGCCCAGGAGAGAAACGAGTTGGGGCTGCCCGCTTTCAGGCTGTCCATCGGCTGCTCGCGGTCGGGCTCCATCACCGAGTCGACCTGCTGATAGGTACTGTCGGCCAGGCGAAGCAACTGTGAGAACAGCACCCCGTTCACGATCAGCCAAAACAGAATAAATGTTGTCGTAAGCCCCAGCACAAACGAAACGCGCGGCGGCACCACCTTCTCGAACTTTTGGGCCAGCAACCGCTTTAGCCAGATAAAAAAGCGGGCTACGGCGAGTACAGCCACAAAAATGAGCAGCGCCAGCACGCCCACCCACAGTGGCTGAACAGAGGCGTCTTGCTCCATGTTCATCATTTCGCGCAGGGAATTTTGCCAGGCGGTGGCCTGCCAGAGAGAGCCGACGGCAATCAGCAGAAAAATAACGGCTGCAGCAATCTGCGCCCATTTTTGAACCTTCTTTTTCGGGGTGGGAAGCTGCAGGTATTTCCATACAAAAATGACGAATACCCCCACTCCGTAGCCCGAGGCCATCGCAAGCCCGGAAATAACTCCCTGTACCGTATCGGGGCGGGGCAGCAGGGTGGGCGACATCGACAAGCCGAAAAACAGCGTGCCGATAATCAAGCCGGTGGTCGAAAAATAGCGTTCTATAACAGGTTTGGAGGCCATGTGCTACCACTTGGGTTCATGGATGATAAGGTACGGATGGTTTGGGAATTATCGAACAGGGAGGATCATGTATGGTAATTGTTGTTGCGTCAGTACATCACGAACAGGTTATACCTAACCTTTGTAATTAGAAAATGGTTGCTCTTGTTGTGTGTTATTTCCGATTAGAGTATTGTGTAAATGATATCTATAACTTTTTTGGGGGATATAATGGAAGCTCGATTTCTTTATTTATGCCTGTTTTTATGGGTCTTCGCGGATAGTATTTACGGGCAAGAAGTTCAAAAGTGGGGGGATGTCACGGATGCCGAATGGGCTGTACAATCCTTTCCTGATGATGAGGATCCACACTCTATCATACTGTTTGATGTAGGTGAATCGTTTATAAACAAACAGTTAAATATCATGCACACGCGACACAAGCGGATTAAAATTCTGGATCCGGAGCGCTCCACTTATACCGACATTCGCATCCCGGTCTACAATGATCGTTCCGTTCAGCATTTACGACGTATTGATGCGCAAACGCTGAATATGAAAGATAACGGCGGAACCGATAAATCATCTATTTCCAGAAGAGAATTTTATACGGAAGACAGTGGAGATTTTGTCATTACCACATTCACGTTTCCCGCTGTTCAGCCCGGATCCATTGTCGAGTATCGTTATACCATGCAAATCGGGCAGCTTACCGCAATGCCGGATTGGACCTTTCAACACGGTTCGCCCATTCTGCATAGCGAATATACCGTTCTTGTTCCCGACTTCTTATCCTACAGGTCTTATTCGTACGGCTTTCAGCCTTTTGAGCATCTTTCCGGTGACGAACTGCGCAGACTGCGGCAGCAATTGCAGAGAAATGTGCAGGCAGCAAGTGGAGAGGGCGAGAGCTCTATCTATCGAACTGTATTGAAAAACGCACCGGCTATACGCTCTGAGTCACACATCTCTTCAGTAGAAAATTATAAGAACAAAGTTAAATACGAATTGACAGCCTATCGGGATAACTCAGGATTTATGAGAAATATATTGTCTACCTGGGATGATATTTCTGACCGTTTGCGGGAATCGCGATATTTCGGAGGCGCTATATCGTCCCGCAGAGTCGTTCGCGATACAGTGGAAGAGGTTGCGGCAGGCCTCGAAACCGATCTTGAAAAGGCCAGAGCACTCTATCATCACGTTGCACATACCGTGCAGTGGGATGGTTCATTCCGCATGAGCACCACCGACCGTGCCCATAACATTCTTGACGATCGTAGCGGAAATTCGGCTGAGAAAGCTTTTACACTGATCAGTTTGCTACGGGAGGCTGGCATGGAAGCAGATCCCGTTGTTATAAGTACAAGGCAAAACGGTTGGGTTGACTGGACGTACCCAAACATCAATACATTTAACCATGTGATTGTACGGGCACAAGTAGCGGGAGAAATTTACCTGCTTGATCCGCTGGTAGAGCAGATTCCTTTTGGCGTGCTGTTCCCCTCATCTTTGAATGGCGGCGGCCTGCTTGTTACGCGTCAGGGCCACGAGGTAATTCCCATTACTCCGTCCATAGAAAGTTCGTCAAGTACGGCGGCCATGATCACTGTAGATCCGGATGGCGCTATCTCTTCCACATTACGAACCACATATTCCGGTTATGAGGCTATTCTTCATCGATACAATGCAAATCAGAAGGGCGAAGACGACTATATTAAGGAATCCATACTTTCCCATATTCCCGATTCTGAAGTTTCAAGCCATTCTCTGGACATGCTGGACGACCCCAACAAACCCTTTGTCGTTACAGCTTCCTTTCAAGATAACAACTATGCCACAGCCGTCGGTGATATGATCTATATCAATCCTTTTCTGGTTGAGCGTATTTCTGAAAATCCTTATCGCAGTTCTGTTCGAAACTTCCCCGTTGAATTTAATTTCGGAACCAGTAAACGCTATGTGGCTTCCATCACTATTCCTGAGGGGTACGAAGTGATTGAGCTTCCGGAAAGTCATGCGGCGCACTTAACCGAGAGAACCGCCTACAGCTTTGCCTGCGATCATAATGGCAACACCATACAACTGATCATGGCGCAATTCAATAACGACGAGATTATCGCACCGGAACATTACGATGTGCTGCGGGAATATTATTCCAATGTTGCTTCGGTTTACAATCAGCAGATTGTGTTACGTAAGGTAGAGGCACCTTCCCCCACGCCGACAGAGACGAATGAACCATAACCGGGTGTATATGCCGTTTTCTAAAGAACCCGTACAGCGATCTTGTATGGTTACCGTACTCTTATTTTTGTGGCTTTCGGCTCCTCTATCTTTAACTGCGTCATCCGATAAAGTTCGTGCTAATGAGTGGGCAGCTGAACACATTTCCCCGCTTTTACTGCTGAATGCAGATGTGGTTGTGCGGCAAGATAATCGCCATTTTGAGTATCAGGCGCCTGGGGAAGGGAGGCTACACGTACATCGGGTAATAACCATTTTGAACGAAGATGGCCTACGTCAGTCATCGATACAAATACCCTACAGCAGCTTCGTGAACATACGACAGCTTTCAGGTGCCGTTTATGATGCACAAGGAGAACGCCTAACCAGAATTCGATCGCGGGATTTTGATGATGAGTCGAGTGTTTCAGCGATCTCTCTTGCTGAAGACTCCCGCGTGAAAAGCGGGCAGTTTACTCACTCTCGTTATCCATTTACGATTGAGTTAGAGTATCAGATCGACTATTCCGGGTATCTGCAAATCCCGGCCTGGATACCCATCACCCATGAACGAACCTCACTTGAGGTTGCTACCCTGAAAATAGAGATCCCGGAGCATACCGCCCTTGATTACCGCTCCTATAAACTCTCCGATAACGACCTTATTATTACCTCGCGTGATCACGTTCGTACCTACACCTGGAATCTAAAAAACCGCCTTAGCGTTGAACGTGAAATTCTTGGCCCGCCCTGGTTTGAATTGCTTCCAGCGGTTGTGGCACGTACCGAAGCCTTTAGCATGGACGGTCACCACGGAAGCATGAAAGACTGGAACTCGTTTGGTGCGTGGATCGGCGAATTATGGAAAGACCGTGATTACTTGCCAGACCACCTGAAAGCGGATGTAGATGCTTTAGTAGCGCAACACGGCACACCAGATGAGCTGATCCGGCAGCTTTATAAAAAGCTGCAAGAGAATACCCGATATGTGAGCATACAGCTGGGTATTGGTGGGTTTCAGACCGAATCGGCATGGGTTACGGCCGAAAACCGATATGGCGACTGTAAAGCGCTCTCCAACTATCTGCTGGCAATGTTACGCTATGCCGGCTTCGACGCCTATCCCGCACTAATTCGCAATGGCGCGTACTCCTTTCCGTTTGACCCTGATTTTGTGCAAAGCCCATTTAACCATGCCGTTGTGGCAGTGATAACCGAGAGCGATACAACGTGGGTAGAAGCTACCAGTTCAACTTTCCCCTTGGGTTATATCGGCTCATCCAACTACAACCGTCATGCACTGATTTTTTGGGAAGATGGTGGCGAGCTGGTGCGTACTCCCCGGTTAACAGCCGACGACAACTTTCAGCGACGAACCGCAGATGTACATATCCGCGAGGATGGCAGCGCTTCATTGACTGTCCACACCCGCTACGGGGGATCACAACATGAAAGGGTGCGCACGATGGCTCGTCAGCCTCAGCATCAGCAGCGCCGGTATCTTGAGAGTATGCTGCCTCATAACTTATTTAAAATTGAACAATCGGCTATTGAGCCAGACCCGTATGAACCGGAGGCTGCCATCACCCTGGACGTTGAAATTTCGACCTTTTCCAATGTTCTTGGTAGTCGATTAATATTTCAGCCCAACGCAATGGAACGGTTTACCCAAACATTGCCTGATATGCCTTCGCGATCTCAGCCGGTGTATCTCAGTTCCGCCTATTACGACGTGGACGAAATCACCTACTACCTGCCGGAAAATTATCGTATCGAAGCACTGCCCTCCAGCGAAATTGTTGAATTTGAGTATGGCACCTACTCCAGTACCTATACATTTACCGAAGAGGCTCGCACCCTTACATTCAGGCGTGAGCTGCGTATGCTGCCGGGTGTTTTGCCCGCTGAGAATTACAATGTATTTCGATCTTTCCGAAATCAGATCGTAAGAACTGATAATGCCCAGGCTGTGCTGGTTCGCGATTAACCCGCCCGGTGGCTCTCCCACCTCGCCGGCAGCTGTGGGTATTAAAATAAACAACACACTTACTCGGTATCGATTAAATTCGTCTGCTTGCCGGTGTGCGTAATCGTAAGGCGGTGCATCGCGCGGGTACAGGCAATGTAGAGCATACTGCGGTCTACGTCGGTCTGATAGTTCCCGGCATCGGCATGTGGAACAATGACGCGATCGAATTCAAGGCCTTTGGCCAGGTGGGCACAGGTAATTAATACACCGGCTGCCAGAATGGAGCTTCCCGGAGTGAGCAGATGGATTTCGCCGTCATTCTTTTTCAGATAGTTATAGAGCTTTTTCGCCTGTTTCTGAGTCTTGCATAATATCCCCAGTGTGTTGTGGTCTGACTCACGAAACGATGTCACCCGCCGGGCGATCTCTTTTTTCTCTTCCGTCTCCTTTTCAAACGCCAGCACTTCCGGTTCTTCTCCATACCTCTCAACCGGATCTGCCTCCGCATGTGGGGAAATACGAAGAGTGAAACGGGTGATTTGCCACGTGGAGCGGTAACTGCGGGTCAGGGTTACGGCTTCCGAGGAGGGAAAAATATCCTGAATATCCTGCGAGGTGGTAGAGCTGTAGGGATTTACGTTTTGATTGGCATCCCCCAAAATGGTTTTATTACAGCGAAACAATCGCGAAAGCACCGCATATTGCACGGCCGTATAGTCCTGCATTTCATCCACAATAAGGTGCTTCACCTTTCCAAAAGAGCTCACGCCCTCCATCTGCATTTTCAGGTACATAAGCGGAAACAGGTCGGAGTACTCGAATGTAGAGCCTTTGGCATAGCGAAACATCTCCGGCTCTTTAAGCCACTCGTAAAACTCTTTGTACAACACCCGCAGGTTGTGCGACCCCATCATCTTTTTGACCGCCCTGCGAATCTCCTTTTTCTCCTCTGCGCGAAGCGTATAGTTAAAATCCCGCTCTGCTTTTTGGATGATATCGGTGGCAATGGCCGTTTGCCGACGCATCAGCGGCAGTTGCGAGTTGGCGTTGTAGCGCTCGTGCACATAGCCCGCCGACACCGTTTTAAAGCGAATGGGAATATCGTGCGCGCCAAACCGATTGCGCTTCAGCCAGGCGGCATAGCTATTCAGCTTCGATAGAAATTCAGAGCCGGCTTTGTATTCAATCCGTTTGATGTACTCTTCGTCGTGGTTTTCGAGCAGTTTGTTTACCTGGTCAAAAAATCCTTCAAACCTGTACTTATCACCCAACACGCGATTGGCCAGTTCATCCATTTCCATTTCGGGGATGGACTCCTCACCCAATTCGGGAAGCACATTCGAGATGTAGTCGGAGAACACTTTGTTTGGCGAGATAATCATGATATCGCGCGAGGAGAGCGACTCCTTGAACCGATACAGCAGAAATGCGATCCGGTGCAGGGCGATGGATGTTTTACCCGATCCGGCCACGCCCTGAATAATCAGCACCGGCGAGGTTTCATTTCGGATAATGGCATTCTGATCGCGCTGAATAGTGGCCACAATGTTCTTCATCTTATCATCGGCCGAACGGCTCAGCTCCTTCTGAAGTACATCATCGCGAATATAGAGATCCGATTCCAACATCATCTCCATCTCGCCATCTACAATTCGGAACTGCCGCTTTCTTTCGATCTCCCCCTCTCTGGTTCCGGATGGCGTTTCAAACGATGCCCGGCCCGGCTCAAAATCGTAAAACATACCCGATACCGGCGCGCGCCAGTCGTGAATCAGGTTTTCGTTCTGCTCGTCATCAAAAAAAGAGTGGATACCCACATAGATCGGATCGGCCCTGTCGGCCTCTGTTTCCCGAAAATCAACCCGTCCAAAATAGGGCGTTTTAATCAGTTTACGGAGCCGCTCTTTATACGCCACGGCCGCCTCGCCCGAGATGGCCTGCATGTTCACCGTCTGCTTTACGGCCGCTTTTTCGGCGGCGTCCATGCCGGTTTTGTTCTCGTAAAGGTACGTTTTTTGATCCTGCAGCTCTTGATGCTGCCGCTGAACGTTTTCATCAACGTCCGTATACGCATCTTCCAGTTTTTCGATGATCTGATTCAGGTACGAGCGCTCGTCCGCTTCGGTCGGGTTAAACATGAATAAGGGTTGGTGTTGAAAAGTAGACCATCATAAAAGTACTGAGATTCTTGCAGAAGCTGTATTCGAAGCCGTGGCCGCTTAGGCGCCCTCGGCCCGTTCGGCAAGCGCCATCCACTCTATCGTACTCTCTTCGATCTCGCTGTTTAGCTTTCCGTATCTCTCAGACGCCTCCCGAAGCTCTTTATCTGTGAGCGTACCGCCACTCAGCGCGGCTTCCAGCCCGGCTTTCTCTTCTTCAAGTTCGGCAATC
>JBLRWS010000076.1:0-10726 GCA_047921075.1 Balneolaceae bacterium | reverse complement strand
TCCTCACCACACCTCGACAACCATGCTCCGGTAGGAGCACCATCTTTGTTAAAGGACTGCGCCTCTCCACAGCCCTCTGCCCCGGAGGGGCAGTACAGATAGCGCCCCGCCGGGGCGCCGATTCTCTTTCCAGACTCCTCAACAACAAAGATACCTCGCCTCCGGCGAGGGGTGCTGTTTCATTCGCTAATCCTATATATCATCATTCATCATCTAAAAAAATATCTGCTTTATCTTAACTCCCGCATCGGGTATTTTTAGCCACTTGTTACAATGATCAAATTTTGCATCTCACTAAAAGCGAATGGCTAAACATATTACCTCCCGCAGCGACGATTACTCCCAATGGTATCTTGATGTTGTTAAAGAAGCCAAACTGGCCGACCACTCCCCGGTGCGTGGCTGTATGGTCATTCGCCCCAATGGATTTGCGCTGTGGGAAAACATGAAGGGCGTGCTGGACCGGATGTTTAAAGAGACCGGCCACGAAAACGCCTACTTCCCGCTGTTTATCCCCAAATCGTTTCTCTCTAAAGAGGCACAGCATGTCGAAGGGTTCGCCAAAGAGTGCGCAGTCATCACCCATAGCCGGCTCAAAAGTGTGGACGGCGGAGTAGAGGTTGATCCTGAATCGCGGCTCGACGAGGAGCTCATTGTACGCCCCACATCAGAAACGATCATCTGGGACGCCTACCGCAACTGGATTCAATCGTATCGCGACCTGCCCATTCTCATCAACCAATGGGCCAATGTGGTCCGCTGGGAGATGCGCACCCGTATGTTTTTGCGAACCATGGAATTCCTGTGGCAGGAAGGCCACACCGCCCACGCCTCCAAAGAGGAGGCCGTCACAGAAGCAGAACAGATGCTGAAAGTATACCGTACATTTGCTGAAGAGTACATGGCCATGCCGGTTGTTACCGGGCTCAAATCCGAATCGGAACGATTTGCCGGCGCAGTGGATACCTATTGTATTGAAGCGTTGATGCAAGACGGCAAAGCACTGCAAGCCGGTACATCTCACTTTCTGGGACAAAATTTCGCCAAGGCATTCGATGTGAAATTTCAGGATGATGATGGCGAACACAAATATGTCTGGGCCACCAGCTGGGGGGTTTCTACCCGGCTGATTGGCGGGTTGATTATGACCCACTCCGACGACCGCGGCCTGGTGATTCCTCCCCGACTGGCACCCAACCAAGTTGTGGTGGTGCCCATCTACAAAAGCGACGAACAGAAAGTCGAGGTTATCTCGTATGTTGCGCCGTTCATAAGCGAACTGCGCGAGCGGGGCATAACCGTGAAACTGGATGACCGCGACAACTACAAGCCGGGCTGGAAGTTTGCCGAGCACGAAGCGCAAGGCACCCCACTGCGCATCGGCGTAGGGCCCCGCGATGTCAAAAACAACAATCTGGAGCTGGCCCGACGCGATACCCTCGAAAAATCTATTGTGTCAGCTGACGGAATTGCCGATCGCATTGAAAATCTGCTCGAAACCATTCAAAACGATCTCTTCCAACGGGCCAAAGAGCGAACCGAAGCGAATACCCGTCATGTTGACTCATACGAAGAGTTTAAAAAAGAGATTGAAGATGGCGGTTTTATCTACGCCCATTGGGATGGCACCGCCGAAACCGAGGAGCGCATCAAAGAAGAGACCAAAGCGACCATTCGTTGTATTCCTCTTTTTGAAGATACTGAATCGGGCACGTGCATGGTCACCGGAAAACCATCTTCGCGAAAAGTACTGTTCGCACGTTCCTATTAATTGTTCCAACCTCCAGCTATGAGTCAGCCTGAACCCATCCCGCTATCTCACCGTGCCAGCACGCGCCGGCAGTGCAGGGAGATGGACCGGCGAACCATCGAGGAGTTTGGCATTGACGGATTCACCCTGATGGAAATAGCCGGCTGGCAGGCAGCAGAACAGATTGCCCGGCACTACTCTGCCGATGCCCATGGCTCTTTTTATTGCGGCAAAGGAAATAACGCCGGCGATGCGCTGGTTGCCGCGCGATATCTGGCCGACCGCTATGGCCACAGCGTCGATATTATATGGACGGCCGGGAGCGATTCCCTTACTGCTGACACCGAACACAACAACCGGCTGCTTCAAACCATTGCCGAACAGACCGGGCGTATTCGTTTTTATGATGAAACATGCTCACCTGCCACTTCCTGTAATTACATTGTGGATGGCCTTCTTGGAACCGGTTTCGAGGGCGAACTCCGCGAACCGTACCGCTCAGCCGCTCAACAGATCAACGATGCAAACCTGCCCGTAATAGCGCTTGATATACCAACCGGGCTCGATTGTGACACGGGCATCGCAGACCCTCACGCAGTCTGTGCTGCACACACCATCACATTCGGCGCTTTAAAAACCGGGTTTTATTTTAATGATGGCCCGGCTTGTTCCGGAACCATCCATCTGGCAGAACTTCCGTTTCCCTCGCATCTGAACCGGCCAACTATACATCTGCTTGATGCGGACAGTTCCGCATTTCTGCCCGTGGTTCAGCGCACGGCCCGCCACAAATATGAGCAAGGCACCGTGCACATTGTAGCCGGGTCGGAGGGATTAACCGGGGCCGCTATTCTTGCTGCGCGAAGCGCCTGGAATGCCGGAGCCGGTGCGGTGTTTCTATATGCTCCAAAAGCGTTACTCTCCATCTACGAAATAAATCTGCCTGAAATACTTACCGTTGGCGTGGGAGAGCCCGACGACACCTATTTTCACGAAGGCCAAATCAAAAGCATTCTGGAACGGATCGAGGCCAAACCGGGGGCTTTGGTCATCGGTCCGGGTTTGGGACGCCGCGATGAGACCACACGCTTCGTAACAACGCTGCTTAGCCGACACACCGGCCATGCTGTTATTGATGCCGATGCCCTTGCCACCTGGCCCCAACTACAAAAAATTGACGCAGAGCGCCGCTCAAAATGGCTTCTAACTCCACATCCCGGAGAACTTGCCAACGATTTTTCACGTACACCTGCACATGGTTTTGATCGGATGAACGCCGTCCAACAACTTTCCGATCAGGTGGGGGTATCAATCCTATCGAAAGGCCAGCCAAGTGTACTCTGCACTCCGGAAGAACCGGCATGGGTCACCCGCTACGATACAACGGTGTTTGCCCGTGCAGGGTCGGGTGATCATCTGGCGGGAACAATCGGTACCTTTTTGACTGTAACGGGATCGATACAGCTTGCCGTGCTGCGCGCCATGCTGCATGGCCTAAACACCCCCCAATCATCACTCTAACCATTTTATAAGCCCACATGTCATCCAGTATTATCGATTGGTTCATCAGGAGAAAAGGAGTGATTTATGCCATGTTTGCCCTGGCCACCATCACCACACTTTTGCTCACACTGCTGCCCCCCCGGGCCATTCCCGAAAGTTCGTTGATGGGATATGATAAACTCGCACATTTTCTGCTTTTTTTCGGGTGGACATTTCTGTTGGGCCTCTCCTGGCTGGTCAAACGCCAGAAAGCTGTGCCCCTCTTCACCATTTTTTTATGCGGTGCCGTTTTTGGACTGTTTATTGAGTTTGCGCAGGGATGGATGCCGTATGGCCGCTCCCCCGATATGATGGATGCTGTTGCTGATGCCGTTGGAAGTCTGAGCGCCGTAACCGTGCTCTGGATGCTTCAATATCAGTACCTTACACAGGCCGGTATGCGTAAAACTGATCAAAAAAATAAGAAATAAGCCGGGAACACGTTGGATACTTAGAAGTAAATAATGTATACTCCTCCTGTACCTAAAACCAATACTATCATGATAGAACGAAAGAAACCAGAATCGGACCTCAGGAATTATTACACGATTTTCCTTCAGTTCGGTCTTTTGCTCACACTGCTCATTTTTATTGTTGCAGTAAAGGTCGATATCACCAGCCTCGGGCCGGAAGAGATTGTACTTGACGAGCAGGAAATCGTTGAGATGGAAGAGATCGTGCAAACCCGTCAAATCGAGACACCTCCTCCACCACCACGCCCTCCGGTGCCGGTAGAGGTTCCCAACGATGAAATTATTGAAGATGTTCAAATAAACATTAACGCCGAGTGGGATGATGGCGGCATGCTTAGTGCGCCCCCACCACCTCCGCCAGATGAAGATGATGAAGAAGAGGTCTTTGTTGTTGTAGAACAAATGCCTGAAATTATCGGCGGAATTGAAGCTATTCAGCGAAATGTGCGGTATCCCGAAATGGCCCGGCGAGCCGGTATTGAAGGACGTGTAATCGTACAGTTTGTCGTAGACGAACAAGGCCGTGTTGTTGATCCCGTAGTTGTACGTGGTATCGGCGGTGGCGCTGACGAAGAGGCTTTACGAGCTGTACAGGCAGCTGAATTTCGCCCCGGCATGCAGCGTGGACGTCCCGTGAAAGTTCAGTTTAGTGTACCGGTAATTTTCCGGCTTCAGAACTAACTTTTCCTCTACCTAATTTATCGAGCGTGTGAGTCATCCGATTCACACGCTTTTTTTATGCCCGCAACGTTTGCAGAACGTTTTTCAGATTGTCGTAAGCAACCCATTCCAGCGCTTCCTCTACCGGGAAAAGCGAAATATCGGTAATGCCCTCTTCCGTTTGCGGTTTCAGTGAGTTCTCTCCGTCATCAACACGCACCATTCGGTACCAATGTGTCGTCTTGCCGATCATTTCTCCATCCTCCTCGTACGAATGGAAGGTCGTGCACAGAAAGCCGCGCAACTGTGGAGGAGCCGTAAGCCCCAACTCTTCCTGCACCTCACGGACAGCACATTCGGGGATGGACTCCCCTTCCTCAAGTTTTCCTTTAGGCAGGTCCCACACTCCGTTTCTGTAGATCAGATAAACCGGCCCGTTTTCATGGTTACGGGGCATTAACACCCCGCCCGCAGCCGTACACGGCTTCATTCTTGTGCCTTATCAGAAGAATCGGAGCCACCCGCTGACTCCTTTTTCTTTTCATCGGCGTAGTTCAACCGCAGGTTGGTCAGAGTAGAGTTCAGATAAGATTTGATCTCTTCCGAAAGATTACCCTCGGTAAATCGCTCCAGCATCACCAGGGTATCTATCGCATACTTCGCCGACTTCAGATCCCGTTCCGATTTTTCAGTAGCGGGGTTTACCACCTTACCCATGCCCATCATTGCGATCTGCTCGTGCTGCTGAATCAACATCACAAACAGCAGCTGCTGTTGCTGATCGGCATTGAGCTTGTCACCGTTTGATGGGATATCTTTCTCGTTGTTTTCGTTTGATGCCATGGTTTACAATCTCGTTTTATTTGATTCGTACTGATAGTTTCATACGTTCAAGTGTCGCAGAGTTTGTATATTCAACTCCGACTCAATAATACAAAAAACAACACTTTTACATGGCTATTATTCATCCTTTCAAAGGCTGGCTTCCCAAACCGGAACATGCCGACGAGATTGCCTGCCCTCCCTACGATGTGATCGACACCCACGAAGCGGCCGAACTGGCCGACGGAAAACCTAATAGTTTTTTGCATGTAATTCGCCCCGAAATTGATCTCCCCGAGGGCACCCCTTTCCACGATGACGCTGTATACGAGAAAGGAGCTGAAAATCTGACCGCACTTCTGCAGTCCGATCTGTTAATTCAGGATGAAAAACCGGCCATCTACATCTATCGTCTTGAGGCGGAGAACCACACCCAAACCGGTGTTTTTACCTGCGCAGCGGTGGAGGACTACGATAACGATGTCATTCTAAAACACGAACTGACTCGTCCCGATAAAGAAGACGATCGTACGCGGCATATTCTTACACAGCAGGCACACGCCGAACCGGTGATGCTTACATTCAAGGATACCGAAGAGATCTCCTTTCTGATCGAGAAGGTAACGCAACTCGGAGAGCCCTACCTCCGCCACGAAGGGGAAGGAGGTGTGATGCACACCATTTGGAAAACGCATAAAACAGCCGACTTTGCCGAGGCCTTTTCCAGGATTCCAAGCCTCTATGTGGCCGACGGACACCATCGCTGCAAAAGTGCCTCAAGGGTGGCCCATACCATGCGCGAAAAGACCGGAAATTTCCCCGGCGAAGGCGAGTACGATTACTTTCCGGTCGTGCTGTTCCCGATGAACGAGATGAACATCCTGCCGTACAACCGCGTGATACTCTCTGCCGATGAATCTCAAATCGAGCAACTGACATCACTTGGCATGACCGAAAACGGGTCGCCATCGCCCTCTGGAAAGGGAGAGATATCCA
The DNA here is from genome assembly GCA_047921075.1 of Balneolaceae bacterium. Classification (GTDB taxonomy): domain Bacteria; phylum Bacteroidota; class Rhodothermia; order Balneolales; family Balneolaceae; genus JBLRWS01. Next base: position 4,483 of record JBLRWS010000076.1, on the reverse strand, counting down.
TTTACACCAACGGCCAATGGTACGCCCTGCAGCTGCCAAAACTGGACGAACAGAGCGCCGTCTCTTCGCTGGATGTGGCGCGCTTACAGCAGGGCATACTGGAGCCTGTATTTGGCATTCAAAATCCCCGTACCGATACGAACATCAAGTTTGTAGGCGGCATACGCGGCACCGCCGAACTGGAGCGTCTGGTGGATAGCGGAAAGGCCGATCTCGCCATCAGCATGCACCCAACCGCTATCGAAGAACTCATCGACGTGTCTGATAAAGGCGAGCTGATGCCGCCCAAATCGACCTGGTTCGAACCCAAAATTAAATCCGGATTCATCATTCACACCTTTTAATATTATGAAACGAGTACACAACTTTAGTGCCGGCCCCGGCACCCTGCCACTGTCGGTATTACAACAAGCCCAGAGCGAGCTTACCAACTATAACAACAAAGGCGCCTCCATTATGGAGATGAGCCACCGCAGCCCGGAGTATGATGCCATTGACAAACAGGCAACCCAGCGGCTAAAGTCCCTTTTAGGTGCGGATGACGACTGGCAGGTTCTTTTTTTACAGGGCGGAGCCAGCTCGCAGTTTATGATGGTACCGCACAACTTTTTGAACAGCGCACGTACGGCCGACTATATCGATACCGGTTCATGGTCGTCCAAAGCAATAAAAGAAGCCAAACTGTTTGGCAACGTGCATGTTGCATTTTCGAGCAAAGAGAGCAATTACCATCGCGTGCCAAATGCGGATGACCTCTCCTTGTCCGGCAATGCCGAGTACGTACATTTTACGAGCAATAACACCATTTTTGGAACGCAATTTCCATCCGAGCCCAAAACCGATGCCCCGCTTGTATGCGACGCCTCCTCCGATTTTCTATCCCGGCCCATCGATCTGGATCGTTACGGACTCATTTACGCCGGGGCACAGAAAAATCTCGGCCCGGCCGGCGTTACCGTGGTGCTAATTCGAAAGTCGTTCGCCGAGAAACAGCGGCCGGAGGCGATCCCCACCATCCTGAATTACAAAACCCACATGCAGAAGATCTTCAACACCCCGCCGGTCTATCCGGTCTACATGGTAAACCTGGTGCTTGGTTGGATTGAAGAGAAAGGCGGACTTTCCTACTTCGATACGTTTAACAAGGAAAAAGCAGCGCTTCTCTACAACGAGATCGACCGCGACGATTTTTACCGCGGCACCGTTGAAACCGACTCCCGCTCAGCCATGAACGTGACCTTTCGGCTGCAAAGCGAAGAGATGGAAGCCGCGTTTCTAAAGCAGGCCGCAGAACACGATCTGGTTGCCCTGAAAGGCCACCGCAGTGTGGGCGGAATTCGCGCCAGTATTTACAACGCCTGCGAGATGGCCAGTGTAGAAGCACTCACCCAGTTTATGAAAACATTCCGCGATACGAACGGATAATTCATCCTGTTCCATAACGCACTTTACTCAAAGCCCGGAATGATTCATTTCGGGCTTTTCTTTTTCAGAGGAAGCCTAAAATAGTGAGGATATGGTCGAGGCTGCGCGGTACAAACAGCAGCATGTAGAGTACACCCCAAATGGCACCGGCGAGATGAGCCTCGTGATTGACCTTGCCCGATCCCAGCCGATTGGCAAACAGGCTGTAAGCCAGAAACATCAAACCAAACACCCAGGCCGGAATCGGCACCGGCAAGAAAATGAAATAGATTTTTTCGGTGGGGAACAGAAAGATGAATGCGAAAAGCACGCTCTCAACGGCACCCGACGCGCCCAGTGTGGCATATTGGGGGTTATCCCGATGGTTGACGAGCGAGGGAATCGCCGATACCATCAGCCCACTTACATACAGTGCAATGTAGTGAGCGGCCGAGAGGGTCTGCTCCAGCACAATGCCGAAGAAAAAGAGCACAATCATATTCACCAGCAGGTGCGTAAAGTTGGCATGCAAAAAGCCCGAGCTGATGATTTCGAACCAGGTCTGTTTACGGACCAGCCGATATGGCCGCAGCATGCCCACATCGAGCATTGCAGGAAACAGATAGAGCGCCGAAAGGGATATTGCGCTCGTTAATAAAATGATGGTTAATGTAATCGTCATAACAGTGCAGCTGAAGATAGGAAACCGATCAGGCATTCGGAATTATGTTGTTTCGCAACATCATCGGTTTGTATATTTGGGTTTTGCCGAAGTAGCTCAGGGGTAGAGCAACGCTCTCGTAAAGCGTAGGTCGTCGGTTCAAATCCGATCTTCGGCTCAACACACCTTCAACCCCGCCCCCGTATGAACAGATCGGCCTCCATATCGGCACTTTTGTTGCTGTTGATTCTCCTTCAGGCGTGTGGGGTATCCCGCCGTGGCGTACAGCCCGGAACCGCTGCCACAGCAGCCGATGCCGGAATGATGCTGCAAAGCGGCGTTGCCAGTTGGTACGGCCCCAATTTCCACGGCAAGCAGACCGCCAACGGCGAAGTGTTTAACATGCACGATCTCACCGCCGCCCATCGCACCCTTCCATTCAATACCGTAGTGCTGGTCGAAAGCCTCGACAGCGGCAAATCCGTGGTGGTGCGTATCAACGATCGCGGGCCGTTTGTAGGCGACCGGGTCATCGATCTCTCCCGGCGCGCCGCCGAGGAGATTGAGATGATTGGAAGCGGCGTTGCGCCCGTTGAGATTTTTTTGATTGAAGAGGGAGACCGCCCGGTAACCGATCAAAACCGAAGCGGGCAGGAAACATTCACCGTTCAGGTGGCCTCCTTCGATACGGAAAGAGATGCCAACCGCCGCGCCGCAGACATTGACGGTGCCCGGGTTGAAGCCGTCCCTTTCGGGGGGCGTACCGTTTACCGGGTGTACGTTGGGGTCTATTCGGATGCCGACCGGGCGCGCCAATCGCTCCGCAGACTACAGCGGCAGGGAATTTCCGGGTTTGTAAAGCAGATCGAAAACTGAGATTTACTCCGTTAAAAAAATTATTGCTACAGCCGGATTGATTTTACTCCATAATTGGTTGTGTGCCATCACAAACCATTGATTAATCACTATGAGTAAATCTATTATTGTTATCGGTTCCGGCTTTGGCGGCCTTGCCACTGCGTCCCGGCTCCTCTCTGCCGGCCACGATGTTACGCTGTTCGAAAAGCGCGACAAACCGGGCGGGCGAGCCTACGTCTACGAGGTAAACGGCTTTACATTTGATGGCGGCCCTACCGTCATCACCGCACCGTTTATGTTTGATGATATTTTTTCGGCAGCGGGTAAAAAACGGGACGATTACATCACGTTTGTGCCTTGTAATCCCTTCTATCGTATTTACGACTCCAAAGGCCGGGCATTCGATTACAATGATGACCATGATTTTACGCTGCAGGAGATTCGTAAGCGAAATCCAAAGGATGCGGAGGGATACGAACGATTTATTGCTACCACAAAAGCTATTTTCGATAAAGGATTTGTGGAACTTGCGGATAAGCCGTTTTTGAAATTTACCGACATGCTAAAGGTGGCTCCCGACCTCATCAAACTGCAGAGTTATAAAACGGTCTACTCCTACGTATCGCAGTTTATTGAGGATGAATTTTTACGCCGCTGTTTTTCGTTCCACCCGCTACTGGTGGGCGGCAATCCGTTCGATACCACATCCATTTACGCCATGATTCACTACCTGGAACGTGAATGGGGTGTGCACTACGCCATGGGAGGCACCGGGGCAATTGTGGATGCAATGGTGAAACTGATCAACGAACAGGGTGGTTCGATTCACCTGAACAGCGAGATTGACGAGATCATCGTGGAGGGCGGCAAGGCCGTGGGGGTGCGTCTTAAAAGCGGAGACGTTCACCGTGCCGACGCAGTGGTATCGAACGCCGATGTGGCACACACCTACAAGTATCTGATCGACAAAAAGCACCGCCGAAAATATACCGACCGCAAAATTGATCGTACCCGCTACAGCATGTCGCTTTTTGTGATCTATTTTGGCACCAACCGGCGCTATACCGATACCGGACTCGCCCACCACAACATCATATTGGGCGAACGGTATAAAGGCCTTCTGAACGATATTTTCCGCGACAAGAAACTGGCTGACGATTTTTCGCTGTACCTACACATGCCCACCATTACCGATCCATCCATGGCGCCCGACGGACACGAAGCGTTCTACGTCCTCTCCCCGGTTCCCCACCTCGATGGCGATACCGACTGGAACGAGATGGCCCCAAAATACCGCGACGTGATCATGAAATTTTTGGAAGAGAACTATCTGCCCGACCTTCAAAAACACCTGGTGGCAGAGCACTACATCGATCCGCTCCATTTCCGCGACACACTGAACAGCTACAAAGGATCGGCCTTTTCCGTAGAGCCTATCCTTACGCAGTCGGCCTGGTTTCGGCCGCATAACCGCAGCGAAGATGTAGAAAACCTCTACTTTGTGGGTGCAGGAACACATCCCGGTGCGGGTCTGCCAGGCGTGCTCTCATCGGCCAAGAT
>JBLRWS010000075.1:0-10928 GCA_047921075.1 Balneolaceae bacterium | reverse complement strand
ATGTCTGAGTCAGCTTCTTTTAAGTTGGACAGCTTTTGCTCAGCCGTCCAAGCTCGGTGATGTCCCTCCGGTTGTTAGGGGCTAAAACATCATTCAAGAGGTGTTTTTCTATAAAGAGTGGATATCTGTTACTCAACCTTCCAGGTATTTCCCGCGTGATACAAATCGTGAACAGTCTTGTATTCACATGATTCTTGAGCTTGTTTAAGGTTCTGGTGAAGAACTGTCGCATAGCTCGATTTTTCAGCCTGGCGAATAATCCCCATTGCAACAGGCAATTCAGGAAGTTCCATTTTGGCCAATGCAAGCTGCAGTGCAGAATCCTGCTCATACAGGTCGTGCTTCAGAAATTCAGAATCATTTTCATCGTACGGTACTTTTCTGAGCCTCATGCCATCCAGTTTAAGGCCATAGAGAGTCTCCTTTCCAAAGAGTAGCGGCTCACCATGTTTACAAATCACCTGGTTGTCATCTTTGGTCTCTTTTCCGGTAATCAATTCATGTATCCCATCCGTAAAAATCACACAGTTCTGAAGAACTTCGATCACGGCAATGCCGGTGTGCTTGTTGGCTTCCAGCATCACTTCTTCCAATAATTTGTGATTATTATCAGGAACTCTGGCAAAAAAAGTGGCTCCCGACCCAATCGCAAGCTCGCCGATATTAAACGTGTTCTCGAAGCTTCCTTGAGGTGCCGTTTTGGTTTTTATCCCCGGGGGTGTGGTTGGGGACGACTGACCTTTGGTCATGCCATAAATTTTGTTGTTAAAAACAACAACGTTCAGGTTGATGTTTCTGCGACAGGCGTGGATGAAGTGATTACCGCCAATAGCCAAGCAATCCCCGTCTCCCGTAAAAACCCAAACATTAAGGTCCGGATTCGCAAGTTTGGCTCCCGTTGCCACCGCAAGTGCCCGCCCGTGGATGGAATGAATCCCGTAGGTATCCAGGTAATAGGTAATTCTGGAGGAGCACCCAATACCGGAAACACTCAAAAAGTTTTCTTTGGGAGTGCCCATTTGCGTCATCGCCTTTTGCATATTGGCAAGGATCATATAATCGCCACACCCCGGGCACCATCGAACCGCCTGGTCGCTCGTAAAGTCTCGGCGGGTTAATTCGACCTCTTTGTCAAGTACGTCTGTGTGCATTATTGAGAAGTTAAAAGGTTTACAATTTCTGCTTTGATTTCGGAGACAAAAAATGCCTGCCCCTGTATCTTATTAAACTGTCTGTAACTAAACTGAGGGAATATGGACCTTAGATAGTTCACAAACTGTCCATTGTTCAGTTCACACACCAGAATCTGGTCAAACCTGCTAAAAACATCTTGCGTATTCTCCGGCAACGGCATGATATAATTAAAGTGAGCAAACCCGATATCCTGTTCACCATCTTCAATCAGTTCGGTTACGGCCGTATTGATCGCCCCGTGCGTACTGCCCCACCCTACCAGCAGGAGTTTGCCACGCTGAGCACCGATGGTTTCAACTTCTGGTAATTTTTTTGCTATCCGGGCTATTTTTTCAGCACGGATTTTAGTCATTTTTTGATGGTTTTCAGGTTCGTATGTAAGATTTCCGGTAATCTCTTTCTTTTCCAGCCCGCCAATCCTGTGTTCAAACCCTGCATCGCCAGGACTTTTCCAGTAGCGGCTCAGATATTCCGGCTCGCGCTGGTACGGCTCCCACTCTTCGGGCTTTTTATCGTATTGAGGAATTCTGATCTCCGGCAGTTCTTCTTTTTCAGGAATACGCCACGGGCTGGTACCGCTTGCCAGGTACGTATCCGACAGTAGAATAACCGGTGTGGAATGTTCCATCGCAATTTTTGCTGCTTCGTAACTGAACCTGAAGCAGTCGTCTGGCGAACTGGCCGCTATCACCACCATTGGTGCATCACCGTGCCGTCCATATAATGCCTGATAAAGATCGCTCTGCTCTGTTTTGGTTGGCAGCCCTGTGGAAGGGCCGGCTCTTTGAACATTCACAATCACCAACGGAATTTCGGAGATCAGCGCCAGTCCCATTGCTTCAGATTTCAGCGATGCACCCGGTCCGGAGGTCGTGGTGACAGATAAATTGCCACTGAAGGATGCACCGATCGCCGCGCAAATCGCTGCAATTTCATCTTCGGCCTGGAATACAATCGCTCCCATATCTTTTCTTACCGAAAGTTCGTGCAATATTTCGGAAGCGGGAGTAATCGGGTATGAACTCAGTGAGAGTTTTCTGCCGCTGTTTTCAGCAGCTGCAAGAAATCCCCATGCCACAGCCGTGTTGCCGTCGATATTGCGATAGGTGCCTTTTGGCAGCTTTGCGGGAGGAATAACAATAGCCGCGTTGTAAAGCTCCGTACTTTCAGAAAAATTAAATCCCGCCTCAAGAGCAAGTTTATTCGCTTCGGCTATTGTGGGTTTATTGCCAAATTTGTTGTCAATCAGGGTTTTAACGTTTGCGAGTGGCCGGCTAAAAATGTAGGTAACAATACCCAAAGCAAACATATTTTTACAGCGGGCCATTGCCTGATTTTCGAGCCCAAGATCTTTCAGTGCCGATTTGGTCAGAGTCGTTGCGGGGGCTTTTATAACATGATATTCATCCAAAAAATTATCTTCGAGAGGATTGGATTCATACTCTGCCTTTTTGAGATTACGCGGGTTAAAACTGTCCATATCGGCAATAATGGTACCGCCCGTTTTCAGCGTGCCGAGGTTTGCCTTCAGGGCTGCCGGATTCATCACCACCAGCACATCAACCTGATCGCCCGGCGTATAGATCTCCGTTCCTCCTATCTGAATCTGAAAGCTTGAAACGCCTCCGATGCTGCCTTGGGGCGCACGGATTTCAGCCGGAAAATCGGGCGTCGTTGTTAAGTCCAGTCCCTGCTGCCCCGAAGATTGTGAAAACATATCGCCGGTAAGCTGCATGCCATCACCGGAATCGCCGGAGAATCGCACCACAACTTTTTTTATTTCTTTTTTCATTACTTGATCAGACATAGCTCAGCTATAAAAATAAAGGGGTTCATATATCTATTAACCGTGGAGAAACTCTTGGCGGGCAATGAGCTCTACATCCGTATCAGGGTGCTCGGGATCGGGTATGATACACTCAGGAACCGGGCAAAATGCGATACACTGCTCTTCATCATGAAATCCTTTACATTCTGTGCACTTTTCGGGCACGATAAAGTAAAAATCATCTGAAAGTGCTTCCTGTCTTTCTTCTGCGTCTACTTCCCTCCCATCCAGCAAGGTAACGTTACCCGAAAGGTTGGTACCGTCTGCCAGCGCCCAGTCAGCGCCCGGCTCGTAAATTGCCTGGTTTGGGCATTCCGGTTCGCAGGCTGCGCAATTAATACAGGTATCAGTAATTAAAACGGCCATGGCATCAATAATTTTGGTTTGGGTTTATGAAGTTGGAACTGAAGATTTGTTAATTATGGATAATTAGACAAAAAACTCTTTAATTAAAGTACAGAAATCTTTTGGTGCAGCCAATCCCTTGCTCCAAAAAAAATCAAATTTAGACTCAGTATAGATTACGCAATTCATGACATACGCCTGATCAATTTGAATATCGGATAACCTGTTGGAAGAAAACTTTCGTTTGCTTCAACAGGGCCTGCACCGATTGCCCTGTATGCCTCAAATTTTATAGTTGATAATCTTCCATTCGAAAGCCCTGCAATATTTTGATGTAATTGGCACGTTCGAAAGCGCTTGGATCTGTAACGGAAGCAGAACTCATTGCTCCTTTTAGTTCTTCAACCGAGTTGTACTCTTTCTCCTCCATCCACTGCACCATCTCTTTTTCGATGTGCTGTAAAATACCCGGCCCGCTATAGAGCAAAACGGATGCCATCATGGTTACATCAGCACCTACAAGCAACATTTTAAGTACATCTTTGGCGGTATGAATTCCGGTTGTGGCGGCAATACTGCCCTTCAGGTGTGCACGCAGCATGGCGATCCACCGCAACGGCAGCCGTTTTTCGAACGTGCTGCTTAATTCGAGGCTGGGATTTACTTCCAGATGTTCAAGGTCGATATCGGGCTGGTAGAAGCGGTTGAACAGGACAAGCCCGTCGGCCCCGGCCTCTTCCAATTTCACTGCCATATTGCCAAACGAGCTGAAATAGGGGCCGAGCTTTACCGATACCGGAATGCTTACCGCCTGCTTTACGGCTTTCACATCATTGATATACATCTGCTCAACCGCCTGCGATGTAACGCTCGGATCACCGGCGATATAGTAAATGTTCAGTTCAATCGCATCGGCACCGGCCTCTTCCATTTTTTTCGAGTAATTGATCCACCCCCCTTCCGATACACCATTGATACTGGCAATAATGGGAATATCTACGGCATTCTTCAGCTCGGCAATCTGTTCCAGATAATCTTCCGCATGAAGGTTATGATACTGCTCAGGTTCAGGAAAATAACTTAAAGCTTCGGCGTAACTCTCCTGAGGGGTATTTAGAAAATGATCGAGCGCCTGATTTTCAGCATTAATCTGCTCCTGGAAAAGTGAGTACATGACCACCGCAGATGCCCCTGCATCCTCCATTCGTTTCACATTATCTGTTTCGCTCGAAAGTGGGGATGCTGAAGGAACCAAAGGATTTTTTAACCTGAGGCCAAGATATGTTGTTTCTAAATTCATGGTGATTGAATACGTTGGTGAACGTTTGAGGGTAGTCCTGAAAAAATTTTCTATTCTTCCGGTTCATAAACTTTTTCAAGTTGCTCGTACACATGCCACTGCTCTTTCAACTCTTTCTGAGCCTGGGTCATGAGTTGTTTTGCTATTTTGGGATTGGATTTTGCCAGCATCAGGTACCTCATCTCGTTGTAGGCGTACTCTTTGAGTCCGATTTTCGGTGCTTTTGAATCGAGCTGGAACGGATTTTTATTTTCATCCATCTTTGAAGGATCGAATCTGAAGAGTGGCCAGTACCCGGAATCGACAGCAAGTTTTTGCTGGTTCAGCCCATACTTCATGTCGTAGCCGTGTGCAATACAGTGGCTGTAGGCAATGATAATGGATGGGCCGGGATAGCGTTCCGCTTCTATCACAGCTTTCATGGTTTGAGTATCGCTGGCGCCCATGGCAATCCGGGCCACATACGCTTTGTTTCCCTGTATCGACATCATCCCCAGGTCTTTCTTGCCAACCCGCTTACCGGCAGCGGCAAACTTTGCCACGGCTCCCAGCGGCGTTGCCTTTGAGCACTGCCCCCCGGTGTTGGAGTACACCTCGGTATCCATCACGAGGATGTTTACATCGCGGCCACTTGCCAGTACATGATCGAGGCCGCCATAACCGATATCGTACGCCCAGCCATCCCCGCCAAATATCCAAACGCTTTTGCGTACAAGATAATCGGCCAGGCTTAGAAGCATGCGCGCCTTCGGGTCATCCGAACCGTTGATCATCTCTTTCAGTTTGGCAACCCGTTCGCGCTGTTCATAAATACCGGGTTCTGTGGATTGATCCGCTTTTAGAATCTCATCAACGAGCTTGCTATCCAGGGCTCCATTCATTCCCGTTAGTAGCTCTTGAGCCTGCTCGGTGTGTTTGTCGATCGTTACTCTGAAGCCAAGCCCAAATTCGGCGTTGTCTTCGAACAGAGAGTTTGACCAGGCCGGCCCCAGGCCTTCGTTATTGGTGGTGTATGGTGTGGAGGGCAAATTACCGCCATAGATACTGGAACAACCGGTGGCATTGGCAATCACCATCCGGTCGCCGTAAAGCTGTGTGATGAGTTTGATATAGGGGGTTTCGCCACAACCCGCGCATGCGCCGGAGAACTCAAACAGCGGCTGCAGAAACTGCGAGCCTTTCACGGTATCGTGTTTAATTTCTGCCCGGTTGTACTCCGGCAGGGTGAGGAAGAAATCCCAATTTTCTTTTTCTTGTTCAAGAAGTGGATCAATTGGAGCCATATTCAGTGCTTTGCGGCCAACGTTGGTTTTGTCTTTTGCCGGGCACACTTCCACACAAAGCTCGCAGCCTGTACAATCTTCCGGCGAAACCTGGATACTCACTTTCGTGTTATCGGGCCACTCGCGGCCGCGGGCATCCATGTATTTAAATGTCTCGGGAGCGGCTTCCAGCAGTTCGCCGTCAAACGCTTTCATCCGTATCACAGCGTGCGGGCATACGAACATACACTTACCACACTGGATGCAGATATCGGGTTCAAGTACCGGTATCTCCTGGGCTATATTTCTCTTCTCCCACTGTGTTGTTCCCGTAGGGAATGTTCCATCTGCCGCAAAAGCACTAACCGGCAGGCTGTCGCCATTACCGGCAATGATCTCGGCAATTACTTTTTGCACATACTCGGGTGCCTCTTTCGGAACCGGCGGCCGCATTTCGATGGTTGATCCCGCCGTTTTTGGCACGTTGATTTCGTGCAGATGTTCAACAGAATTATCGACCGCGGCGTAGTTGCTCTGCAGAATGTTTTCGCCCTTGTTGCCGTACGCTTTTTTGATCGCGCTTTTGATTAGCAGAATGGCTTTCTCTTTGGGTAAAATTTCTGATATCGCAAAAAAGCAGGTCTGCATCACCGTGTTGATGCGTGTACCCATGCCATTTTCCCGCGCCACTTTGTATGCATCGATCGCATAAAATTTCAGATCCTTTTCAATGATCTGTTCCTGAACTTTTTGGGGGATATGTTCCCAAACCTGGTCTGGACTGTACGGAGCATTCAGCAGAAATGTGGCTCCATGCCTGGCTTTTTTAAGCATATCGAGCCGCTCGAGGAACTGGAACTGGTGGCAGGCTACAAATTTAGCCTTGTCTATCAGGTAGGCAGAACGGATCGGGTTTGGGCCGAAACGGAGGTGAGAAACGGTTGTAGCTCCCGATTTTTTGGAGTCATAAACAAAATAGCCCTGGGCAAAATAGTCGGTATTGTCGCCGATAATTTTGATGGAGTTTTTATTTGCGCTTACCGTTCCATCGGCTCCTAAACCGTAAAACAAGCCTTCAAATACATCATCATCCATATCCCAGCCTTCTGTTGAAACGTCGAGACTGGTATGGGTTACATCATCATGAATGCCAATGGTAAAATGATTCTTTGGCTTTTCCGCCTTTAGCTCCTCAAAAATTCGGCTGACCATGGCGGGCGTAAACTCTTTCGATGAAAGCCCATAGCGGCCGCCGGTTACTTTTGGTTCAGCGGTAAATGATCTCCACTGTTCGGATCTGTTTTCATGCAACGCGGCCAATACATCATTATAAAGGGGCTCGCCTGTGCTGCCGGGTTCTTTGGTTCTGTCGAGAACAGTTATCGCTTTCACCGATTCGGGCAGTGCTTCAATACATTGCTGCATTCCAAACGGCCTGAATAACCTGCATTTAATCAGTCCCGTTTTTTCTCCCCCGGCGTTCAGTTTTTCTATCGTTTCGTGAGCCGTCTCGGCACCTGAACCCATCATAATCACGACACGCTCTGCATCTTGCGGGCCAACATATTCAAACAGGTTGTACTGCCGGCCGGTAAGCCCGGCAAATGTATCCATCGCCCGCTGCACAATCCCCGCGCATTCATTATAAAATTGATTGGCGGTTTCCCTTGCCTGGAAGAATACGTCCGGATTTTGTGCAGTACCACGAATAACCGGTTTATCGGGTGTTAAAGCCCGTTCTCTGTGGGCAATTACCCACTCGTCATCAATCATCGCCCGCAAAACATCATCTGGTACTTGTTCAATTTTCTGGACTTCGTGGGAGGTACGAAAGCCATCAAAGAAGTGAATAAATGGAATGCGCGATTCAAGTGTGGCTGCGTGGGCAATCAGTGCCATATCCATCGCTTCCTGCACACTGTTAGAGCTGAGCATGGCAACACCTGTTGGGCGCATGGCCATCACATCGCTGTGGTCACCAAAAATAGAGAGTGCATGCGTAGCCACCGAACGGGCTGCCACGTGAACCACGGCGGGTGTGAGCTCTCCGGCAATTTTATACAAGTTCGGCATTTTGAGCAAAAGGCCCTGAGAGGCAGTAAACGTAGTGCTGATAGCCCCGGTTTGAAGTGCTCCGTGAAGGGTACCGGCCGCCCCGCCTTCACTTTGCAGTTCAATTACATCAGGAACAGTTCCCCAGATATTTTTCTTCCCTCCCATCGACCATTCATCACTCCACTCTCCCATGGGTGAGGCCGGAGTTATCGGGTAGATGGCAATTACCTCGCTTAGTTTATGAGCAATGAACGCCGCCGCTTCATTTGCATCAATTGTAACCATTTTCCGGGTTTCTTTAGATTTCTTCATGGCAGTTATTTCTTATTAATTCACGAGCAGGCGTTTTATTGATGGCTTTTGCTCGCCATTTATATAATGTTGATTATGGAATCCGGCTTTTCTGAGCTGTTTGCCAACTCGCCAAGTGTCTTCGATTCAAACAGGTCCTTCACTCTATTTCGAACAACTTTATAATCGTCATGAAATGGGCACGGGTCTTCATCATCACACTCCTTAAACCCTATGCCGCACTCATAGAAAACGTCCAGCCCGTCAATGATCTCTACAATTTCAATGAGTGTAATTTCATCGGGGTGGCGTGCTAACTTATAGCCACCCGACGGCCCTTTGGCCGAATGGAGCAATTTACCCTTTACAAGCTGCTGTAAAATCTTGCTCAAAAAGTGTCTGGGTATTTCGTATTCCACTGCAATTTTGCTTAACTCAATATTTTCTTCTCCCGAGGATTTTTTTGCTATACACATCATAGCTTGTATACCGTAATGGCAGGAAGCAGAAAACATAGTTTTGGGTGTTATAGCACTGTTATATACAATTGAGAATATGCTTTTTGATCATTAACAGATATTTAGATATAAAACTCTAATTTAATCTAACAAAATAATCTCGCTGTAACAAATTGCATTTTATATTTAGACCCAGTCTTTAAACAGGTCCGAGTGTAATAATGCTGTTTCCCTCTTTCACATCATCCACCAGGTTTTGCAGGTTCTTTGACCTAAACAGGTTTTCAACCTGTGCCCTTACCTTCTTGTAATCATCATGTATGGGGCAGGGTTTACTATCATTACACTGTTTAAAACCGATGCCGCATTTGTTGAAAACGGCCAGTCCATCTATCGCTTCAATAATTTTTATCAGGTATATTTTTTCAGGTGGTTTCGACAACCTGAACCCGCCTGTAGGCCCTTTCATTGAATATAGCAGGCCATTTTTGACGAGCTGTTGCAATATTTTGCTTAAAAAGTGGCGGGGAATGTCCTGTTCTTTAGCAATCACTTTAAGTTCAACATTGTTCTCTTCGGAGCTGTGCATGGCAATGTAAAGCATGGCCTGCAGCCCATAGTGGCAGGATGTTGAAAACATAGGGACGATATCTCTGGTTTGTGTAAATCTATTTTTTTAGGCAGTAATAATTCGATAAGATACTAAACAAATGAACCTGTTGCTCTGGCGGCTACGCTGTATGTAATAGCTTTCAGTTTACGCTCTTCTCAAACTCCTTGCGTACAATTTCTCTAACTTTCGAAGCCAGTTTGGCACAGTAATCCACTTTTTGAACACTTGTACAGTAGATTATCTCACCTTCATCATCGGCTATAACCGGAGCGCATTTACAATGAAGCGAGCTAAAATCAATGCTGTTAATGTCCTTGTTATGTTGGCCGCAAAAAGTAATCAGCTGTTCCAGCGTCAGATCGGGCTCAAGAATCATATTCTTGGTCTTGGACTGATAAATTGCGAGCGCGTTTAAAAATCGGTATAACGCTTTTCTGGAAAACTGGCAGGCCGCGTAGGTCACAACATCATCCGAAGGCCGATACAGCTCTTCGTTTGCCCGTTGCAAATCCTCGTCTGCTTGTCTAAAAAGTTGTTCCGGTTTTGATTCATTCATAACAATTTCTCCATATTAAGTTGAAGGCATCACACATTTTACACACAGCATGCCGTCATAGCTTCGTGCTACTGCAATTGCATTTTGTGTATAAAACAGCAAACTCAGCTTATCGGGCCAACATGCAGGCTGTGATTTAAAAACCGATCATAGAAACCGAATCCCTTACAACTTTTAGTAGCGGTGAAAAGTAAACCCCCAGAACAAGTGTCGGAATCAGAAGTGCATAAAGCACCGCCTTGGTAAAACTGTTAAAATGGAGAGGCTCTTGTTCTGGTTCAGGCTGGTAGAAAAACATGTTGCGCACCACCCGGATATAGTAAAAAAGTGAGATCACGGTTGTGATTCCGGCAATAGCAACCAACCATATCCACCCCGCACTCACAGCTGCACCAAAAATGTAGAGCTTTGCCACAAACCCTGCTGTTGGCGGCAAGCCGGTTAGCGACACCAAGAATATGGTAAGTGCTACACCGGCAAGCGGTGCACGTATTCCAAATCCCTTATATCCCTCGATCGACTCTACCCCGGTTGCGTTATAAAACAACATCGCCACGTAAAATGCGCCCAGGTTCATGAACAGGTAGATAAACAGGTACATCATAACCGTTGCAATACCTTCTCCGGTTAAGAGCACCACGCCCATCAACAAGTAACCTGCATGAGCGATACTGGAGTAAGCGAGCATCCGTTTGATGTTGTCCTGCTTCAGAGCCGTGAGATTGCCTAATATCATGGCCAGAGCTGCCATTAGGCCCAGTAATAGATCCCAGTGAAGCCCTTCTATGATGGACCAGCTGCCGTCTGCCGATAGCCCGGAGGAATCGATAAATGAGACGGCAAAAAACCGGATCATCATTCCAAACGCTGCTATTTTAGAGGCCACTGCAAGCAGGGAAACCACGGGAAACGAGGCGCCTTCATATACATCCGGTGCCCAAAAATGGAATGGAACAACCGCTATTTTGAAGCCAAACCCTACAATGATCAGCAGAATGGAAAGGTTTAAAAGCAGGGGCTGGTCTA
>JBLRWS010000074.1:3525-11023 GCA_047921075.1 Balneolaceae bacterium | reverse complement strand
GAAAGCGGAGGGCAAAGTGCCACACGTTGGGCTTGGATTAATCTTCGAATGGAGTTCGCAGGGAGAAGGGACGTTTCAAAACCGTAAGCGGTTGATAGAGATGAACGGTGTTTAAGCAATGTTCTGCTGCTCGAGGGCGTAGCGGACAAGACCGGCCGTATTTTTGATCTTCAGCTTTTGCATCAGATTGGAGCGGTGGGTCTCTACCGTTCTTGGGCTTATGTAAAGCATGTCGGCAATTTCGGCACTGGTATATCCTTCTACAATCAGCGAGAGTATCTCCTTCTCCCGTTTGGTCACACTCTTAAACGGCTGCGCCCGGCGGGTGCCGTCGGCGTATTTGCCAACAATCAGCTTCGATACAGATTTGCTGAAGGATCGCTCACCGGCATGCACACTCTTCAATACATGGATGAGTTCTTTGCCGCTCACATTTTTTGTGACGTATCCCTTCACTCCCGATTTCAGTGCCAGATTCAGATGCATCAGGTCGGCATTGCCGGATACGACCAGAACGTGAGCATTAGGATTTACGGCCAGCAGATGGCTCATCAATTCATGAACATTGGTATCGGAAACCGAAGAGGCGATGACACACACCGAATCAGGGTGATTGTTGTACAGCTTGATGAGTTCTTTGGCACTTTTTACGGCGTGCAATACATGTATACCTGAAGCTTCACGCAGGATGGTGTCAATCCCGGCCCGGCTGATATCAGCCTTATCGGCAAGAAGAACGGGTATCGGTTTCATAGAAGGTCATCGAATGATAGCGGGACACAAAATATAGTCGATTTTTTTTAAATGTAAAGTGAGAGTTTTCAGGTAATTACCGTTTACAGCATCCCGAGCCACAGCCAGAGAGTAATTAGGCTGAGAATTGATTTGGTACTCCACAAAATAGTACGAATCCAGTTACCGCTAATCAGTTTCTGTACGGCCTTTTTTTCATACCCCGATGCAATGATTTCGTGCTGCGGAACCTGCAAAAAGAATGTAGAGAGCCAGGCGGCAATGACCAGGCTTAGGCCGGCGGCATGCCAGGCAGCCAGCGGAAACGGCCCCCACACCAGCCAGGCCGATGTGCCCAACTCGGCCAGCATCACCGGTAGCACGATCCACGATATTCGCGTGCGGTGAAACGCCTGATGAGCCGGATAGTCCGTTTTTTCCAGCCGGTGAAATAACGGATAGTGCACAAGCTGCACCAGCCATATGAGGCCGCACATAAAAAGAGAAGCGGCAAGATTGATCAGAAAGAGTATACTCATTGCGAATCTTTTTATAGGTTAAGCGAATGGTTAACAGATTCCCTATTTTTGCCATTCTTTAAAAATGAAAAATGCAGGTTAAGAAAAATCGTTTATGAGCTGGCTTAGAACGCACACGTGCGGCGAGTTGACCCTCGATCAGAAAGGAGAAGAGGTCATTTTAAATGGATGGGTATCGACACGGCGAGATTTGGGAGGTGTGATTTTCATCGACCTGCGCGATCGTTACGGAATTACCCAGATTGTATTTGATGAAAAAAACAGTGCGCTTCACGCCCAGGCAGAAGAACTTCGCTCGGAGTATGTAATTGGTATAAAGGGGACCGTATTGGCCCGGGATGAGGTGAACATCAATCCCGAGATGAAAACCGGTCAGGTGGAGATTGAGGTGTCGGAACTGACCATCTACTCTCGTGCCGACACGCCGCCTTTTGAGATTAAAGACGATATTAAAACCAATGAGGAGGTTCGGCTGCGCTACCGCTATCTCGATTTGCGCCGGCCCGATATGCAGCAAAACCTCATGCTTCGCTCCAGGGTGTACCAAACCGTGCGGAGCTTCTATCACGGGCATGATTTTGCCGAAGTGGAAACTCCGGTATTGATGCGCAGTACGCCGGAAGGCGCCCGGGACTATCTGGTGCCGAGCCGGGTAAATCCGGGTAAATTTTTCGCTTTGCCACAAAGCCCGCAAACCTACAAGCAGCTGCTGATGGTTTCGGGGATGGATCGCTACTTTCAAATCGTAAAGTGCTTTCGGGATGAAGATCTCCGGGCCGACCGTCAGCCGGAATTCACACAGATTGATGTAGAGCTCTCGTTTGTTGATGAAGAGCCCATTTTTTCGCTGCACGAAGAGCTGATGCGCACCATCTGGAAAGAGCATCTGGACGTGGACCTGCCCGAGGCGTTTCCGCGGCTCACATACAAAGAAGCGATAGAAACTTACGGTTCGGATAAGCCCGATACCCGTTTTGGCATGACGATCAAAGACCTCTCGCCGGTGTTGGAAAGTTGCGGCTTTAAAATTTTTGAATCGACCATCGAGAAGGGTGGTCGGGTTGTGGCCATCTCGGTTCCCGGAAAGGGAGATCTTGGACGCGGTGCACTGGACCGCCTCACGGAATCGGCAAAAAAAGAGACCGGCGCGGGTGGAATGATCTACATCAAGGTTTCCGACGAGGGCCACGTATGCAGTGTGGGTAAATTTCTGACCGATGAAACGGTGCAGGAGATGGTAGATCGTGCAGAGGCAGAGAGCGGTGATCTGGTACTGATTTTTGCCGGCGCAACTCCCGATGTGTACAAACAAATGGGCACACTGCGACTGATGATGGCCGATGAACTGGGGCTGATCGACAGTGATACCTACAACTTTTTATGGGTCACCGATTTCCCGCTGGTGGAATGGGACAAGGAAGAGAAACGATATTTTGCCTTGCACCATCCGTTTACGTCGCCCAAACCGGAGGATGTGGACAAAATGGAGTCAGATCCGGATTCGGTGAATGCCCGGGCCTACGATCTTGTATTAAATGGAAGTGAGATTGGCGGCGGCTCCATACGTATTCACGATTCTGCCGTGCAACGCAAAATGTTTAAACTTCTCGGAATTGGCGAAGAGGAAGCCCGCGCCAAGTTCGGGTTTCTGCTCGATGCATTCAGTTATGGGGCACCACCTCACGGCGGTATTGCGCTTGGGCTCGACCGCATGATTATGATTATGGCCGGTGCTACCTCACTGCGTGATGTGATTGCGTTCCCGAAAAATCAGCGAGCACAGAGTCCCATGGACAACTGCCCCGATGTGGTGGACGAGCACCAGCTAAAGGAGCTGCATATTGCACTTCGAGAAAAAATAACCTGATTATAGCGAAACGACTGTGAAAACTGCTGGAATAGACGGATGCAAAGCCGGATGGCTGCTCATCAGCTTCGATGACAAACCGCACTACGAGGTATTGCGAACCGACGAACGTTTGTTCGATGCATTTCAAACATACGACCGCATTTTTGTGGATATGCCCATCGGCCTTGAAGATGAAAACTATACCCGTGAATGTGATGCGCTGCTTCGCGAAATGCTGGGCAGTGAGTATGCGTCAAGCGTATTCAGCCCGCCGATTCGCCCGGCACTGCATGCGCCATCGTATGTAGAAGCAAACCTGCAAAGTTTCGATTATACCGAGAAAAAGCTAACCCTTCAGGCGTGGAATATCACACCGAAAATCCGAACCATTGATACCTTTCTGCAGAGCAACCCGGAGCATACCGAGCGAGTGCTGGAGAGCCATCCCGAATTACTCTTCAGGAATTTAAACGGCGGGATGATCTATCAGAAAAAAAGTATCAAGAAAGGGCTGCGCCACCGGCTGGACCTGGTTACGAACCACGAACCGGTAGCGGCCGATTTTTTTCGCGACATCAAGGAAGAATTTCGGAGAAATGAAGTAGCCGAAGATGATATCGTAGATGCCATGGCATTGGCACTGGCTGCAAAACAGTCGAAGGAGAAGGGAATAAAAACACTTCCTGCCAATCCGGAAAATGATAGCAAGGGACTACCTAAAGCGATTCACTACGTATAAAGCCGGTGGCTGAGCCGTTTACGATCGGTTCAGGATTTTCTTGTATTTCACACCGGCTTTGTACACCCGGTTTACCCCGTTGAATGCGGCAATTCGGTACGCCTCCCCAAAACTCGGGTAGCTCAGCACATGCTTGATGAAATATTGAATATCTCCCTTCAACATCATCACACTCTGCCCGAGGTGTATTAGGTCTGCCGCATGATCGCCAATAATATGAATGCCCAGCAGCTTCAGGTTATCGGTGCGAAACACGAGCTTTAGAACACCGTCTTCGAGATGGTTCAGGTCGGCTTGGGTGATGTTTTTGTAGTAGGCCCGGCCCACGGTTGCCTCTATCCCTTGCTCTTGTGCCTCTTTCTCCGTGAGGCCGATACCGGCAATTTCCGGAATGGAATAGATACTGTAGGGGATGGTGGAGGATTGATCATCGGAAGGCATATCGAACATGGTGCAAGCTGCCAGCCGCCCCTGTACAAACGATACCGACGCCTGAGATGGATGTCCGATTACATCACCGGCCGCATAGATATTTTTGGCGGATGTTTGGTATCTATCCGTAACATCAATATATCCACGTTCATCGCGTTTTACATCGGCATTTTCCAGCCCTATTCCTTCGGTATTTGGCCGATTGCCACAGGCGTAAAGTACATGCTCTGTTTCGATAACCTGCAAACGGGTGTCACCGCTTTGATTTCGAAAAGCCACATCAATACAGGTACGAAGCTTGTTCTCTTCTACCGACTCGACCTGAACAGCCCGGTGAAGCCCAATATTTTTCTTCTTCACAATCTTGATCAGCTCGGCGTGTATTTCTTCATCCAGAAAGGGGAGAATCTCTTCCTCTTCCGACAGAATCACAACCCGGGTTCCCAGCGATGCAAAAATGGTAGCATACTCCAGAGCAATAATCCCGCTGCCCACAATGGCCAGCCGCCGCGGAATATGTGTCAGTTTCAGAATAGACTCGTAATCGAGAACATTAGTGTGATCGATTTCGAATCTCTCCGGCTTGCGCGGGCTGCTACCGGTTGAAATAAGGATTCGTTTTGCAGTATAGGTTGTTTTCTGATCAAACTGAGTAACCACTTCCACGGTGTGGCCGTCCACCAGTTTTCCCCAACCGCGCACAGTATCTACTTCGTTTTTTATGATGTCATCTTTCACCTTCTGGTTTTTTGACTCAAGAATTTCCCGGTTATAGCGAAGCAGATCTTCCATACGGAACCGCTCGAACGGTTTGCGCCCGCGATCGTCGCCAAATTGGCGGTGAAAGTTCATAATCAGCTTGGTTGCTTCGCGAAGCGATTTGCTGGGTACGGTACCGGTGTTGATCCACGTTCCGCCAAGATGATCCGGATTTGCTTCTACAAGAAGCACACGTTTATCAAACTTGGAGCTTTGCATGGCACAGGAAAAGCCGGCGGGTCCACTGCCAAGGATGATCACGTCGTAGTCGAAAGCCATAAAGATGAATGTGTAAAAAGGTTAACTGTTGGCCTTAAAATACCATTTCATTCGGTTAAACCCATTGGCAAATCGGTCGAATTTTGGAACGATAACCTCCGGTCGATTCGTTATATTGCAAATAGTTGCAAAGCGTTAATGTTTTGAACAGGAACGCGTTAACCGAAAAGCTAACCAAACGAACGTAATTTTATGGCTTTCAAACTACCCGATCTACCCTATGCACACAACGCATTGGAACCACATATTGATGCCAAAACCATGGAAATTCACCACGGCAAGCATCACAATGGGTATACCACAAAACTGAATGCGGCGCTGGAAGGGCATCCGTTTGCCGACAAGCCCATCGAAGAGGTGCTTCGTAACATTAATGATGTTCCGGAAGAAAAACGACAAGCCGTGATTAACAATGGTGGCGGTTATGCCAATCACAAATTGTTTTGGAGCATTATGTCTCCCAATGGCGGCGGTGAGCCGGCAGGGGAACTTGCCGATGCAATCAATAGCACATTCGGTAGTTTTGAGAAATTCAAAGATACATTTGCTTCTACAGCTGCCGGCCAGTTTGGCTCTGGATGGGGCTGGTTGTGCGTAACCAAAGATGGCGACCTAAAAGTGCTGTCAACACCAAACCAGGATAGCCCTTATATGAATGGCCTAACACCAATTCTGGGCGTAGATGTATGGGAGCATGCCTACTACCTGCATTATCAAAATCGCCGGCCCGATTATATCGAGGCGTTTTTCAGTGTCATTGACTGGGAGAAAGTGAACGAGCTGTACAAGAAGGCGAAGTAAGCCTCTACTTGTGATCGTCACAAAAAAGGTGCTTGTCTCGTGGCAAGTGCCTTTTTTTATTAGAGGTCGAGCCGGTACCAATTTTCGAGCTGCCCCAGCATTTGCCGTATATCATTGCTGGTTGGCTGTCTGGCTTGTCTGCCATCCGTGCGTCCCATCCCGGCCTCTCTGGTGGTATCAAATTGACTCTGCATTCGAAAGGTGGGGGGATCTACAGCCATCCCAAACCAGATCGGTTGGCTGCTGTTAAGGTCAAACAGTGAAACGCCCGATAGAGGCACTTTAACCTCCAACCCAAAAAAGCGGCGTTCGGTATTAATGGCAATCTCAATGCCATCCGCCCCAAGCTGGGTAAAATCAACAAAACCGTGGTTAGCCGCCGAGGTACCTGCGTTGTCTACAATCATCACCCGGTCGTATAGACTGCTTTCAAGGTCCTGAAGCAGCTGCTGGTTTCCGGGTTGCTGCATCCATTCCGGATCGTTAATAAAGCTGCGATACTGTGCCGGGTGCTCTCTCAGTAAATTAAATGTGCCGGCGGGGAACGCGATTCCGATCTCTTTGCGGTTGTCTTTGGAGTGGTTCAGGAAAATGGTAAGCCCAGACTGCCGCACCGACTGTTCAAATCGGGGGCTCTTCGCATCGATATACAGATAGAGATTGTCGCCTTGTCGGGTAGCGTAAATGTTGGCAAATTCCGTTTCATCCACAACCGCACCACTGGTTTGCCAATCGGCCAGGGTGCCATTTACGGTGATCGGTGAGCTCTGATTCTGCAACTGAAGGGATTTGGTTCCGGAACAGGCTTGAATCAGAAACAAAGCAGAAAGAAAAGAAAGAAGGTGTAAAGAACGGAAGGGCATTACAATCCGGTTTTAATCATTGTTATAGTGAGGTGTTGTGATAGATAGCGTCAATCAAAAAAATCAGAAATAGTCGCTATATTGAGTCGAAAAGATAACCATTAAAACAGAGAACCATGCAATTTGGATTTGGAGTAGGACCCGACACAAGCTGGATGCGCGAAGAGCTAACCAAGCTCGGCGTTGAAGAGCTTAAAACCCCGGACGATGTAGACCGCGCCATGCAGGAGTACAACAACGGAACCATGCTTATGGTCATCAACTCGGTGTGTGGGTGCGCGGCGGGAAATGCCCGGCCCGGAGTAGATATTGCTCTCGGCAAAACGGCCAACAAGCCCGACCATCTGGTTACCGTATTTGCGGGACAGGATAAAGAGGCGACCGAGAAAGCGCGCAGTTATTTTAGCGAATACCCGCCATCATCACCATCCTTCGCGTATTTTGTGAATGGCGAAATCAAAGCGATGATTCCGCGCCACCGCATCGAGGGCCGTACCCGCGAAGA
>JBLRWS010000074.1:0-3425 GCA_047921075.1 Balneolaceae bacterium | reverse complement strand
GCATTTTTGGTGTACCCTTTCAGTAACGTTTTGTACTCGGCACTGCCAAAATCGAAAGCGTCTTCCATATAAGGCATGGCAAAGGTAAGACCGTAATTTTTACAAAATTCGAAATACTCCTTCTCTTTTTTATTTGCTGAGGGGTCTCCCTTCAAAATGTCGAGCCGCTTATACAGAGCCAGAATTTTTTCTTCATCATTTTCGAGATGTGTGGGCAGCAGTCGCAGATAATCATCAAAAAATGGTTTCGGAAACGATTTTACACATCCGTAATCGATTACGCCAAGGGCTCCATCCGGGGTTAGAAGAAAGTTGCCGGGGTGTGTATCAGCGTGGATAAACTCCGGAGTGGCGAGTTGCCGGTGGAAAAAATCCCATAAAAGCTGCCCATAAAGGTCACGTTCTTCCTGTTCGGGATGGCGCTCCAGAAAATCACCGAGATGTTCTCCTTCAATAAATGTCATGCATAGAACCCGCTCGGTAGAACGTTCCTCTATCCATCGTGGCGTAACAATGGTATCCGATGCAAACCGGGCGTGAAACTGCTCAATCGAAGCGCCCTCAACAAGATAGTCGGTTTCGCGCATCAGTGTGTCGCGCACTTCGTTGATGTATTCATCCACCGCAGCTTTATCGCTGACGAACCGTTTGAACAGGGCGGAGGCGAGCCCAACATCCGATGAAATCGTATCTCGCACTCCCGGATATTGCACCTTTACGGCAACCGCTGTGCCGTCGTGCAAGGTGGCGCGATGAACCTGACCGATGGATGCGGCGGCAAACGCTTCAGGATCGAATGTTTTGAAGAGCTGTTCAGGATATCCGCCTAATTCTCGTTTTATAATGGAGCGAACCAGCGAGCGGTTTACCGGAGGAACTTTGTACTGTGCCTGCGTCATCACTTCGGCAAACTCGTCGGGCAAAAAGCCCTGATCAATACTTAATGTTTGGGCCAGCTTCAGTGCCGTGCCACGCAGCTTGGTAAACTCCCCAAACACCTGGCGGGCAGTTTCGGTGTGCAGTTCCGATTGGGAGGCCTCTTTATTTTGCAGTTTTTTCAGGTAATGCCGGGCGTAGTTCATGCCCACTTTTACGCCGGTTTTGGCAAAAATCTTACCTCGCTCGTAGCCTGTAGATGGAAAATCATTCATGGTGGTTACGGCATCGTTGATGGATGGGGGATGATTTGCAGGATGGGAGCTGCTGATAGGCAAATTTGGCCAGCTCAAATCCACGATCGATAATCGAAGAATAGGCGGCTTCCTGTACAAAGGCGCACCATTTATCTACAAGTTCCATCGTTTTTTGATCATTCTCGCTCTCGTCCTTCAACCAAAAGGCAATAAGCCCGTGCAAATGGGTGTAAAAAATTTTGGTTGTAACCGTTTGTGAGCTCAAAAACGAAGAGATGGCCGATTGCTTCTGATCGGACGTTAAGATGGATTCGATCTCTGCTATCGCCTCTTTTGCAAAGGTAGTTCGTGTGCGTTTACAGGCAATCATCTCTTTGTAAGTAAGCGCAACAAAAGCACGCTTATCATTAAACAGGTCGATTAATGTGAGTGCAACGTGGCTTAACTTTTCTGCTAACGAGAAAGACGCATAATCGGGAATAGCGGTGGTTGATTCGCGCACCTGTCGCATGCAGTCTTCATAGTAATAGAGCAACAACTGTCGCCGGTTTGGGAACAGGTCGTAAATCTCCCCGGCATCCATCTGCAGTTCTTCGGCGAGCGATGCAATTGAAAAGCGGGGATTTTTCAGGTATTTATCGACTCCCGCAGAAGCAATCCGAATTTTTTTCTTCTGTTTTGAATTCATATCCGTAAATCTTATTACAATACCTCGCTGTAACAACAATACCCGGAACAAAGGTTCAGATGTCCCTGAAATCGTTACGAACGGCTACACCCAAAAAAAGAGACGTCCTGTTTTTGACACTGACAGGAGTTTTTCTGACGTCGCTGGTGCTGGGCAATGTGGTTGGCACAACCAAATTTGTGACTCTATTCTCGCTGAATCTTCCCGATTGGCTGCAGCAAATAACACCGGCGCTTGTCCGCGATGGCAGCCTTTATGTAATGAGTATACCGGTGGGGTTGCTTGCCTACCCCTTTACCTTTTTGGCCACCGATATGATTTCGGAACTCTTCGGGCGAAAAAAAGCACAGACGGTTGTGTGGATTGGGTTTTTTATGAACCTCTATATGTTGTTGCTGATGACCGCCGCCTATCAGTTTCCGAACACCTACGGAGTTAGTGGCGGTGTAGACCTGTTTGATGGGGTCTATGAGTTTTTGGTAGCGAACACCATATCGAGTATGATTGCATACCTTATTGCGCAGTCGGTGGATGTCCGCATTTTCCATTATTTAAAGCGGCTCACCAAAGGGCGTTATCTGTGGCTGCGTAATAACGGCTCCACAATGTTTAGCCAACTGGTAGATAGTACGGCCATACTAAGCATCTTATACGTGTCGGGTAATTTGGGAGAGAACATCACAACCGTTGGCGCGCTGATTGTTCTCATTTTCAACTCCTATATCTTCAAGTTCTTTTTTGCTCTGTTTGATACACCCATTGCCTACGCGGCGATCTGGTTTTTTAAAGATTATGATGAGGATCCGGAGGGTCATGGCCTGTATCAAGAGGCCTAAGTGAACGGTAAAGGGTTAAAGATCAGTCGCTTTGAGACAGGGGCAGACGGCAGGCAATCAACGGAAAAAATTAGACCGAAACAGGTTGACTTGAACAGGGAGTGGCTCGTATATTTAATGCCCTTTCGGAAATCAAAAAGACGTTCGATTTTCGGTTGAGGGGGCAAGAAAAAAATGAAGTTTCACTTGCAATTAGGGTGATGTAGTTTTTATCTTGTTGGTCTGCGACGGATTTTATGTTGTAGGCGAGTTCTTTGAATTTATGAGAAAGATAAGCAGATCGTTGGTGGGTCTGGATTTGGTTCTTAATGGAATATATAGAAGTATATAGCATGGAGAGTTTGATCCTGGCTCAGGACGAACGCTGGCGGCGGGCTTAACACATGCAAGTCGAAGGAGAAGGAAGGAGCTTGCTCTTTCTGGAGACTGGCGCACGGGTGAGTAACGCGTAGACAACCTACCTATAACTGGGGGATAACATCGGGAAACCGGTGCTAATACCGCATAATGCAGCGGGGCCGCATGGTCACAGTTGTTAAAGGTTTTTGATTGGTTATAGATGGGTCTGCGTGCCATTAGCTAGTTGGTGGGGTAAAAGCCTACCAAGGCGATGATGGCTAGGGGGTCTGAGAGGATGATCCCCCACACTGGAACTGAGACACGGTCCAGACTCCTACGGGAGGCAGCAGTGAGGAATCTTGCGCAATGGGGGAAACCCTGACGCAGCCACGCCGCGTGCCGGAAGACGGCCCTATGGGTTGTAAACGG
>JBLRWS010000073.1:0-11163 GCA_047921075.1 Balneolaceae bacterium | reverse complement strand
ACCACCCTGAAAATCATGCAAATCCCGTAAATCCCGGTTAAAACATTGGCAGGATAGACCAGGATTGGGCAAGATTTACGGGATTCTCAGGATTGTATCTTCACCACCCTGAAAATCATGCAAATCCCGTAAATCCCGATCAAAACATTGGCAGGATAGATCATGATTGAGCAAGATTTTCTTGATTGGCAGGATTATACTTTCACAATCCTGTAAAATCATGCGAATCCAGAAAATCCCGGTTTAACCCGCAATGAAACCCGCAAATATCTTCTTTTTTTATTTCAACAATAAGCCGATATTACATTGGTTTGCATGTACTTAGTGTGTTCTTGCGAACCCGCAACTGAACCCGCAAAAATTTCCGAATATGCACGAACGTCCTACCCATATGGAGCCGTTGTTTCCCAAAGAGAGTAAGGCATTGGCCGAACTCGCACTGAGGGTATATGCGGATGCGGCAGAACTTGCGGGAATGGTTCATCCCATCACAAGAAAAGAGATCGCCCGGCTTTTGAGGCATATCAACAGCTATTACTCCAACCGGATTGAGGGAGAACACACCACTCCGGCAGATATCGAGAAGGCCATAAAGCGGGAGTACAGCTCTGATGAGAAGAAAAAGCGACTTCAGAAATTAAGCGTGGCCCACATTGAAGTACAGAAATTGATTGATGAGCGGTTTGAGTCCGATGAGGATGTGCCGGTCTGCTCATCAGAGTTTCTGTGCTGGATTCACAAAGAGTTTTATGAGAGGGTGCCGGATAGTTTCCTGAAAATTTATCATCCTGACCGTGATGAGAATATCACAATGGTTCCGGGCGAGTTGCGAAAAGAGACTGTAACTGTCGGGAATCATGTCCCTCCTAAATGGGAGAGCCTGCCGGAGTTTCTGAAACGGTTTGGGGAAATCTACGAATCAGAATCTGTATATGGCCATAAAAAATTGATTTCAGCAGCAGCCAGTCATCATCGGCTTGCGTGGATTCACCCTTTTCTTGATGGTAACGGCCGTGTCTCCCGCCTGTTTACCTATGCGTATATGCGAAAAGCTGGAATTGAATCCCATGGCCTGTGGACTCTATCCAGGGGACTTGCCCGACGAGCTGATGACTATAAAAACATGCTGGCCATTGCCGACAGTTCAAGGCGGGGAGATTTGGATGGCAGAGGAAATCTTTCAGAAAAAGCATTAACAGAATTCAGTAAGTTCTTTTTTGAGGTGGCTGCCGATCAGATCACGTTCATGAAAAAACTGTTGGCTCTGGATGGGTTGCATAAGCGAATCGTAAGTTATGTGAATCGCAGGGCAGATGAAGCACTCCCTGATGAAAAAGTACTGAGGCCGGAAGCCAAGTATGTGTTAACGGAAGTGATGATGCGTGGAGAAATTGCCAGGGGAGAGGTGCCTCGCTTAATCGGATTGGGTGAACGAACAGCAACAGATTTGATTAGTCAACTGATAGAAGAGGAACTGGTAACGTCAACATCGCACCGGGCACCACTTCGGTTTCATATCCCGGGCAAAGTGGTTGGCTACTATTTTCCGGATCTCTACCCTGCTGGATCAATTTAAGCTCCGGTTTATTGGAAGAGAATGGAGCTATTACCATTCCGATAAAGAATCTGTTACATTTATATATTATTGATAACATCTACGTAAGGCTATGAACGAGACGCAACTCGAAAATCTCGCCCTTGAATGGTTTGCCGAAACGGGCTGGCAGATTGAATCCGGTCCGGAGATTGCTCCCGACAGCGACCGGCCGCTGAGAGAAGATTATAAGGATGTACTGCTTGAAGAACCGCTGAAGAGAGCCATTCTGCGAATCAATCCCGGTCTGGCGGGTGCGGCTGTAGATGAGGCGATTCATAAGCTGAAAACCGTGGATCATCCGGTGCCGGTGCATCGCAATCGGAGATTTCACCGATACCTGACGGATGGAATTGAGGTGGAGGTAGATGGTGAGGAAGATCAGGAGACGGAGCTGGTACGGCTGATCGATTTCAGTGATCCCCAAAAGAATGAATTTTTAGCCGTCAACCAGTTTACCGTACAGGGAACCAGACAGCCCCGGCGCCCTGATATTGTGCTGTTCATCAATGGGCTGCCGCTGGCCGTTTTGGAGTTGAAGAATCCCGACAATGAGAGCACCGATGTGTGGAGTGCGTTCCATCAGGTTCAAACCTATAAGGATGAGATTGCCGATCTGTTCACAACCAATGAAGCCAATGTGATCAGTGACGGCTGGCTGGCGCGAATCGGCTCTCTTACCGCCAATCAGGAGTGGTACATGCCGTGGAAGGTGATTGAGCATGAAGATGATAAGCCCGCTTTTGAGTTTGAGCTTCAAACGGTCATCAAAGGATTTTTTAAACCAATACTGCTTCTCGACTACATCCGCCACTTTGTGATTTTTGAACAGGAGGGCGATTCCCTGATCAAGAAAATTGCCGGCTATCACCAATTCCACGCAGTGCGAGAAGCAGTACGAGCGGTGATTACGGCTTCGGATGTGCCTGAAGAGATACCGGCCGTACATGAACCTCGCGCAACCTACGCCGATGATGTGAAACCGGGGTCAAAAAAGGGCGGAGTCGTTTGGCATACTCAAGGGTCAGGGAAGAGTATCTCCATGGTCTGTTTTGCCGGAAAATTGCTGCAGCAGCCGGAGATGAAAAACCCAACGATTGTAGTGGTTACCGACCGCAACGACCTGGACGGCCAGCTCTACCAAACGTTTTCAGCCGCGCAGGATCTTCTGAAGCAGAAACCGGTTCAGGCCGACAGCCGGGAAGATCTGAGGGATCAACTATCAAGACGATCCTCAGGTGGAATTTTCTTTACCACCGTTCAAAAGTTCGGGACTCTGGATGGAGAACAGAGACATCCGGTATTAAGTGACCGTCATAACCTTGTGGTCATCTCGGATGAAGCACACCGAAGCCAATATGGTTTGAAAGCAACGTATGATGGTGAGAAAAAGCAGTATAAATATGGGTATGCCCGTCATTTGCGGGATGCCCTGCCGAATGCAACATTTATTGGGTTTACCGGAACGCCGGTCTCGATGGAAGACCGCGATACCCGCGCCGTATTCGGCGACTATGTAAGTATTTACGATATCCAGGATGCGGTGGATGACGGAGCTACGGTTCCCATCTACTACGAGAGCCGGCTTGCCAAGCTCGATATCAACCGGGAAGAGATTGAGGCGTTAAGTGACCGGGTTGAGGAGGTTGTGGAAGAGTACACATCAGACTCTGAGCGGGAAAGGGCAAAAAGTCAGTGGTCGGCATTGGAGAAGTTGGTGGGTTCGGAGCCGAGACTGAGGCAGGTGGCAACAGATTTGGTGGCCCATTTTGAAAAAAGAACCTCGGCCATTGAAGGAAAAGCGATGGTGGTGGGGATGAGCCGTGAAATATGTGTAGATCTCTATAACGAGATTATCGCAATCCGTCCCGGGTGGCACGATGAAGATCCCGAAAAAGGGAGTATCAAAATTGTGATGACCGGTTCGGCATCCGACAAAGCCAAAATGCAGCCTCACATTCATCCAAAGAAGGTGAAGAAGCGATTTGAGAAACGATTTAAAGACCCGGATGATGAGCTTCGGATGGTGATTGTCTGCGACATGTGGCTCACCGGCTTTGATGCGCCGCCTTGCCACACCATGTATATCGACAAACCGATGAAAGGCCACAACCTGATGCAGGCCATTGCCCGTGTAAATCGTGTGTTTCGGGATAAACAGGGAGGGCTGGTTGTAGATTATATTGGCATTGCCAATGAACTAAAAATGGCACTCAAGATCTACACAGATTCCAAAGGAAAAGGCCAGCCAACTCTTGGAGCAGATCAGGCATATGAAATTCTGCAGGAGAAGCTGCATATCATTCGCGGAATGATGCACGATTTTGACTACTCCGGATTTGAAACTGCAGGTCTCGAATTGATTAAAGATGCGGCCAACCACCTGCTCGGTTTGGAAGATGGCAAAAAGCGATTTTTGGATACGATTCTATCCCTGAATAAAGCGCATTCTCTTTGTAATACGCTGGATGACGTGCAGGAGCTGGAAAAAGAGATCGCATTTTTCAATTCTATCAAAACGGTGATCAACAAATACACCAGCGTGGACAAGAAGCGGCAGGAAGAGGAGAAGAACTCCATCCTGAAGCAACTTCTGGATAACGCACTGGTCGCAGAGGGTGTGGATGATATTTTCTCCATGGCCGGGCTGGATAAACCGGAGATTGGCCTGTTGAGCGATGAGTTTCTGGAGGATGTTCGCAGAATGAAGTACAAGAATCTGGCCGTGGAGCTTTTGGAAAAGCTGTTGAAAGATGAGATTCGCTCCAGGACCAAATCAAACATCGTACAGCAGAAGAAATTCAGCGACCGTTTATTGGAGACCCTTCGACGATATCACAACCGTGCCATTGAAACGGCTCAGGTGATTGAGGAGCTGATCCAAATGGCGAAAGACTTTCGGTCGGCCATCGAAAAAGAAAGTGAGCTTGGCCTGAACCGGGATGAAGTGGCTTTCTACTATGCCTTAGCCGAAAACGAGAGTGCCGTTCGGGAACTGGGTGATGAAATTCTAAAGAAGATTGCTGTGGAAATAACAGAAAAACTTCGAAAGTCCACAACCGTTGACTGGCAGAAAAGGGAAAGTGTAAGAGCCAAACTTCGAATCTTAGTACGTAGGACTCTTAGACGATACAAGTATCCACCGGATAAGCAGCGTGCAGCAACCGAGCTTATTATGCAGCAGGCCGAGGTGATGGCGGATGAGTGGAGCAAGGTTGCGTAGGCGTTGGCAGATTTGAAAAGAGATAGCGCCTCTTGCGTAACAAGATTTTTTGCTCGTGAAGAATGATGACAACAACCCTCCTAAAATTCGTCGTTCGATGAATATACAGACATCACCCACCCCCTCCTTCTGGGAAGCTGACCTCTGGCCTCGCGCGCCGGACTTGCTGGTGGTGGGTGCCGGGATTGTGGGCAGTACGGCTGCGCGGCTGTACAAGGAGCGGAACCCATCCCATACCGTGCTGTTGATCGACCGCGCCTCGCAGCCGCTGGGTGCCAGTACTCGCAATGCGGGCTTTGCCTGTATCGGCTCTATCGGCGAGCACCTGGCCGACGGCGCGCGCACCGATCCGGAGACGGTCTTTTCCCGTATTGAGCGGCGCTGGAACGGCCTGCAGAAACTGCTATCATCCGTACCGCCCGATGTGGTCGGGTACGAAGCGTGCGGCGGGGTTGAAATCTTTACCGACGATGAGCCGTTTGAGGAAGCCCGCTCGGAGATCTCCCGGTTTAATAGTGAGCTGCACCGCCGAATCGGGGAGGAGGCGGTCTATCGGGAGAGGGAGGTCAACGGCTATCCTGCCATTGAGAACCGGCTGGAAGGAGCGCTGCACAGCGGCCGGCTGATGGAGACTCTTCTTGGGTTGGCGGCCGAAGCCGGCGTGCAGATTCGCTGGAATTGCGAACTGACGTCGCTGAACAACGGAACGGCGGTGCTGTCGACCGGTGAAACGCTTTCGCCGAAACAGACCCTGCTTGCCGTGAACGCCTGGGCACCGCAGTTTATCGATCTGCCGGTTCAACCGGCGCGCGGACAGGTATTCATCACCAAGCCGATTCCGCAGCTGCACTGGCGCGGTACGTTTCACTATCATCAGGGGTATGTCTATTTCCGCAACGTGGGCGACCGGCTGCTGCTCGGCGGTGCGCGCCACGTGGATCAAAAAGGGGAGACAACGAACGCGTTTGGTATCCATTCCGGTATTTCCGACTGGCTTCACCGTTTTGCCGATGATGTACTGAAGCTGCCGCACGGATGGCAAACTGAGCACCACTGGAGCGGTATTATGGGAATGACCCCCGATAAAAATCCGGTGATTCAGCGAAAAGACTCTCTGGTATACGCCGCCGGTTTGAGCGGAATGGGTGTGGCGATCGGGAGCGATGTTGCGGCACAGGCGGTGGAGCTGCTGTGTCAGCCGTTGTCGTCCTCCTGAGCCTGACGATGTTGTTCATAGAGAGCCACCAGCTCACTGGTGATCATAGCCGTGGCGCCCCATAGCGGGGTGTGGTGCACATCCCAAAACGGCACATCGATGGCATGGCCGTTGTACTGCCAGCGCTCTTGCTTAAAGATGCCGGGTTGCAGCAGGATACGGAAGGGCAGCGTGATCACCTCCTCCACCTCCGAGGGATTGCGCTGAAAGGTGATCGGAGATTCCATCAGCACCACAAAAGGAGTGACGCGGTTGTTGGTGCGGGGAATCACCAGTGGACTTAGCTCGGCGATGGTCTTATACACCGATGGCGGCAGGGCGATCTCTTCCCGCGCTTCCCGGATGGCTGTTTCGTGGGGGGTTTCGTCCGCTTCACATCGCCCGCCCGGAAAACTGATCTGTCCCGCATGCCGGATGGATTCGGTGCGCAGGGTATAGGTGATCATGAGCGAGCCGTCCTTCTCGTAATGCAGGGGGACCAGCACCCCGCAGGGATGGGCGGGCAAGTCGGGCGGCGAAGGACGATACACTGTGCCGTCGGCTGTGAGCGGGCGCAATTTGCAGTGTGCCGCTTCGCCCGGGAGCCGGTCGGGAGTGATGGTTGATAAAAAACGAATAAAAGAATCCATGTCCCTAAAATAGAAGAAATCGGGAAGAGGATGGGGATTGAATTGGAGACATACCCGAAAATGGCCTGCGTTATACGGAATTAAAACAGTACCGGCCGGTTTTGTGTAACACGATGAAGGCCAATGAGCTGCAGGAGTGGATGGAGCAGGAATCATGCGCCTGCAAAAAATTTTCTGTTTACAACTTGTAACAAATCAATGGTTTACCTACTCTTTTACGGTGAAGGCCGCTCGCGGCCAACTCAAACCAAAACATCCATTAAGTACACGGAACAGATGCTAAAACGAACACTTCAGCTTTTGGCTGCAGCCGCATTTCTTGTTTTTGTCGGTACAGCCTGCGACAGCGTAAATATTCAATCAACAACCGATAACGAGCCGCCGGATTTTGAAACTTTGGCACCGGGGGAGCCCATTGACGGGCAGTATATTGTGGTTTTTAACGTCCCAGACGATGTTGCCGATGACGGCCAGGCTGCGATGACCCAGCTTGTTCGAAACGAGGTACTGGCCGCGGCCAGTATTATGGAGGAGTCGGTAACAGCCAGCTACTCTGCCGCTCTGCACGGATTTGCCGCTACCCTCAGCGATGATCAGCTTCGGGTGCTGCAGCGCGATAACCGAATCGCGTTTATTGAACAGGATAAGGTGGTTTCATTGGCGCCTCCTTGCGGCACGCCCCGCGGCGGGCCTTGTGATGACGATCCCGATGATGGTGATCCCGGAGATGGAGACCCGGATGATGGCGATGGCGACGACGGTGGCAGCGACGACGGCACCGGAGAGATCGACGTTCCATGGGGAATTGACCGCGTAGGCGGACCGGTAACCTACACCGGCTCGGCTGTTTCGTGGGTAATCGATACCGGTATTCAGCTCGACCACCCTGACCTGAATGTGGATGCGAGCCGCGGATTTACCGCCTTTACAAGCGGGCCAGACTCACGCAGTGCCGATGATCTGAATGGACACGGAACCCACGTGGCGGGAACCATTGGTGCGTTTAATAACATTGCCGGTGTTGCGGTTGGCGTATTGCAAGTTCCCGTGAAAGTGCTGGACCGCCGCGGAAGCGGATCGGTTTCCGGTGTGATTGCCGGTGTGGATTATGTTGCCGCAAATGCATCGTCGGGTGACGTGGCCAACATGAGCCTTGGCGGCGGTGCATCTACTGCGCTCGATAACGCAGTGATTAACGCGGCCAATCAGGGAATACTCTTCTCGCTGGCTGCCGGCAATAGCGGTACCTGGGCGTCCAATTCATCGCCTGCCCGGGTAGATCATCCGAATACATGGACGATTGCTGCAACCGATGTGAATGACAATTTCGCATCCTTTTCCAATTTTGGCCCGCCTACCAGCTTCGCGGCTCCGGGCGTGTCGGTGAAATCGACGTGGATCAACAGCGGATACCGAACCATCAGCGGAACCTCGATGGCCGCACCGCATGTAGCCGGTATTTTACTGGTGAACGGCGGCAGCGTGAACGCCGACGGGCAGTCATCCACCGCACCCGATGGTGTGAACTACCCGATCGCCTCGCACAAGTAGCGCACGGGTTTACGAAATACCAGGCCGCCTTCTTTTAAGAGGGCGGCTTTTTTTGTGGACAGATGATACGCCACGGCTTGAAGAGTAGGTATTCATCATACCAATGAAGCGTAAAATTGCCTATTTTTGGGCGGTTCAGATACAGATCATTACATTAAATAAAGAAAATTCTATGTCATTATTGGTAGTCGGTTCGGTAGCGTACGACGGAATTGAGACGCCGTTCGGTAAAAAAGAGCGAATTTTGGGTGGCTCGGCTACCTACATCTCCCTCGCATCCTCCTATTTTTCCAATTCGGTGCAACTTGTTGGTGTGGTGGGGAAAGATTTTGCAGATGAGGATGTGGAGCTGCTAAAGAGCAAACAGATCGATCTGGAGGGGCTGCAGCGCGACGAGAGCGGAAACACCTTTTTTTGGAAGGGGAAGTACCACCACGATTTGAATATGCGCGATACGCTGGACACACAGCTGAACGTGTTTGAACATTTTGATCCGATTATACCGAAGGCGTATCAAGATGCAGATTTTGTTGCATTGGGCAACATTGAACCCTCCCT
This sequence comes from Balneolaceae bacterium, assembly GCA_047921075.1. GTDB lineage: Bacteria > Bacteroidota > Rhodothermia > Balneolales > Balneolaceae > JBLRWS01. The sequence goes on along the minus strand of JBLRWS010000073.1, from coordinate 2,392 downwards.
GCAGCAGAAGGTGCTCGAGCAGGTAACCGACCCGAAACTGGTGGTGATGGATACCATGAACTTTTGGATTGAGGGGACCCCCGATGCACTGCGTACCACCTTGAAAGGGGTGGATTTGCTTGTCATTAACGACTCGGAAGTACGGGAGCTTGCAGGCGAGCCGAACCTGATTACGGCTGCCGGCCTGGTTCGTGAGATGGGGCCCGACTCACTCATCATCAAAAAAGGAGAGCATGGCGCACTGTTGTTTACCGGGGATGAAATTTTCTCTGCTCCTGCCTACCCCGTGATCGATATTTTTGACCCCACCGGCGCGGGTGATACCTTTATGGGCGGGCTGTTGGGTTGGCTGTCGTACACCAACGACATCACTCCGCGCAACATGCGCAGGGCGGTAATTATGGGCTCGGTGATGGCCAGTTTTTGTGTGGAAAAATTTGGCCCGGAACGGTTGAAAAACCTAACGGAAGAGGAGATTTACGATCGGTACCGCGAATTTCGAAGCCTGAGTCAAATACCGGAGATTGAATGATAAAACAAAAATATCGTCAATTTTCGAGGGCATATTTTAAAATTACCCCGTCAGATAAGTCGTAGAAGATTACCTGATTGCATTGGCTGTTGAGAGCGAATTCCCTGAAGTGTCTGCCGGTAAAGTCATATGTGTTCAGCTCTTCCAAATTTCCGTTGTGCAAACGGAGTTCCATGAGCATCCCTTGTTTAATGCTTTCTCCATCCTGGCCGGTAAAGGATATAAAAACGCTGTTTTTCGCTTTACAATAACTTGCCGATTTAATGAATGTAGGGTAAGAGAAGTTTTCCAGGTTGGTATTCTTAAAATAGTTTTCCGTGTAATTTTTTCGGTTTAAGAAAACCAGATTTACTATTTCGGTTTGAGCCATACGCAGTGTAACAGTATCACTAACGTTTGCAAATTGGATATTTCCGTTTGATGTATTGATAATAACGATCGAGTTGTCGGAAACTGGTTCAAAATGGTACAGGTTTCTTGCAGCCAGCTCATACCGGTTTCTTGTATTGGATGGATTGTATAAATTTCCAAAATCGAACTGTACCGTCCCATTGTCTAAATCAACGATGTAGAAGAGAGGTTCCTGGTTCCTGTTATATGTAATTAATGAATTGTTAAACAATGCAAAGCTTCTGGGTCTTATGGGAAGAGGAATACTTTCTATATATTCGCCGCTTTGGGTGAATACCGAAAGCCGTAAAAGACGGACTTCCGATATATAGATTTTACCATCGATTTCTGTAATAAAGGAGGGAAAGTAGAGGTCGCCTGGACCCCTTCCATGCTGACCAAACGAATTAATACGCTCTAATTTATCATTAAATACATGTACTTTGCCGGCTCTTGATTCAGTTGCAAAAAGCATTGAGTTTGAATAATGAGATGCAGAAAGCGTGCCAATAGCGTCATCAGAAGAGGCAATCAAACTTGCCTCTCCTAATTGAACTGCTTCCTGGGCGCAGGTATTGGCATACAGCATACATGTAAGAAAGAATATGCCTACTATTTTTTTCATATTTAAAAAAGGTTTTCTGAACATGAAAGTTTGGTGCTATCCTACGCAAAGATCGGTACCTTGGCAGCCGCCCGGGGAGCCGTCGTCTTCGTAACAACTGGTTTGATGACCATTGCACTCAACTCCAAAATCATCATCGGTTTCAAATGTACTGCAGCCACCATCAGCTGGCCCTGAACATTGAACGGAAGCAAAATCAGAACCCTCCGGGCAATCGGTGGATACGGCACATCTGCTTGATAAGATAGCAAACTGTTCATAATTTATTATTCCTAATGCTAAGTCAGAATACATAGTGCTGCAAGCATCATAACTCTCAAAATCATCAGTAGTGATAGTAAAGCCTGATGAGTTTGTTATAGAAAATGCAAAAAAAAATCAGGTATGTAAATATTAATTTAATCATAGCAATTTTGTTTTGTTAAGGTTTAAAAAGAAATTACTGCACACAACCAATTTAATACAGGCGTTTTTTTTTGCAAAAAAAATTGTTTCCCGTTTGTGTAATCTGTTTCCCGTTTGTGTATTAAGTATCTTATTTGTGAAGGTTCTCCATCCAAATGAAGCCGGCTTTAAAGTCCCCTTTTAAAATTTCTGCTTTCAGGATTGTGAAATTTGTTTGATGATATGGAGACTACTAAAAACTACCGGTTCTTGTTTGTGTTACCAACTTGAGGTTTTTTTCTGGACATATCGAGAATGTTGATCCATATCGTGCTCAAATAGAGCTTCTCAAGCCCCATTTCAGGGGCGATTTTGTCCGTTTTGTGGCATTTTCGCCACTCCCGGACATACCTCACCCATCAGGAATCCCTAGCAAGCAACAGATTAGCCTGCTTCAAATT
>JBLRWS010000072.1:0-11182 GCA_047921075.1 Balneolaceae bacterium | reverse complement strand
GGGTGGGGTTGGTGTGCCGGTTTGTGGGTTGAATAGAAATACCATGTCTGAGTGGATGTGCCAATCATTCAACGGGTGTACGAATAGTAAATAGTAAACGGGCTGTGGCGCGTGTATTTTGCAAGTGGAGTTTCTTGCATGTACGGCGACTCCGCCCACAATCCGAAAAGGTAATTCATGTGAAGAAAAAAGCAGAGTCAACGTTTCACCGGCTTGAACAGCAACGGAAAGGAGTGATGTCACTGTATGACTCCCTCGCGGCTGAACAACGCACGTTTCAACCGGAGCCCGGCGCGTGGAATCTGCTTCAGGTGATGCAGCACCTGGTTACGGCCGAAAAACAGTCTTTGACGTACATAAAACGGAAAATGGAGCGCCGTCAGGATCTATCGCCTGCCGGTGCCGGCGCGAGGATGCGCCACCTTTTATTACGGATCGCCCTGTTTCTCCCCCTCAAATTCAAAGCACCAAAAATTGCGGATGTTTCCGATACGGCTCCCGATTACGCAGAGATGAAGCAGGAGTGGCAAGCGGTTCGTGAGGAGATGGCTCAGATGATCTCTTCTGCAGATGAGGAGATGCTGGGTAAAGCATTGTACCGGCATCCCCGCGCCGGGATGCTGAATCTGGTACAGGCGCTTGAATTCTTTTACACTCATATCGCCCATCATCAAAAGCAGATGAGGCGCATACTGGATGCTTCCCGGTTCCCTTCGTAAATCGATGTAGCCTGTTCAAGACATGGTATTTCTGTCTAGCTGTTTGCGTCGAACGAGCGCGTACAGAGTGGAGTTGATGTTCGGGTTGTGTGACTTGGATAGAAATACCATGTCTGGGTTAACAGACGGGCCCGCTTATTTTCTCTTATCCCGTACGTAGATCGATTTTGACCGTCCTGCCCCTTCGCGCCGCTCGTCCACCTCGAACAGTTGCGTTGCGCTGATAAGCTCGCCCAGTTTTTGGTATCCGTAGTTTCGCGGGTCAAACTCGGCGGAGGCTTTGGCCAGGTAGCTCCCCACCGGTGCCAGATGAGCCCATCCCTCTTCGTCTGATGCGGCATCCACAGCATTGCGAATCAGCCCCACCAGCTTGGCATCTTGCTTGAGCTGATTGGTGGTCATGCGCTTGCGGCTCTCTTCTTTATCTTCCACGGCGTCCTGCAGTACTTCGGTAAAGATGAACTTGTCGCATGCCGCCACGAACGGCTCGGGCGTTTTCTTTTCGCCAAACCCGTACACCAGCACACCCGATTCCCGAATTCGGGCCGCCAGCTTGGTGAAGTCGCTATCGCTCGACACCAGGCAGAAACCGTCAAATTCGCCGGTGTAAAGCAGGTCCATGGCGTCGATGATAAGCGCGCTGTCGGTTGAGTTTTTGCCCCTCGTATAGCCAAACTGCTGGATGGGCTGGATGGAGTGCTGCAGCAGCACCTCTTTCCAACGGTTCAGTTGCGGCTGGGTCCAGTCGCCATAAATCCGCTTGGCATTGGCGGTGCCATATTTGGCAATTTCGGCCAGTAGTCGCTCAATAATGGCGGCCTGTGCGTTGTCTGCATCTATCAATACGGCCAGTTTTTTCGTCCTATCCATGGTTTTTTGTACGTTCTTGCAATTTATTTACGTACCCTCAATATATGGAATGCAAAGCTTCCGAGTTTCAGCTCGATCCATCTGTTACGTTTCTGAATGCTGCCTACATGTCTCCCCTGATGCGCCGGGTGGAGGAGGCCGGTATGGCCGGGCTGCGGCTGAAACGAAATCCCCATCAGATTGGCAATGAACAGTTTTTTGAGGATGTCCGGCGGGTCAAGCAGCAATTTGCAGCCCTGATTGATGCACCCGATCCCGGACGTGTAGCCCTGGTGCCGTCCGTTTCGTACGGGCTTGGTTCGGTTGCCCAAAACCTGAATATGAAAGCGGGTGATGAGATCGTGGTGGCCGGGGAGCAATTCCCAAGCAATGTCTACCCCTGGATGCGTGTTGCAAATGAATCGGGCGGGCAGTTGCGAATGGTGAAGCCGCCCCCGGCTCATCGCGAACGCGGCAAACAGTGGAACGAACGAATTCTGGAAGCGATCAACCCAAAGACCCGGCTGGTGGCTATCGGACACGTGCATTGGGCCGACGGCACCCGGTTTGCCTTGTCGGACATTCGCGCCCGAACCCGTGATGTGGATGCGCTGCTGGTGATTGACGGCTCACAGTCGATCGGGGCACTGCCCTTTTCCGTGCGTGAACTCCAGCCGGATGCCGTGGTTACGGCCGCATATAAATGGCTTTTAGGCCCGTATGGGATTGGTCTTGGATGGTACAGTGCTGCTTTCGACGATGGCAAGCCGATGGAAGAGAACTGGATGAACCGGCAGGGCAGCGAACAGTTTCAAAATCTGGTAAACTACACCGGAACCTATCAACATGGGGCGCAGCGGTACGAGGTTGGGGAGCGGAGTAATTTTATTCTTCTGCCGATGCTTCGTGAGGCGCTCACGGTGTTGAATGAGTGGGGTGTGGACTCTATACAGTCGTATTGCCGGGACCTGTTGCCCGATTTTATCCACCGGATCAAAGAACATGGCTGGATTATTGAGGATGAGGCATGGAGGCCTGCACATCTGTTTGGCATTCGTCCGCCGGATGGTGAGATCCCCCAATCCCTAAAAGAGAGAATCAACAAAGCGCAGATATCGGTCTCCTATCGCGGTGATGCAATACGGGTCTCCCCGAGCGTTTACAACCGGGAGGACGAGCTGATAACGTTGGCCGCCGTTTTATTGAACGGGCAATAGATGTGAGTCTGGAACAGCCGATTGTGTAAAATTTTTGGAATTTGTGATTGTCTCTCCGCTTCTTTCTATCCTTACCATGTGAAAAACCACACGCTTATATCATTCCGCTTTAGCCACCTGCTTGCAGGGTTGCTTACGGCACTCTTTTTGATGCCGGCCGCGCTGCAGGCGTACACCCACTGCATGCAGATGGATAGCGCACACCACGCGGAGCAGGCCCAATGTGACGGCCCTTGCTGTGAGGAGCCTGTTACCCATCACGACAGTGCAGAAGCGTGTGAGAGTATGGCAATTTGCGCATGCAATGACCACGCCCTCGCCGTTGACCGCGAGTGGGTTGTGCCCCCATCACAGGATGCCGTGCCTCAACGTTCAGAAATTATTTTACCGGACAATGAGCCGTCCGCCCGCTTTAAAATACCGGTCCTCCCGCCGCCCATCGAATCAGCCGCCCCGCCTCTCTGGCTGATGTACGATACCCTGCTTATCTAAACCTTCCTCACCGGGATAACCACCACCCCAAAAGGCTCAACCTTACCGCACGCCAAAACAGCGTGTTATAAAGTAGGTTCCTTGCCGCTGTCTACCGCCCAAAATTTCATAACTCAATACTCGTGACTCCAAACTTCCCGAAGGTTCGGAACTTCGAAAAACACTCAACATGACGAACAAACTCATCCGTTTTTTTCTCGAAAATAAGCTGATTACCCTGCTGCTCTTTGTATCATTGGCCGGGTGGGGTATTGCCACGGCTCCGTTCGACTGGGATATCGATTTTCTGCCGCGTGATCCGGTTCCGGTGGATGCCATCCCTGATATTGGAGACAATCAGCAGATCGTCTTTACTGAATGGCAGGGCCGTTCGCCGCAGGATATTGAAGACCAGATCACCTATCCGCTCACCACACAACTGCTGGGTCTGCCGGGAGTGCGTACCATCCGGAGTAATTCGATGTTCGGGTTTTCGACCATCAATGTGATTTTTGAGGATGATATTGAGTTTTACTGGAGCCGCTCGCGCATCCTGGAAAAATTAAATGCGTTACCGTCCGGAACCTTGCCGCAGGGAGTACAGCCGGCGCTGGGTCCCGATGCCACCGCACTGGGCCAGATATTTTGGTACACGCTGGAGGGCCGCGACGAGAATGGAGATCCTACGGGTGGTTGGGACCTTCATGAGCTGCGAACCATTCAGGATTTTCAGGTGCGGTATGCACTATCCGCTGTAGATGGCGTGGCGGAGGTGGCCTCCATCGGCGGATTTGTACAGGAGTACCAGGTGGATGTGGATCCCGTAGCGATGCGCCAGACCGGGGTTACCATCACACAGATAGCCAACGCCGTACGTAATTCAAATATTGATGTGGGTGCTCGCACGCTGGAGATGAACCGCGCTGAATATGTTATTCGCGGCCTGGGGTACATCAAAAGCATTGAGGATCTGGAGCAGAGCGTTGTTACCTCGGTAAATAACATTCCTATTCGCATTATGGATGTGGCACACGTGCAGTTGGGGCCCGCCCAGCGGCGCGGCGTCCTCGACAAAGGCGGTGCGGAAGTGGTAGGTGGCGTGGTGGTAGCCCGTTTTGGTGAAAACCCGCTGCGGGTAATCAACAATGTGAAAGCGGAGATTGAGCGGCTTTCTGTGGGTTTGCCTACTCGCGAACTGGCAGATGGAACCGTATCGCAGGTAACGGTTGTGCCGTTTTATGACCGAAGCGGGCTCATTTTTGAGACACTGGGTACGCTCGAAGAGGCACTGACCCTTCAGATTTTGATTACGATTCTGGTGATCATCATCATGGTGATGCATCTGCGCACCTCCTTGGTGATTGCCTTGCTGCTGCCGCTGGCCGTGCTGATCAGCTTTATTATGATGAGGTATGTGGGGATTGATGCCAATGTGGTGGCGCTGGCCGGTATTGCAATCTCCATCGGAACCGTTGTGGATATGGGTATTGTGCTCACAGAAAACATGCTGCAGCACATGGATGAGCGGAAAGAGGGCGAACCGCTTCTGGAAACGATTTACCGCGCCACCGAGGAGGTGAGTCCCGCAGTGATTACCGCGCTCACAACCACCATTGTCAGTTTTCTGCCGGTGTTTATGCTGCAGGCGCAGGAAGGGCGGCTTTTTGGCCCGCTTGCGTTCACAAAAACGTTTATTCTGATTGCCGCACTGCTGATTGTAATCACCATCATCCCGGCTTTTGCGCATTGGCTCTTCTCCAGAAAAATAGGCTCTCTGCTTTGGAAGCGAATCTGGAACGGCCTTCTGATGGTCTTTGGCCTGTTCGTATTATTTAGCTGGTCCGGTTTGGTCGGCGTTGCACTTATAGCACTGGGAGCCAACAATTTATACGCGCTGGCAAACCAACGCCATGCCGAGCGTTCTCCTTTTATCAACAATCTTATTGTAATGGCCACAGTGGGGTGGTTCCTGGCCGTGAACTGGCTGCCGCTCGGGGCTGAGAACACCCGGCTTATGAGCCTGCTGTTTACGCTGTTGCTTGTGTTGATTGTCTTTTTGCCGTTCCGCTACTATATGAAGCGATACGTTACGGTACTGGACTGGGTATTGAAACACCGTGCACTGTTCCTGCTGTTGCCGGCCTTTATTTTTCTGATCGGTATAATGAGCTGGCGCGGGTTCGATTCCGTGTTCAAGCCCGTTTCCTGGGCACTGAATTCGGTTGGAGTGGAGGTGCAGAATACGTCCGGATGGGGCCACATGACCCATCTGTTTCCGGGCCTCGGGCAGGAATTTATGCCAACGCTCGACGAGGGCTCGTTTCTGTTGATGCCAATGGCCATGCCGCACGTTGGCTCGCAGGAGGCCACGGAGATGCTGCAAGAGATGGATATGCGTGTGGCAGCTATTCCCGAAGTGGAGCATGTGGTTGGTAAAATCGGGCGCGCCGAATCAGCGCTGGACCCCGCTCCGCTATCTATGTTTGAGAATGTGATTATTTATAAGAGCGAGTATATCACCGACGATCGCGGGCGCCGTATTCGCTTTCGGGTTGAGAATGGAGAATTTACCCGCGACGCCGCCGGCGAGTTGATACCGGACGCATCGGGCCGTTACTACCGCCAGTGGCGCGATCATATCCAGTCGCCCGACGATATCTGGCAGGAGATATTGAATGCCGCCGACCTGCCCGGAGTCACCTCGGCGCCCCGCCTGCAGCCGATTGAAACCCGGCTGATTATGTTGCAAACCGGCATGCGTGCCAGTATGGGTATTCGGGTTGACGGAACCAACCTGGAAACCATTGGGGACTTTGCCACGGATCTGGAAGAGATCATCCGCCGGGCAGACGGAGTGCGCCCTCCTACGGTGTTTGCCGAGCGCGTAACCGGCAAGCCATACATAGAAATTGACATCGACCGTCGCGAAATTGCCCGGCACGGACTCACCATTGCAGATGTGCAGTCGGTCATTACCACGGCCATTGGCGGGCAGCAACTCAGCACGTCGGTAGAGGGACGGGAGCGGTATCCGATTCGGGTCCGCTATGCACGGGAATATCGAAACTCTCCCGACATGATGGAGCGCATTTTTGTGTCCGCCCCTGATGGGTCGCAGATACCGCTCGGCCAACTTACCGAGATCCGGTTTGCCACCGGCCCGATGAACATTCGCAGCGAAAACACCTTCCTGAACGCCTATGTTACCTTCGACCGTGTACAGGAGATTGCACCGGTTCAGGTGGTGGAAAACGTTCGTGCCGAAATTGAACGAGCCATCCAAAACGGCGAGTTAACCGTTCCGCCGGGCATCAGCTACCACTTTGAGGGGGAGTTCCGCAATCAACAGCGGGCCATGGCGCGCCTTTCGGTAGTTCTGCCTATTACCTTGCTGGTCATATTTCTGTTGATCTATTTCCAGTTTCGTTCCGCGCCGATCAGCCTCATTGTATTTAGCAGTATTGCATTGGTTTGGGCCGGTGGGTTTGTGATGCTCTGGCTCTACGGGCAGGGGTGGTACTTCAACTTCAATCTGTTTGACGTGAACATGCGCGATCTGTTTAGCATGGGCTCGGTGAACCTGAGTGTGGCCGTTTGGGTCGGGTTTCTGGCCCTTTTTGGCATTGCTGTGGACGACGGCGTAATTATGAGCACCTACCTGTCGCAGCGGTTCGAAAAAAGCGACATCACCGGAAAAGAGAGCATTCACAAACTGGTGCTGGAAGCGGCACAGCGTCGGGTTCGCCCTTGCCTGATGACCACCGGCACGACCATTTTGGCCTTGCTACCGATCCTGACCAGTGCCGGTAAAGGGGCCGAAATAATGGTGGCGATGGCCATTCCTGCACTTGGCGGCATGTTTGTACTGCTGTTAAGCCTGCTCTGGGTGCCGCTGCTCTACGCCATGTGGAAAGAATTTGAATGGAATAAAATGAATCGTGAGGTGTAACAAGATGAACATCATGAACCGAATATATCGATTACCGATCGCCCTGAGTGTCATCATCCTGATCGTCTTGAGTGGGTGGGCCGACCCCTCTGCTGCCCGACAGCTGGATGGGGTCAGTGAACGCCCGTCTGAACTTGAAATCCTGTATACCTACTACGGGATTGCCTTGGACCAAAACCCGGAGCTGGCATCCCTCAAACGGGAAGCCGAAGCAATGAGCGAACGCTCCCGGCAGGTAAAGGTGCTGCCCGATCCGCAAATCCGCACCTCCTACTTTCTGAACCCGGTAAACGATGCCGACTTTTTGGATCGCTTTTCGGTTGGGATATCGCAGGCGTTTCCGTGGTTTGGCACCTTGAGCAAGCGCTCGCAAATTGAGGATGATCGAAGCCGGGCCCTGCTTTACGGCGTATCGGCACGGCAACTCGAAATTTTTACCGAGATACAGGATCTCTGGTTTCAGTACTTCACACTGGAGCATCACGCCCATATCACCGGCGGCATTCTGCAACTTATCCGCGATCTGGAGCCCATCATTGAGGCTCGTTATCAAACCGCCGGTTCCAGCCAGGTAGATCTGCTTCGCCTGCAGATGGAAGAGCAGCGCCTGATGGAGCGTATGGAAGCATTCGAAGACAACAAAAAACCGATTCAGGCCCGGTTTAATGAACTGCTGAACAGAGACTTTGATGCAGAGATAGTAGTACCGATGGATCTGCCGCAGCGCGAATTGGCCTTTACCCGCGAAGAGCTTTTGCGCATGGCACTCGACTATCACCCCGGATTTGACCGCCTGGAGGCTCAGAAAAGCGAGTTTCGACATCGGATGGACCTGGCCCGGCTGGAAGGGCGCCCTTCGTTTGTACTGGGTTTTGATGTGCAGGGCCGTCAGCACGGTATGCTCAATTTGATGATGGAGCGAAACGAGATTCTGACCACCACCGCTACGATTCGGGTGCCTCTTTTTCGCAGCCGCTATAATGCCCAGCGGCAAGAAGCACAGCTGCAGTTACAACGGGTGCAGCTGCAGGAAGAGGGCTTGACGAACACCATGCAGACCCGAATTGAGCAATCGTACATTGACCTGATCGACGCACAGCGTAAACATCGCCTGATTACCGAAGAGCTGGTGCCGCGCATGGAGCACGCCTTTGCATTGATCACCGAAGAGTACCGAAACGGCACCGCCCGATTCGATGAGGTGCTTCAAATTTCGCGCGAACTGCTGATGCTGGAGATGGAGCGCGTCGAAAAGCTGACTGCCCAAAACAGTGCCATGGCCGCACTGGAACAAATTACCGCCACTGATTAAGGCCAATCCAATTTTTTAAACAACAAATTCAATCAACAAACAATCAAACCCCTGAACCCATGACACGCACACAAAAACTGATAGCCGCTGTATCGCTACTGGTCATCGGTATTCTTTTTGGATGGCTGATTTTATCCGGCGGGCTCGGCTCGCATGATGATCATGCCGATCATAACCTGATGAGTGAAGAAGAGCTCCAGTCGCATGTGCTCGAGCAGCATACCGATGAGGAGGGAAACATTATTTACACCTGCAGCATGCATCCCGATGTGCGGCAGCACGAACCCGGAAACTGCCCAATATGCGGTATGGACCTGGTGATGGCTTCCTCTGATGACAGAGACCGCTCATCGAACCGGCAATCCCTCAATGAAAATGAATTTCGGATGACCCCGGCCGCCATGCAGCTTGCTCGTGTGCAGACGGAAGAGGTAGCATCGGTGCGCCCGAAAAAAACGGTAAACCTGACCGGCCGCATCGAGGTAGATGAGCGGGAAGTGGTGAATGTGTCGGCACATTTTCCCGGCCGTGTCACCGCGCTGAACGTGAATTTTACCGGAACAGCGATTGAGCAGAATCAGCCTATGGCAACGGTCTATTCGCCTGAACTGATTGCCGCGCAGCGCGAACTGATCGAAGCGGTAAAGCGCCGGCAGCAGAATCCTCAGCTCTTGGAGATGGCCCGTCAAAAACTGAGAAACTGGGAAATTGGTGAGGAGCAAATTCGCCGCATCGAAGAGAGCGGGCAGGTAGTGAACGAGTTGGAGATCGTATCGCCGGTGAATGGCATTGTACTGGAGCGGAGGGTATCAGACCGCGATTACGTCAGCCCCGGCACCGTGCTTTACCAGGTCGCATCCATCAACCGCGTGTGGCTTTTGCTGGATCTGTATGAAGAAGATTTGCAGTGGCTCAACGTTGGCGATGAGGTTCGATTTCGAACCCGCAGCCATCCCTCCGAAGAGCACACGGCACAGGTCGAATTTGTCGATCCGGTCATAGATGCCGCCACGCGGACGGTTCGGGTTCGTGCCACAGTGGAAAACCGCCCAGGGCGCTTTAAGCCCGGTATGATCGCTCGCGCCATACTGGATGCCGAGCTGGCCGAAGAGGTGCTGGTGGTACCAACATCGGCGGTGATGTGGACCGGTCCGCGGTCGGTGGTATTTGTGGAGCATGCCAGTGACGGCGACCACTGGTTTGAAGCCCGCGAGGTTACACCCGGCCCGCGAACCGGCACACAAACCATTATTACCGAGGGCCTTGCGGCCGGTGAGCGTGTGGTTACAAACGGAACCTTTCGGGTAGACAGTGAAGCGCAGCTGCGCGACCGCCTGAGCATGATGAACCGAACACCCGGAAGCGGCGGTGGCATGATGATGCCGGGGATGGATCACGGGGATATGGACATGGATATGGACATGGACGGCCATGATCATGAAGAGATGGAATCACAACAGCAGAGGAATAATCACGACCATTCGGATGCAATAGATGGAGCCACCGATGATTTTCGGGAGGAATTCAAAGCACTTCTTGCTCATTATCTGGATGGAAAAGAGGCCTTATTTGAATCCGACACGGAAGCCGTTAATAAAGCTTTTCAACAGGCAGCCGAAAAACTGGGATCTATCGGCATGCATCGTATGGAGGGTGATGCTCACGTACGATGGATGGGACAATATGAAGCGATTGAAGGGCATTTGAATCAGATCACGGAAACCGAAAACATGGAAAGCCGGCGTGAAGGATTTTCCCTGCTATCTCAGGTGCTTATTGAGGCTGTCAATAACTACGCGGTACCTGGCGTCGTCTACCATCAATACTGCCCGATGGAGGACGCAAACTGGCTGAGCCGTAACGAACAGATCCAAAATCCATATGCACCTGGCACGATGCCAAACTGTGGAGAAGTAATAGAGAGGATTGAAACGTAAAGATTCTGTCAGATCCAGTTGGTGCTGACAGGTTGTTTCAAGAATCTTGAAGTACCTTAAAAAGTAACACTATAAGATCAGAATAATGAAAAATTTCTTAATTACATCTATATCAACCCTGATGTTAACCGCACTGCTTGTGCAGCCGTCTCTGGCGCAGCAACATGGGAACCACAACCATGGAAACCAGCACCAATGCCATCAACATTCCGGGCATGACCATGAGATGAAAGACAGCCACGATCATACCGATGCATTTGAGAGTGTATCTGATGACTTCCGGGCAGAACTGACAAAAGCTGTTGAAACCTACATTAGCGCTAAAGATGAACTCTTTGAATCCAATCTAAACAGTGCAAAATCTGAATTCGAAGCATTTAAGGACAGTATCGAGGCAATCGGAAAACACACGGTGTCGGGAGACGGCCACGTAGCATGGATGGAAAGCTACGACAAGCTGATAGAACACGCTGAAGCGATTACGGCCTCAAAAGATCTTGATGAAGCCCGCTTGACATTCCGCCACCTTTCGAATGAATTGATCCATGCAGTTAACCAATTTGGAATAGAAGGCGTCGTCTACCATCAATACTGCCCAATGGCATTCAATAACGAGGGTGCCAACTGGCTCAGCACGAACGAACAGGTTCAAAATCCCTACCTGCCGGATACCATGCCGGGTTGCGGACAGGTGATAGAGAGGATTGAAACGTAGTGAGTGAGACCTG
>JBLRWS010000071.1:0-11196 GCA_047921075.1 Balneolaceae bacterium | reverse complement strand
AATGGGTTTTTCTACAGAGCGGGAAACCGGATTTGAACCGGCGACCCTCACCTTGGCAAGGTGATGCTCTACCTCTGAGCTATTCCCGCTTTTGATAGACTGTAAATATAAAGCCATTTTCAGGTTCGAATCAACACTATTTTTGAATTTTCCGAAGCACCTCATCCGACTGAATCTGCCGGCGGATGGCATCATCATCGGGGATTACCGGTTTGTCGCGGTAGCGGTCTACCACGCAGATGAATCCGAGCGGTTCGTCCCTGTCGGCATGAAACTGGTGAATGGTTTCGGGGGCAACGTACACCACATCGGGTACGGCAATCTCTTGAACCGTATTGCCAAGGACCACCGAGCCGCTGCCGCGTATTATAACGACACTGTGCGGATGCCGGTGCTGCTCGAGCGAGGAGTAGCCGCCGGGCTGTACTTCAAAATAGCGGGTGTGCACGTTTAGTTCAGGCTCGTTTTCACCCAGAAGTGAGTATCGGTGGATCTCTTTAAAGTTTTGGGTGTCGGTCTTGTACTGTTTCTGTTGCACGCCCTGCCAGGAGTATCCACTCCCTTTTATCACTTTTGATTGACTCATGATCCCGGTTGGTTCAGTATGGATTGAAATTCGCGAACGGCGGTTTCGAGGCCCAGTGGATGGTTGTAGAGGCTTCCGCCAATTAAAAATAGGGTATCCGGGCCATAAATTTCTACCCATGACGCCACGGTTGTCCGATCGATGCCGCCTCCGGGAACGGGCAGTGCCGCGGCAAGTGGGAGCGAATCGGTTCGGCACGCTTCGTTAATGGCTAAGCACTGCTCTTTCGAGAGCTGAAACCGTCCTCCCGCATTGGGGTAGACAACGGCATCTGCGCCGAAAGCGCGCCATAATGTGCCGTAGAGAAAAGATGGCGACATCCCCGATTCATGGCCAAGTACTCTCGAACCCGACAGGGCGGGGTGTGCCATAACCGGCAGTGGATTGGCAGATGCAGCCAGATCGATCAGCGCTCCCCATCCGGCCAGATCAGGACAAATCAGCACGCCATCGGCACCGTGTTTCTGTGCCAGCTCAAAACGGCGGCGAATCTCTTCCGGCCGGCCGGTAATGTTTGGAAAATAGAGTGTTCGCTTGCCGGAGCGTTGTTCCCCTTTCCGAACCGCCCGGAGTACCGAGAGCAACCGATGCTCGAACGGAGCAGAGGGTTGATTGGCCAGATTGTGATCATCTTTGATCACATCGATACCGGCTGTGGAACAGGCGTAGGCGCGCTCTGCCAGCTCGGCCGGCGTGCAGCCTACCGGTTTCAGGGCTGTGCAGCTCAGGGCCCGTTTGGGCACGTTCAGCAGGGACCGGATGCCATCGATTCCGAATGAAGGCCCCGGCAACAGATCAGACAGCACCGATGGATCGCAACCGAGTAGTCGTATGCCGGGTTGCAGGGAGCTGTTTCCGAACAGTACATTTACCAGCTGAATGGGATCATCGCCGGCCAGCGCGCGTGGATACCGGATGGCGACTTGCCAGCGGCGACTGCCGTCCGACTCGAGCGACTCCACTGCACCGATTTGTCCTTTCAGGTGATCGGGAACGGTTTCCGGAGGCATCTCTACCGATTGCTCCACGGCCAGCGCGGCTGCCATCGCTTCCGCCTCCTTCGGGGAAGAAGCGGTGATACCGTAGGTAACGGTAAAGGTAGATGGAGCCGGCGCACTCATCCCCTTTGGATCGTTTCGTTGCGTTTGGGGCCGGTAGAAATCAGTGTGCACGGTACCTCTGTGTACGATTCGATGAATTTCACATACTGCTGTACTTCATCGGGGAGATCGTCGTAGCGGTCGATGTTGCGGGTACTTTTTTTCCATCCGGGAAAGGTTTGATAAACCGGGGTAACCCGCTCCAGGTCATCGGCCTCGGTGGGAAAAACATCGGTCTTTTGGCCATCCAGCAGGTAGTGTGTACACACCTCAATAGTCTCAAAATCGTCGAGTACATCCAATTTGGTGAGTGCCAACTCGTTCATACCGTTCAATTTTACGGCGTATCGAAGGGCGACCAGATCGAGCCAGCCGCAGCGGCGCGGGCGTCCCGTGGTTGCGCCGAATTCCTGTCCGTTTTTGCGGAGCTTTTCGCCGGTGGTATCGTGAAGCTCGGTCGGGTAGGGCCCGTTGCCCACACGTGTTGAGTACGCTTTGGTGATGCCCATCACGTGGGTAATGGCCATTGGCGGAACACCGCTCCCGGTGCATGCGCCACCCGCTGTGGGCGACGAGGAGGTGACATACGGATAGGTGCCGTGATCGATATCGAGCAGGCTGCCTTGCGCCCCCTCGAGAAGCAGCGACTGCCCCGCGTCTACTGCACGGTGAATCTCGGCCGTGGTGTTGATGATGTAAGGTGCAATGCGATCGGCCGCTTCCAGAACCTGATCCAATAATTCGTCAGGATCGATGGGCGGTTCGTTGTACACATGTTCAAGCGCCTTGTTGATATCCTCAACGTTCTTGTGCACTTTTTCGCGGAGCCTCTCGGGATACAAAAGGTCGGCCATGCGGATACCCACTCTGGATACTTTGCTCACGTAAGCCGGCCCAATGCCGCGCCCGGTGGTACCGATGGCATCCGAACCGCGGTTTTTCTCTTTTACAGCGTCTAAAATTTTGTGATACGGAAGAATGACATGCGCAGAGCTGCTGATGAGAAGGCGGCCGTTCAGGTCGGGCTCAATGGCCTCTACCTCTTCAAGTTCCTTTACCAGAGCGATGGGGTCTACCACCACGCCGTTGCCGATCATGCAGGTTGCTTTACCATTAAAGAGCCCGGAGGGGATGAGGTGAAGAACGATCACTTTGTCGTCGAATTTGAGGGTGTGTCCGGCATTGGCTCCGCCCTGATAGCGGACCACATAGTCGGCCTCTGCACTTAAAAGGTCGACGATTTTTCCTTTTCCTTCGTCGCCCCATTGCGCACCAATAACGATTCGTATGGCCATAATATCCAAAAAAAAGGAGGTGCTGGTACACCTCCTTCTATCTATTTACAGGTTCAGGTGAGTTGCCGCCTATTCGTTGTACGATTCAATCGCTTCATCAACCGAGCTAAAGTGTTTAAACACGGTGATGAGCTTGGTGACGATAAGCAGGCTTTCAATTTTTTTTCCGGCATTTGCAATCCGCAGGTCGCCGCCGGCTTTTCGCATCGTGGTGAGCCCGCCAATCAGCATGCCCAATCCGGAAGAGTTCATAAATTTAACTTTTCCAAGGTCTACAACGATGTTGGTTTTACTGCTGTCGATCAGCTCGTGAAGCTTCTCATTCAGGTTTACTGCATCCGGGCCGCCCATCACGTTTCCCTTAAATTCAATAACGACACATTTGTATCGCTCGTCAATTTGAAATCCCATAGTGGTTGTCCAGGTTAAGTATTTGTTTGTGTAGGCGCATAGTGGCCAGTGTGGAAAAATGTGTACGTATTATCGGCAGGAAAAGGTTCAGGCAATGGCCTGAACCCATTCTTGATTACGCTTCTTTTACTTTCATAGCACGCTCTTGCAATACTACAACCAGCGAGCTGGCTACAAACAGCGAGCTGTAGGTACCTAAAATAACTCCTACAACAAGTGCAAATGAAAAGCCTTTAAGAACCTCTCCACCGAATATAAACAGCACCGTTACTACAAACAAGGTGGTAACCGAGGTGATGACCGTACGGCTGAGTGTATCGTTCAGGCTTTTGTTAATCATATCCTTAAACGCCATGGTTTTGTAGATCAGCGAGTTTTCGCGAATCCGGTCAAATACCACCACGGTATCGTTCAGGGAGTATCCCACAATGGTCAGAAACGCAGCAATTAACGCCTGATCGATCGTTACGTTGAAGGGCACCAGCGGCTCAATAACTGTAAAGATACCGAGCACAATCACCACGTCGTGTACCAGGGCCGCCACCGCTCCGGCCGAAAAGTACCACCCTTTAAACCGGATCAGAATGTAAATGAATACAATGGCCACCGCAAACAGGATGGAATTCATTGCAGCCATCTTCAAGTCTTCGGCAAAACGCGGACCCACAAGGTCGGTTTTGATCACGGTTGCCGGGTTGTCGGGGTAGAGCGTTGCAAGCTCAGCCAGAATCAGGTTTTGGGTTTCGCTGATGTCGCCCTCTCTGTCGGTACGCAGCAGAATGTCGCTGGAGCCGCCAAAGAGTTTCAGTTCGGGGGTTCCGCCCAGGGGTTCGGTAAGGTGGCTGCGGATTTCTACCACATCCACATCATTTTGGAAGTCGAATACAAACTCCTTACCGCCACGGAAATCGATTCCGTAGTTAAGTCCCATGGTGAGGATTGCTACAATAGACCCGATAAACAGAACGCCGGAAATGACATAGGCAATCTGCTGGGCCTTGATAAAATCAAATGTTGGAGATTCAAACCATCTCATAATAAAGTCCTCTGATTAAAAAAGTTTTTGATTGACGATTAGCCGAAGCTGACGTTGGATGTTTTTTCGCGCGTCAGGTAGTCGACG
Organism: Balneolaceae bacterium; assembly: GCA_047921075.1. Lineage (GTDB taxonomy): Bacteria > Bacteroidota > Rhodothermia > Balneolales > Balneolaceae > JBLRWS01. The sequence continues at coordinate 6,681 of JBLRWS010000071.1, read as the reverse complement.
ATCACCCGGGTGATCACAATCGCGCTGAACAGCGAGGCCACAATACCGGCCATCAGTGTAACCGCAAAACCCTTGATCGGGCCCACTCCAAAGCTGTAGAGAATCATCCCTACAAAGAAGGTGGTCACGTTGGCATCCACAATCGCGCTCATCGCGTTGGCGTATCCGTTATCGATGGCGGCGCGCAGCGTTTTACCGGCCCGCAGCTCTTCCCGTATACGGTCAAAGATCAGCACGTTGGCATCCACCGCCATACCGATCGTCAATACAATGCCGGCAATACCCGGCAATGTGAGTGTGGCGTTAAATCCGGCCAGAATCCCCAGAATAAAGATAATGTTCAGGATCAGTGCCAAATCGGCAATGCCTCCGCCCACATGGTAGTAGGCAATCATAAACAGCGCCACAATCGTCAACCCAAACAACACCGAGTAGAAGCCGGCCTTAATGGAGGCCTCACCGAGTGATGCACCCACGGTGCGCTCTTCAATAATTTCGAGCGGTGCGGGCAGGGCACCCGAGAGCAGAATGTTCACAAGGTCTTCCGCCTCTTTTACACCGCCGAGCCCGGTAATGGACGACCGTCCGTTACTGATGCGGGTCTGCACAGTGGGGTAGGAGTAGACGTAGCCATCCAGAATAATGGCAACCGGCCGCCCAATGTTGGCGCCGGTAATTCGGGACCACCGCCGGGTACCTTCCGAATCCATCGTCATGGATACTTCGGCAGCGTTGGTGTTGGGATCGAAGCTGACACGCGCTTCCGATACCACATCGCCGGTCATCTCAATCTGGCTGCGAACACCAATCAGCTCAAAAAGCTCAAATCCTTCACTGGTGGCAAACGGCTGTGCGCCCCACATCAGCTCGGTATTTCGGGGGAGGCGGTTTCGTACTTCGTCCAGTTGCATCAGTTCGTTCACCCGTGCCGTATCTACACCGGTGGCAAAGCCAAATACGTAGTTGCTACGCACCTGTTGCACATTCAGTACTTCCATCAGCGGATTTTCACTGCCATTGCGGAGATCTTCGGCCTGTTCGGATGAGAAAAACTCGACGATATCGCGCCGGGCGCCCATCATTTCATCGGCATCGGCCGACAGGCGAAACTCCAGCCGGGCAGTTCCACGCAACAGGTTTCGTACCCGCTGCTCATCATCCACACCGGGCAGCTCCACAACCAGTCGGTTGTTGCCCTGCTGCAGGATGGAGGGCTCGGTCACACCAAAGCGGTCAACCCGCGTCCGTACAATTTCCATCGCCCGCTCCACAGCCTGATTTCTCTGGTTGCGCAGGAAGGCGATCACTTCGCCATTGGTAGAGCGGCGGGTGATATTTTCGGCATCCGAGCGGTAGTAGCGGCTCAGCATGGCGTTGGGGTCACGCTGTTCAAACTCACTCCTGAATTCATCGATAAAATCGGTTCGCTGTTCCAGCGAGCGCTCTTCAGCGGTTCGAATGACATCTTCGAGCTCGGCATCGGCAAAATCGCCGGCCAGTTCGAGTACGAGCTGGGCTATGCCCACCTCAAGTGTTACATACATACCGCCCTGCAGGTCCAGCCCCAGAGAGAGTGAACGCTCCTGAAGGTTTTGCAGCTTTTCGCGGTTTTCAGCCAGGTACTGAACCCGCTCGGCTTCCGGCAGGTTCTCAATATGACGATTTTCGAGCATCAACTGAATGCTCGGAAAAAGGTAATACCCCGTCATAATGACGAAAAGAGCGATCATTACGATCTTAAATCCGTTGTTTTGCTTTTTCATGGTCAAATGTTGGTTTTAAAATAGATACCCACATCGTGCCATTACGCCTGTAGTAGGTGTAACAGCCGGGTACAGTTAAAGAGTGCAGAAAAATGGTGAGGGAGAGGCGTATTCGCTACGGGGCGTTGATGCTGATACCGCTTACCAGTGGCGGCAGCCACAGCGTTGCGCGAACGGAACGTTGCGTCAGCCATTCCGCTGTGAGGCCGGGAACCGGCAGGGTACGGAACGCCGCCGCGGCAGACAGTACCGCTCCGGGTTGGTGTACCCACTTAAATGTTTGCGATAACGCATCGGGCAGAAGTGCATTTTGCCCGGTTTTATGATGATGAAAATGGCTCCATTGATCCACCAGCCAGAACGACATGCGATCAGCGGGCTGATCGCCGGAAAGCGGCAACATCCGGAACTTGTCTTTATTGTTATTGACCAGCTCTGTTGCGTTATGAACAAGAGCCTGAAAACTGGAAGATGTAGCCGGAAGGCTGCGGATGGCATCACGCAACTCACGGTCCTGGTCGCCATTAGTAGGTACTACATTATGGTGCAACCACTGCGAGAAGGCGGCCTTCTGCGCCTGACCGAAATAGGGCAGCAGCAGGTGGCCGGAAAGACCGACCAGCAAAAGCGCTGTAACGAGCTGCCGCATGTTATGTGAGAGGCTTTTTTTCATCAGCCTTAATAATACAGAGAAAGTAGGAGGGGAACAACCTCAGGTGGCCTGCTTTGCACTTTTTTCGGTGCGGGTATCGCGCTCAAATTCCAGCTTCAGATACCGGCCGGTATGGCTCGTTTCCACTTCGGCAATCGCTTCGGGAGGGCCCTCTGCCACAATCTCTCCACCGCCACCGCCGCCTTCCGGGCCGAGGTCGATAATGTGGTCGGCTGCCTTAACCAAATCGAGGTTGTGCTCAATTACGATAACGGTATTGCCTTTGTCAACCAGTTTCTGAATTACATCCACCAGCATCTTTACATCCTGAAAGTGGAGGCCCGTGGTTGGCTCGTCCATCACATAGAGCGTATCACCCGTGCCTATTTTCGAAAGCTCCCTCGATAGTTTGATTCGCTGCGCCTCGCCACCGCTCAATGTGGTGCTGGACTGGCCGAGCGTGAGATAGCCCAGGCCGACCGAGCAGAGTGTCTTGAGCTTCCGTTTGATGGATGGAACCGCATCAAAAAAGTTGACCGCTTCGCTGATCGGCATCTGCAGTACATCGGAGATCGTTTTGCCCTTATAATGGATTTGCAGCGTCTCCCGGTTGTACCGTTTGCCGTTGCACGTTTCGCAAGTGACGTACACATCGGGCAGGAAATTCATCTCAATCTTCCGAACACCGTCTCCCTGGCACGTTTCGCACCGCCCGCCTTTTACATTGAAGGAGAAGCGGCCCTGATCGTAGCCCCTGATTTTTGACTCGGGCAGTTCGGCGAATAGCGAACGGATATGATCGAACACTTTGGTGTAGGTGCCGGGGTTGGAGCGCGGCGTACGCCCGATCGGGCTCTGATCGATGGAGATGATTTTATCTACATTCGAGAGCCCCTCTATAGAATCGTACGGCAGGGGAACGTCTTTGGAGCGGTAAAATTCGTTCGAAAGGATGGGTACGAGCGTCTGGTTGATGAGCGAACTTTTGCCGCTGCCGCTCACGCCGGTTACGCAGATGAACGTGCCGAGGGGAATCTCCAGATCTACATGGTTCAGGTTGTTGCCCCGTGCGTTGCGCAGCGCTACGGTTTTGCCGCTGCCCGTTCGTCGCGTTTCGGGGTAGGGGATTCGTTTCTCATTGCGAAGAAATTGGGTGGTCAATGCGTCGGGGTCGAGCTCGTCGGGCGTGCCTTTGGTTACCACATACCCGCCTTGTGTGCCCGCGCCCGGCCCAAGGTCTACCACGTAATCGGCCGATTCGATCGTCTCCCGGTCGTGCTCTACCACAATCACCGAGTTGCCCAGGTCGCGCAGCGTTTCGAGCGAGCGAATGAGTTTGATATTATCGCGCTGATGCAGCCCGATGCTCGGTTCATCCAGTATGTACAAAACGCCCACCAGCTGCGTGCCGATCTGTGTGGCCAGCCGGATGCGTTGTGCTTCGCCGCCGCTCAGGGTCTGCGCTTCGCGGTCGAGTGTGAGGTAATCGAGCCCTACATTCAGAAGAAAATCGATGCGGTCGATCACCTCCTTGAGCACTTGCTGGCCGATGATGCGCTGGCGTTTGTTCAGCTCCAGCGAGCCGATGGTGTGCCGCAGCGAACGAATATCCTGTGCGACCAGATCATGAATGGCGTATCCGCCCAGCTTGTACGAGAGTGCCTCTCTGTTCAGACGTCCGCCGCCGCATTCGGGGCAGGTTACTTTGGAAAGGTACGCTTTCGCCTTGTCGCGCTGCTTGTTCGATTTGCTCTCTTCGTACTGCTCGCGAATGATGGAGCGAATACCCGCAAACCGATGCTTGTAGGTAACGTTGCTGTCTTTAAAGTCGTAGCTGACGTTAAATTTTCGATCACCGCCGCCATCAAAAAGAAGTGCCAGCGTCTCTTCGGGCATCTTTCTGAGCGGCGTATCGAAGTCGAAACCCTCTTGGTCAAGCACGGCGTTCAGCTGCTTGAAAACAAAAATGTCGCGCGGTTTGCCGAAGAAGCGGAGCCCGCCGTCGCGAATCGACTCATCGGGGTTGGGAATCACCAGCTGGCGGCTCACATCATAGCGGTAGCCGAGTCCGTTGCACGCCTTGCAAGCGCCGTAGGGCGAGTTGAAGGAGAAAAGATTTGGGGCGGGATCTTCGTAGGAGAGGCCGCTTTCGGGGTCGTAGAGATTTTTTGAGTAGACCTTGTCGGTGATAGCCCCCTCTTTTTGAATGCCGAGAATGAGGTTGCCGTCGGCCATCTCCAGCGCCATGTGAACGCTTTCGGAGATACGCGATTCGCTCTTTTGGCTGATCACAAAACGATCGACCACCACGTCAATATTATGCGTTTTGTAGCGATCGAGCTTGATTTCACCTTCCAGGTCGATCAACTCACCGTCAACCCGGGCTTTTACAAACCCCTGTTTCTGGATCTGTTCGAACAGTTCGCGATAGTGCCCCTTGCGCCCGCGAACCACCGGTGCCATGCAGTACGCCTTGGTGCCTTCGCCGATCTGCATAATCGCCTCCACAATCTGATCGGAGGTCTGTTTTTCCATCTTGTTGCCCGACAGGTAGGAGTAGGGGATGGCGGTGCGGGCGTAGAGCAGCCGCAAGAAGTCGTAAATTTCGGTAACGGTTCCCACCGTGGAGCGGGGATTGCGGTTGGTGGTCTTCTGATCGATGGAGATCACCGGGGAGAGTCCGTCGATAAAATCAATTTCGGGCCGTTCCATCATCCCGATAAACTGCCGCGCATAGGCCGAGAGCGATTCCAAAAACCGGCGCTGCCCCTCGGCGTAGATGGTATCGAAGGCGAGGGAGGACTTTCCCGATCCGGAGAGCCCGGTAAAAACCACCAGCTTCTCGCGTGGGATGTCGATATCGATGTTTTTGAGATTATGCTCGCGGGCGCCTCGAAGAATGATATGCTCTTGCAAAAGGGGAATGTTGATTGCGGGTTAAACCATCAAAAATAAGAAACATTTTGCTGGGGTGCGCGTTCCGCGGCAGGGGAAATGTACGGGGGCCGGCAACGCCCTTGATGTTATCCTGAATCAGGTTACCAACGGCGTGGCGGTGCGGATGGCGGTGTTGTATTTGTTGAGCGGTGGGGTGAGGGTTTAGAATACAGATAAAAGTAAAAACCTTGCTTAAGTGATCGCGGGCCCTGACCCACGATCTCCCATCTTTGTTATGAGCAATGATTAGCTACCGGTAGAATCTACGTACAAAGCCCACTAAAGGGGAGGGTATAAATATGCTGATGTAGCACTTTTTTAAACGTAATACGTGCATAATTTGTAAGCCATAATTATTATTACTACAATTCGTTATATTGCTAAAAAAGAGGAGCTGACATGAAGACAACGATCACTAAAAAAGGTCAAATAGTAATTCCCGCAAAGTTGCGTAAGAAATACGACATCACAACGGGAACAACCATTCGTGTAAAAGATGAGGGTGGAAAGATAGTATTAACTCCGGTTACAGCCGATTATGTAGGTGAATTGCGCGGAATTACAAAAGGTTCGGGAGCATTAACCATACTTGAAGGGGAGCGAAAAAAAGAGAGAGAAAATGAAGCCGATCATATTTGACAGTTGGCCGGTTGTGGCATTTTTTGAAAATGAGCCATCTGCTGAAAAGATCGAAAAATTGATTGTAGATGCACTTAAGAATAATTGTGAGATGAAGATTTCGGTAATTAACCTGGGTGAAATCTGGTACAGTTATGCTCGGGCCAGATCAGAAAAAATTGCTGATGAACTTATAGAAAAAGTGCATTCCATGAATATTAAACCAGTTTCAGTTGACTGGAAACTTGCACGGCTTGCCGCCGGGTTCAAAAAACAGGGTGGTATTTCTTATGCTGATTGTTTTGCGGCTGCACTTGCCAAACAATCCGGTGGAGAACTTGTAACCGGTGACCGGGAATTTCAACAATTTGAGCAAGAAGTTGAGATTGTTTGGGTGTAACGAAACGAATCTGATTGAGGTTTCGGATGAATCAAACGTGTAAAATGGTTTTCATTAGTTTGAATCTTGGGTGGATAATTTCAACACCTATTGTAAACTGCCAACTTCAGTTAAGGCAATAAAAGTTTTGAAAAATCTGCGATCTGTGGTAAATATTGCCACGGTAAACCTGGCGATGTTAGACTCCGCATTAAATTCCGACTGGAAAGATTTTGAGTATACTATTCAGCACATTTCAAATAATACTCCAGGTCATTTTTAACCGCTTCCTGACAAATTAAAAGAAAGAATCATTACCTTAGGGTTTCTGG
>JBLRWS010000070.1:0-11317 GCA_047921075.1 Balneolaceae bacterium | reverse complement strand
TCAGGAACAGGAACCCGAGTCGTAATCGCTGACAGATTTAAACATAAAAACCCGCTCTTGATCATCAGGAGTGGGTTTTTTCTTTTACGGCTTATCGGAAACGAATATCTCTTTAATCAAATCCCCGTACGTCTCTTCAATCACCCGCCGTTTCACCTTAAGTGTGGGGGTCAGCTCGCCGGTTTCTACCGTGAATTCATTCGGCAGCAGACGAAAATCGCGGATCTTCTCGTGCGATGCGAGCTCTTTAGAAAAACCACGCACCTCCTTGCTGTAGATGTTTACGATCGATTCGTGGGTAATCAACTCCTCAATAGAGCTGTACTCAATACCGTTCTTTTTGGCGTGATTTTCCACCACTTCAAAATCGGGCACAATCAGCGCAGCCATAAAATTCTGCTTTTCGCCCACCACTACCAACTGGTCGATCCATTTGCTGGTCTTGAACATATCCTCAATCGGGCCCGGGTAGATGTTTTTACCACCGGCATTGACGATCATATGTTTGATACGGTCGGTAATTTGAAGCCGCCCGTTCACGAAACGCCCAACATCACCGGTATGCAGCCAGCCGTTGGAGTCGATCATCTCAGTGGTGGCCTCCTCGTTTTTCCAATATCCCTTCATCGTATTGGGGCCGCGATTTAAAATCTCACCCGGTTTGCTGGTAAGGTTGGTCGGATAATCCTCTCCGCTAATCTGCGCAATAATTTCGTTATCGTCCAGCCGCTGAATACCAACCGTAACGCCGTTGATCACCTTACCCACGGTACCCATCTCCTCTTCACCATATCGGTTACAGCACATCACCGGAGAGGTTTCGGTAAGCCCGTACCCTTCCAGGATGTTGAGCCCGGCCGACATAAAAAAGGTGCCGATTTCGGGTGGCAGGGCCGCGCCTCCCGATACAAAAAAGCGGATTTTGCCGCCCGTACGCTCTTTCAGTTTAGAAAAGACAAGCTTGTCGGCCAGCGCTTTCTGAAGCGATGTAAAACCGCGGGATCCCTTCCAGTACTTTTCGCCCACATTCAGCGCCCAGCTAAAGATCGACTGTTGAATGGCGCTTCCTTCGTCTACATTCTTCTTGATCAGATTGTAGATTTTTTCAAACAGGCGTGGCACGCTAATCACGATAGTGGGATGTGCCTCGAGCATATTTCTGGCCACGGTATCCACACTTTCCGCATAGTAGATTTCTGCACCGCCGGCCATCATGGCGTAATAACCGCCTGTACGTTCAAACGAGTGGCACAGGGGCAGAAAAGATAAACAGCGATCTGTATCATTGATATTGATCGCCTCATGCGCCGCTTTTACATTACTCACAATATTCCGGTGTGTGAGCATGGCTCCTTTCGGCTTGCCGGTGGTTCCCGAGGTGTAAATAAGCGTGGCTATATCTTCGGGCTTGGTGGCTGCAGCCCGCTTCTTAATTTCACCACTCCACTTCGTCTCCGCCTTCATTCCGGCAGCACATACCGTGTCAAAGAGGTGTACATGTTCATGCTTGATCAGCTTCTCTACTTTCGGCTCATCAAAGGCGATGACCTGTTTCAGGTCGGGGCAGTTATCAAACACTTCCACCGCTTTTTTCAATTGTATGCCGGTGGATACAAAAAAGATCTTCGATCCCGAATCCTGCAAAATAAATTCGCACTGGTTCGCGGGCAGCGTTGCGTAGAGTGATACATTGACGGCGCCAACCATCTGAATAGCCAGATCCACCACGGCCCATTCGTAGCGGTTTTCGCTTAAAATGGCGATCCGGTCACCGCTCTCCACACCCTGTTCCAGAAGATAGGCGGCAATGGCCGTTACATCCTCTTCTACAGAATCCCACGGAATCGATTTGTAGGGCTGATCGGGGGAGGGTTTATAAGCGAACGCAGTTTTTTCGGAATTTTTGTATTTTTTAACCAGATTCTGGTAAAGATCTGTCAATGTTTCAAAAGCAACAATAGCTGGCATCGGTTCTTTCGTTTATTTTTAAAGAGCAGGTTTAAAATACAGCTTTTGACAGACTTCTGAAGAAACAGCCTGAAGCTTGTCGGTCCATGTACGGTATCGTACTAAATAACGTTTTTATATAGAAGCGTTCAATCCATACACCTATTTTTACAATTTTCCGCCATGGCACATCCCGCACACGAAGATACCATCCATCTGGTAAAAGAAATTTTTAAAACGTACCTGAAAGAGAAAAATCAGCGCCAAACACCGGAACGGTTCATGGTTTTGGAGGAAATTTACGGTGCGGAAGGCCATTTTGATGCCGACGACATTTTCTTCAACATGAAAAAAGGGGGTACCCGTGTATCGCGGGCCACCGTGTACAATACCCTCGACCTGCTGATCGAGTGCGGCCTGGTTCAGCGTCAACAATTCGGTAAAAATCAGTATTACTACGAGCGCTCGTACGCCTATCAGCAGCACGACCATATGATCTGTAAAGAGTGCGGTGTAGTGATCGAATTTTGCGATCCGCGTATTCTGGAAATTCAGAAGATGATGGAGAAAATCTACGATTTTAAGATCGACGGGCACTCCCTGCATCTGTTTGGCACCTGCAATGATGTGGATAACTGCGAGCGACGCAAGCAGGAGGATGGAAAGCTTAAATCCCTCACTGAAGCAGAAAAGTAGTCTCCGTTACTGATATACTTTTGTATCGCGGATAAACTTCCGGGCTGCCCAACGGCTGCCCCACCATCCCATCAGCAGGGCTATACCCAGCACACCGCCCATCAAAAAATACCAGCGCCCGTATGGCCAGCCGAGTACTCCAAGCTGTGGAATCGTTTCCGGTACAATCAGTTCAAATACCAGATAGATCACACCACACGCGGCCATACCGGCAATAAAGCCCTGCAGTAATCCCTCGAACAGAAAGGGTGAGCGGATGAACCGATTGGTGGCGCCTACCAGTTTCATGGCGCGGATCAAATCTCGTTTTGCGTAGATGGTTAGGCGAATGGTGTTGAATACCAATATCATAGCAATGAGCAGAATAAAGAGCCCGAGCGCTCCACCGGCCATGGCCAGCTGATCGGTGCGCTGCTCGAGTATCCGTAACAAGGGTGCATTAAATTTTACATCATCCACCCCCCGGTACGATTCAAAGATACCGGCCAGCGAGTCAATTTGAGTGGATGTGGATTGACCGGCCATGGTAAGGCGGAACGACGCAGGGAGGAAATTAAGATCGGCAATGGTTTCGCTGCCCATGCCAAAATCGCGCCGGAAAATCGCACTGGCGCTGTCGCGCGAGATGTAGCTAATCTCGGCCACCAGCGGCTCGGCCTGGATACGGCTGCGCAGCTCTCGCGTGCTTTGATCATCCAGCGGCTGTAAAAAGAGTTCCACCTCTACATCGGCACGCAGCATTTGCGATACCTCGTACGCGTTGAAACCGATGCGCGCCAGCACCCCCACCAGCAGCACCGCAAGAAAGAGAGAAAAGACCGATGTAAAGGCTGCAAGGCGCGCGCGCTTCAGCCCCGCCACACCCTCTTTAATAAAATATCCTATGCCCATCTGTTTTGATTAATTCGTAAATAATATTCGCAAACCCAATATAAAACGGCGCTGCGGCATTGGAAAGCCTACCGTTTCGAAATAACCGGTTTGAGTGAGATCTTCTAATAAATTTTCGTAGCGAATCAGCAGCATAAACCATCGAATGCGTGCCGACATATCGAAATCGAGACGGCTAAACGAGGGGTTAAACAGCTCTTCTTCGCCCTGCTGCCATCGGTTTAACGGTGTTATGAATCCCGCCGGCCGATACTGATTGGGTGACATGGTTGCCCGCACGCCTGCTTTTACAAAGGCCGCGCGATCGAACACAAAGTTCTTCCAAAACAGACTTCCCCGAATCCACAACCGATCACCGGTGGTACCGATCGATTGATTGATCGGATTCAGCGAGGTCGAGGTTTCAATGCGGTGATACGTGGCCGATAAGCCGCCCTCAAACAGGCGTCCGTCCAGCTCCAGCCAGCCTGTGCCCGACAATCGGGTATAGGGGTCAATCGCCTCAAACGTTCCCGATGCATTCACAAAAGTGGCATCCTCGAACCGGCGCAGGTCGCCACGGGCGCCAAGGGTAAACACACCCGATAACCGGGTACGTAATTCCGCCCCTCCGCCAACCGATACCTCATCGGGCAGGGCACTGCTGCCGCTAAACTCAGCCGATTGCCAATACAGAGCCTGCAGATCAGGAGCCCGCGATTCAGCCGATCCAAACAGTGATAGCGACACTCTCCGCTCGGGAAAAAAGGTAAGTTCGGTACCGCCAAACATCGACTGGCGATCGTCATCACGAATCGTTCCACCGCCGTTTACCGAAATCCGCAGTGCACGGCCAAGCGATGTTTCTATCGAGGCGTTGCCCGACAAACCCAGCCAGGCGTTGGTGGTAAGCTGTTCGCGGTTACGGTTTTCGAGTGCAAAAGCCCGTACATCTACAGACGTTTTGATCCGCTCGGATGATGGTTGAAACCGTGTAAAGAACTCAATGCGCCTAAAATCGGTGCCCACCGTATCGGCACTGTAGCTAAGCGTACGCTCATCGGTTTGATAATGCAGCCCAAAAACCGTTCCCACGTCCCGGTCGGTTGCCTCACGGTGATGCAGCTGCACGTACAGATCGGTAGAACGTTCCTTGGATTCGGCAAACGATTCATTGGGCTGTGCAGCAAAAACATTAAACGCGAAAAACTGTGGGTCGTCCACAACAAATCCAAAGGACTGATCCTGATTCGTGGAGTTATTGATATACCCTGTCTTAAGCAGCCAGCGATCGGTTAGCTGCCGGTACCCCATCAAAACCACCTGCGTGCCATCAATATTGGTGCGATTGAACCCGATGCCATCCCGTCGGTCCCAAAACGTGAGATCCAGATTCGTTTTTTCGTTGATGTTGTGGGTAGCTGAGAACTCGAGCGAGCGGTAATCAAAAGCCCCCTCATCAAAATTCAGATAGGTTCGCGGCTGGGTTAAATAGTGATCACGCAGGCGGATGTCGGTCTGATGACGCGCGCCGGTATCGTGCTCCTCAAGCGACACGATTTTGTGAATCGGCACCCTGTTCCAGTTGATGGCTCCGGTCAGCGGATCATCAATCTGCATGTGGTTCATGGTGGCTGTAAAGTGCCGGTTTTCGAACGTATAGAGATCCACTCCGTCAAGCCGCCCGATGGTACCCGTTCGATAGGTAAAAGCGCCCGGTTGACGCGCAAAGCGGTCGGTCAGGTTCAGCATGTACATCCAACGCAGGGTGCTGTCGGTTTCAGCAACCGTATGGGCCGGCCGCGGGCGATAGCGCCAAATGGCCACTTCCCGAAATTCCTCTTCCGGTTTCTCTTCCAAATTAATATCCCGAGCGGCAACCGTATCGGCCGGTACCGACAGGGTATCCGCAGCAGGCGGAAGAGTATCCTGCGGCGCAGAAAATAGAAATAGGATCGACAGTAGAATGCTCATGCCGTTCTATCGGTGTGGTTGCAACGCATAAGGATACGATTCGATGTTAAGCAGCCGGCGGCGCACCGTTTCGAGCACCACCATAACCGTCCGTTTTTTGTTGATCAGGCGATCTTTGGTAAACAATGCTTTTAGTGCAAAATGGTCGCCGTTGATCCAAAACCCCATCCACACCGTTCCCACCGGTTTATCATCTGACCCGCCGCCCGGCCCGGCAATGCCGGTAGTGGAAACGCCAACTGCTGCTCCCGTTCGCTGGGCAATGCCCTTGGCCATCTGCAATGCAACCTCCCGGCTTACCGCTCCGCCCGATTTCAGGCTCTCGGGTGTAACGCCCAACAGGTCTATTTTCAGATCGTTGCTGTAGGCCACAACACCGCCAACCATCCATGAACTGCAACCGGGAATATTGGTAATCGCATCGCTCAGCATGCCTCCGGTACAACTTTCGGCTGTGGCAATGGTAAGGCCCTGTTTTAACAGTTCATCTCCAACCGCTTTCGCAAGATCGGTATCCCGATCTTCGCTGTAGATGTACGGTTTTGCCCGTTCGTAAATTCGCTGTTGTACCACCTGCAGCTTCTCTTCGGCATTCTCTTTGTTTCCCGCTTTGGTGCTTACCCGCATCACCACTCCCCCGGCATGTGGTAAGTAGGCCACCTCCACTCCGTTTTGCAACACGGTGGTCAGATCCCCAATGAGCTCATCACTGAGTGTGCTTTCCGGCACACCGGCGGTTTTAAAATAGCGTGTAGCCCACACCTCCTGCCCGGGAAACAGTTCGCGCAGGCGGGGCAGTACTTTCTCCTTCATCAGATGTTCCATCTCATACGGCACACCGGGCAGCGCGGCTACCACGTGCCCGCCCTCGGCATAGAGCAGTCCGGGCGCCGTCCCTTTTTTATTGAACAACACCTCAAACGATTCGGGAACCAACGCCTGATCGGCATTGGATGCACTAAAAGAGAACGAGCGCTCCTCGAACATTTTTTTGATGTGCGCCAACACCGCTTCATCGGTTTTCATCTCTGCATCAAACAGATCGGCAAGCACAGCCTTGGTAACATCGTCATGCGTGGGGCCGAGCCCTCCGGTAACAATAGTGCAATGAGCGTGATGAAAACTTTCGGTAATGCGCTGTTTTAGCAGCTCGTAGGTATCGGGCAAGGTAAGAACCTGCTCTACCTGAAAGCCCGCTTCGGTAAGCATCCGGCCAATAGCTGAGGCATTGGTGTTTACGATGTCGCCAATTAACAGCTCATTTCCAATCGAAAGTATGTGCGCAATTCTCATAAGAGCTTAAAATAGTATTTTGCCTATCTTGATCGAAATGCGATCTGCCGGTTTGCGGTAACAATTTTCACAAAAGTGCGGTACCTTTCTTCGTGGAAAAAATTCCAAACATACTTAGTGGGTTTCGGTTGGCCATGGCACCGGTGTTTCTGGTGCTCTTTATTCAGGATGATATCTTTCTTCGCTCATTAAGCCTATTCATTTTTCTGGTTGCAGCGTTAACGGATATTGTTGACGGATATGTTGCGCGTGCATACAATGTGGAGACGAAGATTGGTATTTTTCTCGATCCACTGGCTGATAAATTTTTAACGCTTGCCGGTTTTATCTGTTTGCCGTTTCTCAGCGAATCGCAATTTCCCTGGTGGGCCATTATTCTCATCGCGCTGCGCGACCTCTCTATTACCTTGCTCAGAATCTACACCGACCGCAAAGGCATTGTGTTGCAAACGCGCAACAGTGCCAAGGCGAAAACCGTTTTGCAAATGGCCTTTCTCTACGTTGCCCTTCTTCTCGGGCTGCTGGCCATCATCCCCGGATTACCCTCTCAACTTGTAGCGGATGTATTTGCCACCAACGCTTTTTATTGGGGTTTGGTTGGTGTAACCGCTGTTACGGTATACACCGGAGTTGAGTACATCTGGGTGAACCGCGAGATGCTTCGTAAGATTTCCGCGTAATGAAAGAGATAAAACACTGGCTGGGTATCTTTTTTGGTGCTGGGTTGATTCCGTTTGGCCCCGGCACCTGGGGCAGCCTTGCCGCACTTCCTTTTATTTACGCAGCAGCTATTGCTTTTCCCGCCGGTGGAGCTTTTCTCTTTGCCATAGCTGCCTCACTGTTAAGCCTGTACACTGCCGACGAAAACATCCGCCGGTACGGAGACGACCCCCCGCAATTTGTGATGGATGAAGTGGCAGGGCAGGCGCTTGTTTTTAGCCTGATTTCCTTTTCCGGCTCCCTGCCGTCCGATGCCCTTCTGCTGGCTGGTGGATTCGTTCTCTTCCGCCTGTTCGATATTACCAAAGTGTTGGGAATCTCCTACGTAGAGCAATTCCGTGGAAAATATGGTATATTATGGGATGATTTGTTGGCGGGATTCTATGCACTCCTTTGCCTCGACGTTCTTCAACTCCTTTGGATATCCATTTTTTAAAAGGCTGTTTTTACAAGAACGTAAATGATCGTTGCGGCGCAAAGCCGATCTGATTGAGAATACCTTTGCACATTAACCATGGTTCAAACCTTGACTACCCATTCAATTCCCGACATCGATTTTGCACGCGAGCTGGCAAAATCACTACTTGATATTAACGCCGTTGTACTGCGGCCCGATGATCCTTTTACGTGGTCGTCCGGCTGGAACTCACCCATTTATTGCGACAACCGTCTAACCCTCCGCTACCCTAAACTTCGGCAGTCCATTACTGCACGTATTCAGCAGGTTGTGGAGGCGGAGGAGTTCGCACCTGACGTCATCACCGGCACAGCTACAGCCGGTATTCCACATGCATCGTGGGTGGCACAGCAGTTGCAGCTGCCACTCTGTTACGTTCGGGCCAAGGCCAAAGCACACGGCATGGGCAATCAGATTGAGGGGGGAATTCAAAAAGGTGAGAAAACCGTTGTCATAGAAGATTTAGTCTCAACCGGGGGATCCGCCTACAGTGTTGTGGAGGCTCTTACATTTATCGGGGCTGATGTACAGGCAATCGTCAGCATTTTCTCCTACGGATTTGATCTTGCCGCTCAAAAATTTGATAAGCTGAACATCCCGCTGTTTACCCTTACCGATTACACCACGCTGGTGGATGTTGCCCTCGAAACGGGCCGCATCAAAGAAGAGCATATTCAGCTGCTCAATCAATGGAGATCGGCACCCGAACAATGGCCCGATTGAAGTCCGATTCCGACGCTATGGAGCTCGCCGCAACCGCCACCGCTGCCAGTTTGCAGCTTTGCGTACAGTGGACACAAAACCGCGCGGCGTATCGCACAACAGATGATACCGTTGTACACCGCGATGAGGTAGTGCGGCTTTGCAATGAGCTGGAAGCGATTACCTACCGGCTGCAGTATCTGGCAGACGAACAGGGCAAACCCTCTTCGCGTTACTTTTCCATGCTTTTGGCCGGTGCACTGGCTAACCGTTTGGGGCAGCTGCACCGCCGCATTCTCTTCTTTCCCGCAGATACCATAACCGATATGATATCCGTTATCGACCGGCACCGGCCCTGGTGGCGCTCCGTTCACGAGATCGATTTTTTAAACGATTCCGGTTTTGAGCAACGGCTCACAGCCTTCGAAACCGACCTGTTCTCGCTGAAAGTAAACGCCCGGCTGCTGCCCGAAACATCCGATCACTAACGACTAAACTTGTGCTTTATGAAACTTGTTACAACCTCCCTTGTAGCCCTGTTCCTCTTTTCCGCCTGTTCGCTCTCCACCGATAGCAATGACCTGCAAAATCCGTGTAACAGCGCTACCTTGCAGGCCGAGCAGACATTCCTGGAAGAAAATGCCCAAAATGAATCCATCACCGTAACCGACAGTGGCCTGCAGTATCGGTTCATTGAACAGACAGAAGACGGTGCATCACCCAACGCCAACAGTACCGTGCGCGTCAACTACCACGGCACGCTGCTCAGTGGCGATGTGTTTGACTCCACCCGCAACCGCGGCCCTGCAACATTTGGGCTTCAAAATGTGATTGCCGGGTTTGGCGAAGGCATTACACTGATGACCACAGGCGATGTGATCGAAATTTTCATCCCTACCAACCTCGCCTACGGCAACAATCCACCTCCCGGAAGTATTATTTGTCCCGGTGGAATGCTGATCTTTGAAATTGAACTTTTAGAGATTCTGTAGAGAAAGACTCACTTTCCGGATCATTCCTTCATGCTTTAATAGGGGCAGAAGGATTCGTATCTTTCCCGATTCACGCGATTTGATACGACCAACCAACCGATCATGAAACAGAAAACCTTCTACATAGAAACCTACGGCTGCCAGATGAATTTTGCAGATACCGAAGTGGTAAATGCTATTCTGATGGACGACGGCATGGAGCCGGTCCATTCTGCCGAAGAGGCGGATGTTATTTTTGTGAATACCTGCTCCATTCGGGAAAACGCCGAAACGCGTGTCTGGAATCGTTTGAAGGAGTTCCGGGCGATCAAGAAAGAGAGAGAGCATCTGACGGTTGGCGTAATGGGCTGCATGGCCGAGCGTATTAAAGACCGCATTCTGGAGCAGGAAAAACTGGTTGATATTGTGGTTGGCCCCGATGCCTACCGCAACATTCCGGAACTGCTTGCCGAAGTTAACGACGGACGCAAAGCGGTGAACGTACTTCTCTCCCTTGAAGAGACTTATGCCGATATCACCCCGGTTCGTACCAGTGATAACGGCGTTACTGCCTTTGTTTCCATTATGCGCGGCTGCGACAACATGTGCGCGTTCTGCGTGGTCCCTTTCACGCGCGGACGCGAGCGAAGCCGGCCTCTGGAAAGCATTTTAAACGAAATACGCCAGCTCAGCGAGCAGGGTTACAAAGAGGTCACACTGCTGGGGCAAAACGTAAACTCTTATCGGTACGAAGAGATCGATTTTACCCGGTTGATGGACGAAGCCAGCAAAGTGGATCCTGAAATGCGGTTTCGATTTTCATCACCCCATCCAAAAGATTTTCCCGAACCGCTGCTGCACTTGATTGCCGAGCGGCCAAACCTTTGCAACTACATTCATATTCCGGCACAAGCGGGGAGCAACGCCATGCTGGAACGCATGCGCCGCCCCTACACCCGCGAAGGCTATCTTGAGCTGATTGACTGCATGCGGGAGATTATACCGGACGTATCCCTCTCTACTGACATCATTGCCGGCTTTTGCGATGAAACGGAAGAGGAGCACCACGATACCCTCGAGCTGATGAGCACCGTTCAGTACGACTTGGCCTATATGTTTGCCTATTCCGAACGCGAACGCACACTGGCACATCGAAAGTACGAAGACAACGTGCCCGAAGAGGTCAAAAAACGACGCCTGAGTGAAATCATCACCCAGCAGATGGATATTCAGGAGCAGCGGAACCGCCGGGAAATTGGCAAACGCCACCTGGTTTTGGTTGAGGGAACCAGTAAACGGTCGGACGAGCAGATGTGCGGGCGTACCGATACCAATAAAATGGTCGTATTCGATCGCAAAGCGTACACTCCGGGAGAGTATGTAGAAGTGGAAATTACCGATTGCACCTCGGCTACATTGATGGCCCGGCCAATTCGGCGCTCGACGATTGCTGAGTTCTATGCTCAAACAGCCGTTGCTGTATAGTTCCTGAAATGAAGGACAACTATCAGCGACCCACTAAACGACTTTCAGACTTCGTGCTTAGTCAGTCTTAGGAAAAGCCGACAATCTCTTGATCTCTCCAATTCACGGCTTCACTATTTCATGCTAAATTCTTTTAAAATACCTCATCCCGACAACCCTGCTCCGGCAGGAGCAACATCTTTGAAAAGAGTTGCACATCACC
>JBLRWS010000069.1:8804-11585 GCA_047921075.1 Balneolaceae bacterium | reverse complement strand
TCGCGTCGGTCCGTCCAAAAACTAAGAAAGGAGCAATCGGCCTCCCAGTCTTCAACGGTGGAAGAATGTGCGGGCTCACCGAATGCTCCTCGAGTTGAAATTTATGAAAATGTAACTTGAAATTAAACGGTATAACTCCCTACGGCAAAGGAGAGGCTTGGCTCCCCAACTCTTCTATCCCTGTCTCCACCTGTACGGGGAGCTCGTGCTATTTAAAAAGCTTCAAAACGGTATCAATCCCTTCGGCTACATCTCTGATGTGAAGCGCCCCCTCTTTTAAGGTCCATTCCGGTTGGGTTAAGGTATCATCACGATCATCCTGATGTTCGTATCTGTATGGATAATCACCGATAAATGACATCTCCCATATATCGAAAATTAATCCCCGATATGTATTTATAATAACTGAGGTGCCCACCGAACCTGACTGATATACGATGATGATATGATCATCACCCAGCCCGACCACATCAGATAACTCCGGGCCGCCTGTATTCCAGTATAGCTCCTGTGAAAGGTTTTCCTCATGAAGATGATTGATATAGAAAGAACCATCCCGCTCGGAAATGTTCCACTCATCCAGAGCAAATGTATAATCCGGACACTCTGATTTTAACATGTCCCCATTTGAGGCATCTGCAAAACCACAGACTATCGTTGCAATCAACATCAAAAAGGGTGCGAGGCCCGAGTTTAATAGGTTCATGATTTTATAGTGATTTGATCCTGCTTTTTTTGCATATCTCAAAAAACGAAATTATTGGATTCTGTTTATACGGCCTGCCTAATCACACCCAAAACGTTTCGATGCATTCGGGGTAACCCCTCAAAACTCGTTTGATCAATCAAATCCAAACATGAATAATGTTACGATCAAGATGATGAATGTTGGCCATAGTACCGTCATTATTGCAGCAATTGCAACATCTTTAGCTTTTCGGGTTTGCTTTACCCTAACCCAGGCTGTACTTACCGGAATAAAAACTGTGAGAAAAAAAAGTATAAAAGGCCACCATTCTAAAACATCTCGCAAATTGCCTGTGTCTAACCACGTAACCAGCAGAATCAGGAAGAAAATACTTCCCGCAAACCGCAGGGAGATTCTTGTGCCTTTTTTAAGTGCAACGATTAACATATGGTTGTTTTCAATCTGGAAAAAATCGGACATTGTACTGTTCAGCGGCTCATTTAGTAGTTGTTTTCAGCAAATACGTCTTACTCTATACCTATCAATTCAACATAAAATAGCAGATCAGAGCCGGGCGCAATCGGGCTGCTAGGCAAAGGAGAATCACCAAATGCCAGTTCTGCCGGTATATAGAATTCATATTTAGCACCAACGCTCATTAGCTGTAAGCCTTCCATCCAGCCCGGTATCAGGTTGTCGAGTGACAGCGTTATTAGTTTGTTTTGATATGAACCGCTAACCATTTGATAAGAACTATCTAATACAGTTCCATCCGTAAGAAATCCGGTGTAATGGACATTTACTACATCATTTACAGATGGCTTAATACCTTCCCCTTCTTTAATAACTCGATACATCAACCCTGAATCCGTTCGGGATACACCTGCTCTATTAGCATACTCATCTCTCGAGTAATTTGATATAACACGTACAGATATACCCGTACCAAAAATAGTGCTATTATTAAAAAAAGAAGTATTTCTCATGCTGTAGGAGAAAGCGGTGCTATATGAAAACAAATCTGTACGTAAAGTAGAGCTCCACCAAAGACCATCTACTCCTAAACCCTTGAAATCAGATGACCCTGCAACAAAAAAGTCTGCTCGCCCACCATTTGCACCCTCGTGCCACCACGTCGTTTTTTTCAGCTCATCACTTGAAATTGATGAACCACCCAAATAATCTGACAATATATCCCATTCCGTTTTGGATGGGATGTGCCAGCCCTCGGGGGCTAATCCTCTTGAATCTTTTACTGCAAACCAATTATAAAGCTTACCATATTTGGCTCCGTTGGCCGGGTCGTTATCATAATATCCCCATACCGGTTCTTCGTTCTTTGTAGCTTCCTCCCACTCTTCAATTGTCTTTGCTTGTGGGATCGGGTCACCATTGCGGAATCTATCCACATTTAGGTTTTCGGTCATCCAGGTCTGGGAACCAATGGTAACGGTTTCCACATTTTGTGCTTTTACCTGAAAAGCGCACAGAATAGACCCTGATAATACTATTAGGAAAATAAATACCCTTGTTAAATATCTTATCATAGGCATTTGTCTTTATGTTTGTTGATTTTGAAAAAAAATGATTTGGCACCACTCTAATCCTGCCGATAATACCTGAATGAAAAATCCGTTACGACGTGATTATTTGAAAGGTAGTTACCTATATGCTTTCTATGTTCCCTTAGAGCATCTCCTCGGGAATTGTAAGGGCCAAATACAATTCGCGCTAACTTTGCATCTGCATATCTGCCATCCGCTTTAACCGCTTCATTAAATTGATTTAAAATATCTGTTCTCGTTCCTCCCCCGGAGCTGCAACTTGCCGGAACAATATTAGAGATGAGAAATGAAAGAGATGGACGATTATTCCAAAATTCTCCGCGATCAAGATTTGTTTCTACGAAGTAATAACAGGTATCTGTCACGGGTGAACTCAATTCCTCCGGTCCCGAAGAAGCGTCGGCTGTAGTTATCCCACTGAAAGTAAGAGTCATTAAAAAAATGACCGTAACAGACGTTATTGATTTAATACAATTCATAGATTTTTAAACAAATTTTATGGCGCAAAAAACATCACCGATGCTTCCC
>JBLRWS010000069.1:0-8704 GCA_047921075.1 Balneolaceae bacterium | reverse complement strand
ACCTCATCGAGATCGAACGTGAGCGGAATTTCAAATTTGTTGAGGAGTTCAAGCATCTGTTGATCCGTGAGTGATGTCGCACTCATAGTCGGCAGGTAGGATCTGGATTCGGAAATCACCTCAATATCCCGATCCACCTGCAGCGAAAATTGGTTTACCCGTTCGTAAATATCGTATGGGAGATCCGAGTGATCGCTGTCCGGCATAATCGAAAGTGACAGCAGTGTCGTTGAAATGGTAAGCCGTTCGGGAAGTTCTGCTTCCTCATGGAAATGAAAAGCTGTTTTACCCTTATCCCGCTCTATTGTAAGCTCGGTATGGGATATCTGCCCTTTTTCCACACTCACATTCATGACAGGTGTTTGCAAGCCAAATGAACCATCCAAATGGTTAGATTCAAGCTGAGCCTCACTAAACAACAACATAAGTGAAAGTAAAAAGATCATGTCCGGTACTATTTTTTTAAACCCGATTCAATAAATCAGAACACCCACTGTATACCTACACGTTGCAGATTCGCCATAACGTTCACACTTCCAATAGAGTAATCGATAAATTGAGTTTCAATCAGTGACGCAGCTAATGCCAATCCAACTGCTGCATTCATGCCTGCGAAGTTGGTCCAGAATTTTCTGGTATTCGAGTGCCTGCCCTGAAAAGCGAAATTATAGTATGACAGATACCCCAGGCCACCAACCAATATCAAACCCGGAGTTATTCCATATTCCGCAAATCCGGCCAGAGCGCCAATTCCGGCAGTAACTGCATAAATCCCCTGTAATCCACCAACCGTATACGATCCCGCCTTGTATCTTGTTAAAAAACTGCCTGCAAGGAATACGGTTTCAAGTACCACAAAGGTGCCGATATAAACAATACTCCAATCCCCCTTCTCAGTACCATTGGCCGGAGTAAAGGGATCGCTCACTTCCGATTGCTCAGCAAGAGGTGAGCTATTTATAGCGAACCCCTGCGCCAATGAGTCCCCGCCATATAGGGCGAGGAGTCCGATCACGATATGCAGTATAATTTTCAGAACTGGTCTTGGGATAAAGTATTGGTTTCAATCAAGAATGTTCATTTGTCCACGCTGGGCCATGAACTATTCGAGTGATTATTTTTATCTGGATCTTCTCATTACCATAAAGTCTGTAACAGAAAAGCCTTGTTGCCAGAAATATTTAGCATTATCTGAATCGAAACAGTTCTCTCTGTTTCCATTTCTATCAAAGCCGCAAATCAATCGATTCCACCGAGGAGAACCCGAAACATTAAAGGGATATCCTTGGCCTGCACGCGGGGTTGAGCCCGGTGATATGGAAATCCAACCCCATGAATCTCTGCTAACATCAGACTGTACCTTAATAATTATGAAATCATTGTAACTCAGGCAACTTTCATCACCCCCTCTGGGTGCTTCCCATTTAAAATTTCCGCCAACAACCGGTTCGCCCATAAGAGTGCTCAGGTTCCACGTTGCTGTAACGCTTTCCATCTCACAGCCGTGGTGTGTGATGTTATACTTTGTCATTTCCCCACTAACCTGCGAGAGTGCGTTGTTTGCCAATGTCAATGTGAATAGAAACAAAAACAGTGTGAAATATCTCATAATCAATCCTTGAACGTTTAATTTAACTGTGTGGCCACACCCTTGTTGAAGTACCAGATCTACTCTGGTTAATGAAGACCCATACAGCATTCCCTGGTGCAAAATAGGCCAATTACAATGTGTGGATAGCATCCCTAATACAGCATAAGAGCTCGAATAATACTTCACAATACTCAAAAGTGAGTATTTTTATACGATTCTGACTGCCTCATAATCATTGATTACTCCTTCGGTAATGAGGAACAGAAACCAATAATTTACTCCTGAAATCGACCACTATAGACCCCCAATGACACCGATTAATCTCTCGAAAATAATCGGAGAATCGTTACCTTCCTTGGTGCAGGTGTGTTAAAGTGAAATGAAGCAGATCCGAATTACTCATGAAGTGGATTCAAAAGAATGTGAACTATCTCAGGGAAGATCAGTTGCAAGTCAGTGATCCCCAAAAAGAGATAGACAGGGCGCTGGAAAGCATAAAGAGTTTCAAGCCGATTGGTAATCAGTTTGTATATGTGGCAAGTTACTTCACAGACGATTTTTCCATGCCCTATATATCACCCGGGGTGCGGCACGTGTTGGGCTACGATCCTGAAGAGGTCAAAAATCTCTCATTTTTCTACGGTCGTATTCACCCTGATGATCTTGAGTCTGTAAAGAAGCTGACCGCAAATGCGATCAATGCTCTGTCGGGCAAATCCAGAATCAAGCTGCACGACCACGTTTTTCACCTAACATACCGCATGAAGCATAAAGGGGGGAGTTATGTGCATGTTCAGCGGCAAACCGGCTTACTTACGCGGGATGCAAATCACAACATGCTCACATCGTTTGGTATTTATACGGATGTGACTCACCTCACCAATAGCAGTGACGTACATTCGATGATGAGCGGTCCGGAGATCCCCGGCTTTAACTTTAATGCCCCGGGGGCCGGCTCCAAAACCGGTTTTACACGACGTGAAAAAGAGATTATCGAAGAACTCGCTATGGGATTGAACAGTAAAGAAATTGCAGACAAACTGTTTATAACAAAAAAAACGGTGGACACTCACAGACGGAACATGCTTCGAAAAGCCGGTGTTAAAAATAGCACCGGGCTGATCGCGTACGCATTCAAGAATGGCTTTTAACGCTCTTCTGAACCAAGAAAGGCAATGTATTCGGCAATTAAGTTGTTAACAGATTCGGGGGCTTCGAGCTGAACGGTGTGGCCGGCTGAGGGAATACAATGGAGCTTGTTTTGCCAGCCCACTAATTTGGCAATGTTCTCCACGTAATCAGCATGAATCAAGGCATCTTTTTCTCCCAGAACCAATGCCGACGGGATTCCAATTCTTCTGAGCTCCTGTAACTCATCTTTATACTCACCGGATGCTACCGATCGCCCCAGCGCACTTCTGAGTGTTCCCCCCGATTTTAACAGAGCGGCTTTAATGGTTTCTGCGGCTTCCGGCAAGTGGTACTGCATCGCGTTCACTATCATATCCAGCTCATCATGATCCAGTTCATCTTTAAAGAGCAGCTCCATCACCGGATGATCCTGAAAGGGAGCAACAGCCAATTCACTTGTGAGTGGTGGTGTACCCATTAAAAAAAATCCCCTTACGTTAGATATTCCTGAAGCAGCCTGAATACAAAGATGCCCACCCAATGAATGCCCCGTCAACAGAATCTCTTCATCAATTACGTTTTCGGCAAACTCACGGATAAACTCGGCCAGCATTGGTAAGGAAAAAGCAGAACTATTGTTCACTTTTGTCTCTCCATGGCCGGGCAAATCCAAAGCTATAAGCCGATAATCATCCAGCAAGCCAGATGTAAGCTGCGGGAGAAAGGTCTCTTTTGAGAGCGAGTTACCGTGAATCATCAGGATGGTCAGAGAAGCACCATCAGCAGGTTTTTGCAGGTACGAGGCGGTTCCGGTCGGGAGTGAAATAGAATGTTGAGTATACATCGCGTTGCGTTTTGTCAAATACCGAATCTTCAGTTTGTTACATAAAGGGATGCGTAAATAAACACTGTTTTTCCATCTTTATCCAATGAAAAGGTGCGCCATCTGTGTTTGACTTGATCGTCAGCGGAGCTCCCCTTACAATTCGATCGATTACAAACGATTCTAAGCCGCAGGCCCTCGAACCTTCTTCAACAATTAACATTCAATCTCTATTTTTTCGATTTTGATTAACCAAAGCGAACATTCCCGTTATGTCTCACAACTTCCCCGAGCTAAAAAATGACCTCTTTCTCCGGGCGCTGCGCGGCGAGGAGGTAGAGCGCCCGCCCGTGTGGATGATGCGCCAGGCCGGGCGGTACCTGCCGCAGTATATGGTCCTTCGAAAAAAATACACCTTCTTTGAGCGAGTAGAGACTCCGGAGTTGGCCTGCGAAATTACGATACAGCCCATTGACGAGCTCGAACCCGATGCGGCCATCATCTTTTCCGACATCCTTACCGTGCCGCAGGCGCTGAACATTGATGTGCAGATGGTGCCCGGCAAAGGGCCCGTGATGGGCAATCCCATTAAAACGGTGGATGACGCTTTCTCCATTCTCGCCGAAGATGTGGCCGAAAAGCTCAGCCATGTGATGGATGCCATTACCCTTACCCGTAAAGAGCTGAACGGCCGGGTACCGCTGATCGGATTTGCCGGCGCGCCGTGGACCCTGTTCTGCTACATGGTGCAGGGCGAAGGTTCCAAAAACTTCGACAAGGCCAAGGCGTTTCTTTTCCAGCACCCTGATGCGTCTCGCCATGTCATGAAGGAGCTGACGAAGGCCACCATCGACTATCTTCAGGCGCAGGTTGCAGCCGGCGCTCAGGCGGTTCAGGTTTTCGATTCGTGGTCGGGATTGTTGAGCCCGGACGACTTTAATGAGTGGGCGCTGCCTTATCTGATGGAGATCACCCAGGCAATCAAGGAGGTTCCCGTCATCTTGTTTGCAAAAGGCTCCTGGTACGCCCTCGAACGGCTGAGCTTCAAAAGCGGAGCCGCTGCGCTGGGATTGGATTGGACCACCTCTCCCGAATTTGCCCGTGAAAAAACCCGACATGCCATCACCCTGCAGGGTAACTTTGACCCCACACACCTGCTGGCGCCCATTCCTGACATTAAAAAGCAGACACGGCGGATGATCGACCGATTTGGCGTGCAGAGATATATAGCCAATTTGGGCCACGGAATATTGCCACACGTGCCGGTAGACCATGCCCGCGCATTTGTAGACAGCGTGAAGGATTATCAGCAGAACGTCCCTTCTTGATCAAACCCGCCATCAGCGATTGACCACGACAATCCCATACCACACAACGTAATGTCCACGATTAGAGAACCGTTTACAGACTACATCAAAACCCTTCAGGATGAGATCTGTTCAGCACTTGAAGAGATCGATGGCAAAGCGACATTCCGCGAAGATAACTGGGACCGCGACGGCGGCGGAGGCGGGCGAACCCGTGTGATCGAAAAAGGCGCTGTTTTTGAAAAGGGAGGCGTGAATATTTCCACCGTACACGGCGAACTGCCCGACCCGATCAAACAACACTTCAATGTAGAACACGGCTGGTTCTGGGCCGCAGGCCTCTCACTGGTACTTCACCCCGAAAACCCGATGGTGCCAACCGTGCATGCCAATTTCCGCTACTTTGAACTGTATGATGACGAGGAGATGACCAACGCTACCGACGGCTGGTTTGGCGGTGGCGCCGACCTCACACCGTATTACCTTTGGGACGAAGACGCCGTACACTTTCACCGCGTGTTTAAGGATGTGTGCGACCGGCACGGAAAAGACCTCTACCCAACGTTTAAAAAGCAGTGTGATGAGTACTTTTTCAATACGCACAGAGGTGAGGCGAGGGGCATCGGTGGACTCTTTTTTGACTATTTGCGGTCCGATGACGGCCGCACCCTCGACGATTGGCACGCCTTTACAACCGATGCCGGAAAAGTGTTTCTGGAGGCGTATCTGCCTATTGTGCACAGCAGGATGGAGGAACCCTACAATCCCGCTCAAAAATACTGGCAGGAAATTCGTCGTGGCCGCTATGTTGAGTTTAATCTGATACACGACCGCGGCACGCTGTTTGGGTTGAAAACCGGCGGACGAATCGAATCGATCCTTATGAGCCTCCCACCGCAGGTTCGCTGGGATTACGATTTCCACCCTGAACCGGGTACCCGGGAAGCCGATTTGATAGAGGTGCTTGCAAATCCTAAAGAGTGGGTGTAACTAAAACAGAGAACGGTATTTACCCATCCACATAAAAAAAAGCCCCCCGTTTCCGGAGAGCTTTCAGTAGGTGAAATTTATCGGGAATTAACCTTGCTGCGTGCCGTAAAAACGCTCGCGAACAATTTTGCCATTCTCCCATTTTTGGGTGGCAATCTGCTCGATGCGAGTTGGGCCGTCGGCACCTTTAAACGTAACGTCCATCCAGTGTTCCACAGCGGTTGCCTGCTCCTCTTCATTTACGGTGATGGCGGTAATACCCATTCCGTTAAACGACTCAACACTGCCAAAGAACTCGTGCTCGCGATCTCGGTTGGTATCTTTCCCGGCTACTTCAGTGCCATCTTCCAGCACCATTACCACGTTGTCTGCATAATATTTTTCAAATGCATCCAGCGCAGTGCCGTTTTGAATGTGGTTGTATACGTCAACGATTTTTTCTTTTACACTCATTTTATATCTGATTTATTAGTTTGATGTTAAATGTTTCATCATCAATATAACTAATCCATCAGGTGAATCGTTTGCGTGAACGAAATTTTTTACGGTTTTTTTCGAAGAAAATCGTCAACCCGCGAAAAGTGCTCATCGCTTTCCCAAAAACGGCCAAACGGTTCCACGGAATCGTCGTTCCCACCCTGTTTTAGAAAGGAGATAAAGGAGCGGTCGTTCATGGTAAGGGTATTGGCGAGTGCTTCGCACCGTGCGGTCCACTCTGCTTCGGGTACCACCTCCTGCAGATACCCAACCGACTTCGCCTCAGTGGCAGTAAGTACAGCCTGAGAGGCGAGCAGATAACGCGCCTGTGCGCGGCCAACCGCTGCGGGAAGGCGTCGGAAACCATCCCATCCGGGAGGGAGATAGAACATGCCCTGTGTAAAACCGATGGAGGCAGGCTCGGCAGCGATCCGAAAATCGAAGGCGAGCGCCATTTCCCATCCACCCCCGAAGGCGTGCCCGTTTATGGCCGCGAGTGTCCAGAACGGGAGCTGTTCAATTCGATCGAGGATCGAAATCATGCGGGTGGTCATCTTCTTGGCGTCATCGGCCGTTTTAAGCTGATGAAAATCGCGTAAATCACCGCCTGAGACAAAGCTTTTTCCGGTGCCGGTAAACACAAAAAGGCGGCACGCCTCATCCTGCTCCAGACGGTCAAGAAGTCGCTCAAGATCTTCCATCACCCCAAAATGAATGGCGTTTCGGGTCTCGGGCCGATTCAGTTCTGCCCGGGTAATCCACTCCGAATGGTCAACGTTGATGTGTCGGTATCCCGGCTCACTCATCGCTGCCGGGGTATTTGGTGTCGAGGCGTTTTACACAAGAAAGAAGCCAATCAATATATTCCGGGTTGCCTTCTTGTTCGGTAAGCGTAAGCGATATGACGCAGGGCACGTCGTAGCTGTGCAGCTCCTTTACCCGCTCGGTGAGGGAGCGCATATTTTGGTGCGTGGTTTTAACCAGAAGCACGCACTCCGAATCGGTCTGAATCTCGCCTTCCCACCAATACATCGACTCCATGCCATCGATAATATTTACACAGGCAGCCAGTTTCTCCTTTACAACAGCTGCACCGATGGCACGCGCTTCCTGTTTATCTTTTGTGGTGATGTAAACGAGTCGCAAATTGTTGAACATGGCAGAGCTAATGGATGAAGTAAGGAAATCATCCGTAAGGTAGCGATAAAGAGACAGGATGAGCAAGCA
Source organism: Balneolaceae bacterium (assembly GCA_047921075.1). Classification (GTDB taxonomy): domain Bacteria; phylum Bacteroidota; class Rhodothermia; order Balneolales; family Balneolaceae; genus JBLRWS01. The sequence continues at coordinate 1,158 of JBLRWS010000069.1, read as the reverse complement.
ACAAGCGCGTATTCGTGCAAAGCAACGGAACCTGAGAAGGGATAAATCACACAAGAGAGGGTTGAAATCAGATGCAAAATTCCATAATTTATCGGGCTATTGATTAAATCTTCCAGATTTATATCCGGATGCGAGAGTGGCGGAATTGGTAGACGCGCCAGATTTAGGATCTGGTACTTTAACCGGTGTGGGGGTTCGAGTCCCCCCTCTCGTACTCAACTCTTTTTATTTTTCTTAAAAACAAACCGTACCAACGCGTGGAAATATCTGTAGAGAACCTCTCCCCTGTCGACAAAGAAGTGACCCTCAAAGCCAATCGCGACGACCTTTCGCCCAAGTTTAATGAGGCGTTTAAAAAGTATCGCAAAGAGATTCACATGCCCGGTTTTAGACCCGGAAACGTACCTGTTGGCCTCATTAAAAAGAGATTTGGCCGCGAAATTGAATTGGAAGAGATAAACAAATACGTTCAAGAGGTGTACGAAAAAGAGATCGTGCCCGAGCATGAACCGATCGGCGAAACGCAGATGACCGATCTGACGTGGGAAGATGATCAGCTTGCTGTTACCTTTAAAATTGGTGCCAAACCCGATTTTGAGTTGGCCGATCTGAAGACGATCACCGTTGATAAAATGGTGCATGACGTTACCGACGAAGAGGTTCAGGAAGAGATCGACCGAACCCTTGAGCGAAAGGGGAACTGGGTTGAAACCGACGCAGAGATCACAGAAAAGAGCCAGGTAACCGTGGATGCCGAAACGCTCGACGAAGATGGCAATCCGATTGAAGGGGAACAGGATGAAGATCAAAAAATTGATCTTCGCCAGGAAGGCGCCGCCGATTTCCGAAAGCATCTGGTCGGAAAAAAGAAAGGCGATCAGGAGACGATGGAAGTGGGTGAAGGTGAAGAGATTGACCGGTTTCGTATCTCTGTGAAAAAAGTTGAGGTCATGGAAAAAGCGGAATTAACCGATGCTTTTGCCAAAGAAAATAGCAACGGCGAGGCGAAAAACGTGGATGAGTTCAAAGCCTACATCAAAAGTAAAATGCAGGACTATTACGACCAGTCATCCGGCGACTTATTCCAGCAAGATGCAGTAGACGCCCTTACCGAAGCACACGAATTTGATGTACCGACTGTGATGCTCGAACAGATCA
>JBLRWS010000068.1:0-11617 GCA_047921075.1 Balneolaceae bacterium | reverse complement strand
AATATTCAGGTTCCCAATAATGCAGTTGGAATGTTGCACACACATCCATTTCAGATAAATGAAAAAATGTATTCTTGTGCCGGTCTTTCTCAAACTATGTTTAATCAGTTTCAGCATCAGTTTGATGAGATCGTAGAAGCATATGAGGGTAACCCAAGCCCTGGAGATATGGTTTGATCGGGCAAATTAATGACGTCTCTCCGCATCTTATAAAAGCATAATTGACTTATCATCTCCTCTCTCATTGTCGCGGAGCAGGCTAAGTAATTATAATAATGCGGAGTACAAGCATTTCTTCTGCGTTTATGGTTTCCGAATGCAGTCGATTACTCGAAATGACAATATTAGGACACCTCACCCCAACGTCTTCAGTGCGGTTTCAATACGTCGCTGCACGGTTTCGCGGCCCAGCAACTCCATCGATGTAAACAGATCCGGCCCGAATCCCTGCCCCGTTACGGCGATGCGCAACGGCATCATCAGCTTGCCAAAACCGACTCCGTGCTCTTCAATGACCAACTCGAGTGCCGATTTCAGAGCAACAGCTTCAAACTGCTCCCCCTCCAGCGTGTCGATTTTCTGCAGGTAGGCCTGAACCAGTACGGGGCTGTCGTCCTTCCATTTTTTCAGTGCCTGTTCATCGTAGCTGTCGGGATCTTCAAAAAAGAAGGCGCCCATCTCCAGCAATTCATCTACCTTGCTAACGCGCTCTTTCAGCAGTCCAACCGCCCTGGCCAGATACGTATCGTCCTCAGGTAGCGGCCGGTCGGCGATATCGCGCAGCCGGGCAGCCAGGGTGGCATCCGGCTGTTCGCGCAGGTAATGCTCGTTGTACCAGAGCAGCTTTTTATGATTGAAGACCGCCCCACCCTTGCTTACCCGGTCGAGCGTAAAGAGCTGGCTCAGCTCTTCGAGAGAGTGAATTTCGCTGTCATCGCCGGGGCTCCATCCCAGATACGCCAAAAAGTTGACCAGCGCCTCCGGTTCGTAATGCCGTTCGATATAATCTTTGGTGTTCACGGGGATGCCCTCTTCTTCTGCTTTGCGCTTGGAGAGTTTGCCTCCGCTGGGCGACATGATCAGCGGCAGATGCGCCATCTGCGGGGGTTCCCATCCAAACGCTTTGTACAGCAGCAGATGTTTGGGCGTACTGCTTAGCCACTCTTCACCGCGAATGACGTGGGTAATCTCCATCTCATGATCATCCACCACATTGGCCAGGTGGTAGGTGGGCATGCCGTCCGACTTAAGCAGTACCTGATCGTCCAGCCCTTTCGACTCGAACGAGACGTGGCCGCGGATGAGGTCCTCGAACCGCACAGTTTCGCGGCGCGGCACCTTCAGGCGTACCACATACTCTTCACCGTCAGCCAGGCGCCGCTCTACCTCGTCGGAAGAGAGGGTGAGGCTGTTTTTCATCGATTGGCGCGTGATGGCGTCGTACTTGGGAGAGGGATTGCCCGATTTTTTCAACCGCTCGCGCATCTGTTCAATCTCCTCGGGCGTATCAAATGCATAGTACGCTTCACCTTTTTCGATCAGCTCTTTGGCATAGGCGTGGTACATCTCCTTGCGTTCACTCTGGCGATACGGCCCGTGGCTGCCGGGGTGCTCCGGGCTTTCATCAATTGTAAAGCCGCACCACTCCAGCGAGCGGAGGATGTCCTCTTCGGCTGCGTCAACATAGCGGCTTTGGTCGGTATCCTCTATGCGAAGCACAAATGTACCGCCATGACTCCGCGCAAAAAGATAGTTATAGAGCGCCGTTCGGAGTCCGCCAATGTGGAGGAAACCGGTGGGTGATGGGGCAAAACGTACGCGAACAGGAGTATTCATGACAATGGGTTTGGTTGTCCTCAATTTTTATGTAGCTTTGAAAAATAAGGCGATTTATACTCCAAGACCAACCCGAACTGCCGCTTTCCGAAAACAGGCAACGAACCAATCACAAATGAAAAAATCGATATCCAAACTGTTGTTTACCCTCTCTGCGCTGGCCGTACTCTTTTTTGTAATGAGTGGATATGGATACCAGTGGGGAATCTGGGGGCTTGGCACCGCTTTTACCGTGCTTCGGTATAGCGCCTATACCGCTATTGGGCTTTTGCTGGCAATGACCATTATGCTGTTTGTGGCAAAAGGGGAGGGCGGAAAAGTGATGACCCGGCTTGTGTTGGGAATTCTGTTAACAGGTGCTGTTTCGGCCACGGCGTGGTACTGGCAGAATAAAGCGCAGAGCGTACCGCCTATTCATGATATTACCACCGACCTGCAGCAACCTCCCGAGTTTGTAGCGATGGTTCGCTTGCGCGCTGATGCGCCGAATCCGCCGGAGTATGCCGGTGAGGAGACAGCCGAACGCCAGCGGGAAGCCTATCCCAATCTGGCCCCGCTTCTGCTGGAGGCTGACCTGCAGGATGTTATGGACGCCGCGATCTTTCTGGTGGCCGATCGGGGATGGCAGCTGGCAGCGATTAACCGAAGCGACGGCCGCATAGAAGCGACCGAGAAACTGGCCTGGTTCGGGTTTAAAGATGATGTGGTGCTTCGCTTTACCGAAACCGAAGCAGGAGAAACCCGTGTGGATATGCGTTCCAAATCCCGTATCGGCCGCAGTGACATTGGCGTCAATGCCGATCGGATTCGTTCATTTCTGGCCGATCTGGAAAAAGAGTTCCGTACATAAATCCAACGATGCGATCTTAGTTTAAGGCTGACCTTCGGTACCGATAGACCACAGCTGAAAATCTCCGTACATTTGGGGAAGTACATCCAACATTCCGTAAATCAATACACGTTATATGCCATCTGCCGCCATACCACGATTTCACCTCGCGTTTCCCGTCAAAGAACTTGAAGAGACCACCCGATTTTATCGCGATCTTCTCGGCTGTGAAACCGGCCGCTCCTCCGCCAAGTGGATCGATTTTAATTTCTTTGGCCATCAGGTGGTGGCGCATGTCAGCCCCGACGATGCCGGCAAGTCGGCCTCGAACGAGGTAGACGGCCATGCGGTTCCTGCTAAACATTTTGGCGTAATTCTGGAGTGGGAGGCGTTTGAAGAGCTTGCCAAACGATTACAGACGCACGGTGTAGACTTTATCATCGACCCATACATTCGCTTCAAGGGCGAGCCCGGAGAGCAGTACACGATGTTTTTGGCCGACCCAAGCGGAAATGCCCTGGAGTTTAAGGCGTTCCGTGATGAGGAGCAGATTTTTATGAAGGGGTAGTGGTGAGTAGGGAGTATTGAGTAGTGAGAGGGGGAGCTTAGCTCACAACGTATCGTCTACACCTGTGCAACCTCATCCAGCTTTACGCCAACCAGCCGGCTGACCCCGGTCTCGGGCATCGTTACTCCGTACATCATCTCCGCTTTCGACATCGTTTTTTTGTTGTGTGTGATGATGATAAACTGGGTTTCATCACTAAAACGCCGGATCATGGCGGAAAATCGCTCAATGTTGGCATCATCCAGCGGGGCGTCTACCTCATCAAGTACACAGAACGGGGAGGGCTTTACCAGGTAGATGGCGAAGAGAAGGGCGATGGCGGTTAGGGTTTTTTCGCCTCCCGAAAGCTGGTTGATACTCGATGGGCGCTTGCCGCGCGGGTTCGCCTTAATCTCAATTTTTGCCTCGAGGGGATCTTCTGCCTCTTCGTCAATCAACAAGTCGCAGTGGTCATCTTCCTGAAAAAGAGTGTGAAAAACCGACTGAAAGTTTTCCCGAATTTTCTGGAAAGTTTCACTGAATCGCTCCGTAGCTGTGCGGTTGATCTCATCAATGGTGTCCCGAAGCTCTTTTTCGGCCTGTTCCAGGTCGGCGATCTGCTCTTCGTAAAAGTCGAGCCGCTCTTTTTCTTCCTTAAACTCTTCGATTGCGAGCGGGTTCACCTCACCAATACTGTTCAACTTCTGCCGGAGTGACTGAATCCGCTTGCGTGCCTCTTCCGGTTCGATGTCATCGGGAAGCGTTTCGGTAAGCTGATCCATCAATATGCCATAGGTTTCCCAGATGTGGTCGGAATGGCTTTGCGACTGCATCTCAAACTTCTCTTTGGCCATTTGCAGATGGTGTACCAGCTCAAGATTTACTTCCTTGCGGCGGCGTACCTCTTTCAGCTCTTTGTCAATCTCGTTGATGGTGCCGCGCTGTTTGGCGCTCTGCTCCTCGGCAAGGGCCAGCGCCTTGTCTGCCTCGGCCTTCTGCTCGCGTGTATGAATCAGCTGCTGCTTGGTTTGGGCAATGGCTTCTTTAAACTCCTCAATCCGGCCGGCGCTCTCTTTCTTCATCGTCTCACGAGAGGCGAGGCGCGATTCAATCGATTGGATGCCCGACTCGGCCCGCTCCAGTTCTTTCTCAATATTGGCGGCCTTGTTTCGTACATCCTGATGTTTCAGCTGCGCATCATTGTACCGATTTTGGGCAATGGCCCGCTCTTCTTCCAGTTTCTGCAGCTCTTTTTTCTTTTGCGCCTGCTCGCTGCCGAGGGTCTCCATTTTTATTTGAAGCTCTTTCTGCTGCGGATGCATCGCCTCGAGCTCTTCCCGTGCCTGATTTTCGGTGGAGGAGATCGACTGCTTCCGGTTGTTCAGTTCGCCGATATTTTTTTCGTACACCGAGATGCTTGACTGATGGCGGCTTACCTGCTGCTCCAGTTCGCGAATGGACGATTGAACCTCCTTCATAACGGCACGAATCGACTCGGGGCTGAGCTCCCGGATCTTCGCCTCCGTTTTATCCAGATCGGCGGTCTGTTTGTTCAACATCTGCCGGGTCTCCTTCAGAGCTTTTTCAATCGCTTCGATTTTATCCTGCAAGCCGAGACGGACACCTGCCCGTTTTTTACGGCTGCCGCTTTTGAGGAATCGCTGAGGAGCGTAGAGCTCTCCATCAAGGGTAACTGCGGTACGGCCGGTTCCTTTCACCATGGTTCGGGCCGTGTTAAGATCGTCGGCCAAAACGGTGTTGCCGAGAAGCAGGTTGGCAACCGGCGCCAGCTCTTTTTTTGTTTTGATGTGGTTTACAATGGAGTGCTCTGCCACGGGATACGATCCTGTGAGTTCATCAAGCGGAATAAACGTTGCCTGCCCCTTGCCGGACGCCTTCAGCAGCTCTCCGGCACGTACGGCATCATCCATCGATTTCACAATCAGAAAGTTGATGGCATCACCCAGTGCGGCTTCCAGCGCGGGTGCATGCTTCTGATCGGTTTGCAGCGCCGACCCCACCGGTTGAAGCAGAGAAAAATCTCCGCCGTGCTTCTCCATCAAAAAAGCGGCGGCGGCCGGCAGCGCGTCGGTTGATCGCGCCAGGTTTTCAAGTAATTCTTTTTCGGAGGTAAGAGCATCGAGACGGCTTTTCAGGGATCGAACCTCTTCACGCAACAGCTCGCGTTTCTCTTCCAGTGTCTCTTTTTGGGCGGTCACCGTTTCCAGTTCGTGCTCTTTCTTCTCCAGCGCGGCGGCCTCTTTCTCCACCTTTTTGGTGGCAATGGCAAGCTCACCCCGGGCGTTGGCAATCTCTTCCTGTAAATCTTCAATATCGCGGTCAATGCGCAGCCTGTCGTCTTCGCTGTTTTCCAGCTTCGATTCCCACTTAATACGCGATGACTGCAGTTGGTTCAGCTTTTTCTGGGTATCGCTGACGGAGATTTCAAGCTCAAAAAGCTCATGGCGCACTTTGGAGTAGCCTTGCTGCAGATCGGTAAAGGTCTCTTTAGACGCTTTTAAACTTTTTTCGGATGCAGTAAGATCATCAGAAAAAGCCTCCAGCTTTGTCCGGCTGTCGGTTCGCAGTTCCCGAAGATCGGCCAGGTCGGCTTTGCTCTGTTCAATTTCTTTTCCCTGCTGGTCGATGGCCGACTCTTCATTCCGGATTTTCTCTTCCAGAATACGCAGGTTGGTTTCCATGTCGCGGATGGATGCATGGAGCTGACTTACCCGGCGTTGCGCCTCAGCCTGCTCGCGCTCTTTTTCGATCAACTCGGTGCGCGATTGTTCTTCGGCCCGTTCCAGTTGATCCAGTTTTTTAGCGGTTTCCTGTTTCTCCTTTTCTGCATGGGTAATGCGCTCTTTCAGCGGCTCCAACTCGCTCCGGATCACGTTGTATTCGTGCAGGTTGTACGCCTTATCGAGCTGCTCCAGTTCAATACGGTACGCTTTGGCCTTTGCCGCCTTCTCGGCCTGCCGCTCGAGCGAGGCCACATTTTTACGAACCTCTACCAGAATATCTTCCAGCCGCTGCAGATCTTTCTGTGTTTCGTCGAGCTTGCGCAGGGTATGGCGGCGTTTCTCTTTGTAACGTGTTACGCCGGCCGCCTCTTCAAACAGACGCCGCCGGTCGTTGTTGCGGTCGTTCAAAATTTCTTCCACCATCTTCAGCTCAATGACCGAATAGGCGTCGGAACTCATCCCCGTATCCATAAAGAGCTCCATGATATCCTTGAGCCGGCAAGGGGTATTGTTGATCAGGTATTCGCTGTCGCCCGAGCGGTAGAGGCGGCGGGTAATGGTAAGTTCGCTGTATTCGGTAGGCAGTATCCCTTTGTTGTTTACAAAGGTGAGGGAGACATCGGCAAGGCCCAGCGCTTTTTTCTTGGCCGTACCGTTAAAAATAACGTTGCTCATGGCGCTCGAACGAAGCAGTGAGGGGCGCTGCTCACCCAGTACCCAACGAAGCGCATCCACAATGTTCGATTTACCGCAGCCGTTTGGACCTACAATCGCCGTAATGCCGCTGTCGAACTTTACGTGTGTTTTATGCGCAAAACTTTTAAAGCCGTGAAGTTCCAGTTCAGAAATATACATAACCCATAAAATAACAGACGGCGGGGATATTTCAGAGAAGAAGTTTTCCCGTCAAAAAATAGCCCGGTTACAATGTCTATCAGCAGAGTGGCTGCTTTAGACGGTCATAATTTCGCTCTCTTTAACCTCGAGCAGTTCATCGACCTTGGCAATATTGGCGTCGGTAAGCGACTGTATTTCTTCTTCAGCTTCAAAGCGGGAATCTTCGGGAAGAGATTCGTCCTGCACCGTTTTTTTGATCTCGTCGTTTGCGTCGCGGCGAGTGTTGCGGATGCTGATGCGCGCCTTTTCGGCCACATCGCGGGCCACTTTTACCAGTTCCTTGCGGCGCTCTTCCGAGAGGAGCGGCAGCGGGATACGGATGATGCTGCCGTCGTTATTGGGGTTTAGCCCAAGCCCCGATGCCATAATTGCTTTCTCGATATGCTCCATCGACGATTTGTCGTATGGAATGACGGTGAGCAGCCGGGCCTCGGGCGCTCCGATTGTGGCAAGTTGATTGAGGGGGGTTTGCGAACCGTAATAATTTACCTTGACCCCGTCTAAAATGGAGGGGCTCGCTTTACCGGCGCGGATGTGGCCAAACTCTTTTTTACAGAACGACACAGCTTCAACCATGCCTTCTTTTGACGTGTCAATAATCAGTTGCAGTTCCTCGGGTATCATCGTCAGTTCACTCGGTTATGGGTGATTAAAGAAGAAAGAATTTACTAATTCTGGAGGTCATCCCAAACAACAGTCGTGCCCACTTGTTCGTCTGAGCAGACCACTTTTTTAAAGTTACCGGGCGTGTTCATGTTAAAAACGATGAAGGGCGTCTTATTCTCGCGGCACAATGTAAAGGCGGTAAGGTCCATTACATTCAGCCGTTTTTTCAGCACTTCATCGCCGGAGATGATGTCGTACTTTTGGGCGTCGGGATTTTTTTCGGGATCGGAATCATAAATACCATCTACCCGGGTGCCCTTCAGAATAACATCGCACTCAATCTCAATAGCCCGAAGGGAGGCCGCAGTGTCTGTGGTAAAATAGGGATTTCCGGTGCCGGCACCGAAGATGACTACACGGCCCTTTTCGAGGTGGCGGATAGCACGCCGCCGGATATACGGTTCGGCAATTTCTTCCATTCGGATGGCGCTCATCAGGCGGGTTTGAATGCCCTTGCGTTCCAGTGCATCCTGCAGTGCCATGCTGTTGATCATGGTGGCCAGCATGCCCATATAATCGCCCTGTACCCGGTCCATTCCTTCGGTAGCGCCTTTTACACCACGGAAAATATTACCACCACCAATAACAATGGCAATCTCTTTTCCCTGTTCGTGCACGCTTTTGATTTCATTGGCATAGAGTGTGAGGATGTCTCCGTCAATGCCGTGTCCCTGTTCACCGAGCAGTGCCTCGCCACTCAGTTTCAGTAATATTCGCTGGTAGGTTGTTGCCACAGTTGTTCGCTTTTGGGATTGATGGGTAAAAAAAAGGCCACCTCAAAGGAGGCAGCCTTGTAAACTAACGATCGTTTAATTCGATTCGCCGAGCTGAAGCCGATAGAACGACTTGACCAGCGGCACGTTGTTCTGTTTCAGGTAGTCCTGAACGGAAATACCGTTGTCTTTTACGAATTTCTGCTCGAGCAGCACCCGTTCTTCATAGAACCGGCGAAGTTTGCCCTTGGCGGCTTTTTCGGCGATCTCTTCCGGCTTGCCTTCGTTGATAAGCTGCTCCTTGGCAATTTCGAGCTCCTTGTCTATCACAGAGGCGTCCACATCATCGCGGGTTACAGCAAGAGGGTTCATCGCGGCAATCTGCATCGCTACATCTTTGCCGATATTGTCGTCGTTTACATCGCCTTCGAACTCTACGAGTACGCCCAGCTGATTGCCGGGATGGATGTAGTCGATCAGTGCACCGTCGGTCTCTACAAAGACCACACGGTTGATTTCAATTTTCTCGCCGATTTTACCCACCATCTCGTCCAGGTGCTTCTCGATGGTAAGGCCATTCAGTTCTTCCTGAAGCAGATCGGCTACAGAACCAATCCCTTTAGTAAAAGCGATATCCAGAAACTGGCCGGCCTGTGCCTGAAAGTCGTCATTTCGAGCTACAAAGTCGGTTTCGCAGTTAATTTCGAGCAGGGCGCCCCGGGTGTTATCGCTGCTTAATTTCGACAGAACCAGCCCCTGGTTGGCGTCGCGGTCGGCCCGCTTTTCAGATACCTGCTGTCCTTTTTTGCGCAAAATTTCAATCGCTTTCTCAAAATCGCCGTCCGCTTCTTTCAGCGCTTTTTTGCAATCCATCATTCCTGCGCCAGTCTTGTCGCGCAGTTTTTTTACATCTGTTGCACTAATGCTCATGATACGTTCTACTCGTTAAACGGTTCGAATTTAAATTAGTCGTTCTTTTTGTCGCTGTCTGCATCGCTACTATCATCACCATCCGCTTCAGCGTCTACGGTATCCTCGGTGCTGTCAGCTTCGTCCTGCGGCTCCAGGCTGTCGGAATCATCACGTCGCCGGCGTCGTTTTCGCAGCTTGCGGGATGGGGCGTCAGTTTTCGTTGCACCCTCGTTATTATCAGAGTCGTCGCTATCGATGGTCGCTTCCTCAGCAGCTTCGGCCATCAACTGCTCTTCTTTCATCGCTTCGCGCTCGGCATTGCCTTCAATAATGGCATCGGCTACCAAGCCGGTAACGAGCTGGATGGTACGGGCAGAATCGTCGTTGGCAGGGATGATGTAATCGGGAGTATCGGGATCGCTGTTGGTATCTACCATCGCCGCGATCGGGATGTTGAGTTTAATCGCTTCGTTCATGGCAATATCCTCTTTAATGGTATCTACCACAAAAATAGCGCCCGGCAGGCGGGTCATGTTGGCAATACCGCCGAGGGTCTGCTCCAGTTTCTCCTGTTCGCGATCGAGCATCAAACCTTCTTTTTTGGTCAGCTCATCGTAGGTGCCGTCGTTCCGCATCTGCTCAATCTCTTCCATTCGGGAGATGCTTTTGCGAACGGTGCTGAAGTTGGTGAGCATGCCACCGAGCCAGCGGTGGGTTACAAACGGCATGCCGCAGCGAATCGCTTCGGTACGGACAATATCCTGAGCCTGCTTCTTGGTGCCTACAAAGAGGATGGTTTTGCCGGACCGGGCCAGCTTGGTGACCTCATCGAGCGCTTCCTGCAAGTACTGCTGCGATTTTTTCAGGTCGATGATGTGAATTCCGTTTCGCTGCATAAAGATGAATTCCTTCATCTTGGGATTCCAACGGCGGGAGAGGTGGCCGAAATGCGCACCGGACTTTAATAGTTCTTCTACGGAAGATGCTTTAGGCATAGGTAAGTATGTGTTTTGAGTTAAGCCTCTACACAGGTCATTCTCTGCTTGCCAACCCCGAAACATGTCGGAGCACCCGGCAACGAGTCGCTGTGTATGTGTGATTGAGTCTTTTGTTGGATTGATGTGGCTCTTGTCTGCCGAACGATTCAGCAGCAAAAGCCGGCAAGCAATGGATTATCGCTTGCTAAACTGAAATTTCTTGCGCGCTTTGGGCTGTCCATACTTCTTGCGCTCTACCATACGGTCGTCGCGGGTAAGAAGCCCGGATGCCTTCAGCTTGTCGTGCACATCGTCATTTAAATCGTCGAGTGCACGGGCAAGAGCCAGAGAGATGGCGCCGGCCTGGCCGGTAACGCCACCGCCGCGAACGGTAACTTTAATATCGTACGAGCCATCGAGCTCTGTAACGCTGAGTGGTAATTTGGCCACGTTGATGCGGGCCTGTGTGCTCAGATACTCTTCAATAGGCTGATCGTTTACGATAAAGCTTCCCTTGCCGCTTTTGATATAAAGACGTGCGGTTGAAGTCTTACGCCGGCCAATGTAATTTTCTTTCGCCATGGAAATTTATAAGTCGATTTTTTCCGGTTTCTGTGCGGTGAGTGTGTGAACAGGGCCGGCAAAAATGCGGATGTTCTTCATTAATTTTCGCCCAAGTTTGTTTTTAGGCAGCATGCCTTTAACAGCAAGACGCACCAGCGAGGTCGGGTCTTTTTCGAGCATATCGGCGGCGGATGTAAAATCTTCGCTACCGATATATCCGGTGTGGCGGAAATAGAGCTTCTGATTCATTTTTTTGCCGGAAAGAGCTACTTTCTCTGCATTAATCACCACCACATTGTCACCGATATCCTGGTGAGGGGTGAATTCCGGCTTGGTTTTTCCGCGCAGAATGGAAGCAACATGAGAGCTAAGCCGGCCAAGCGGCTGGTCTTCAGCATCTACCAATACCCATTTCTTCTCAACCGTTGTCGGTGTTGCGTTGTACGTTTTGTTACTAATCGTATTCACGAGATTCTCTTTTTGTTATACAAAATCGATAAGTCACCTAAAATAAGGCATTATTTTTTCCTTTGCAATGCCGGTCGGGTTGAAAAGTTCTCCTTCTACCCGAAAGGTTTTGCAGGGGTTGGTAAGCCAAGACACCGGTTCGGGCATTTTATACAGGTTCTGGTTTCAAGCCTGTCGTTGAGATCTCATCCATTCGATTAAGTGGATCGATTGGAGTGAAGGCCAGTTAAACGGGGCTCCAGTATGAAAAAATCAATATTATCATTATTTACAGTACTCATGGTATCTATTTTCATGGGTCTAAATATTACAACCGGTGGAGAGCACAAAGGGGTAACACTGTGCGGACAGATGGCGCAGGCTGATCCCAATTCTACCGAATGTTTGGAAAATAGCGATGATTACAATGGCCCAACTCAGTTGAATTATCGGGCCTGGGAACCAGATAACCCTTTTAACTGTAC
>JBLRWS010000067.1:5542-11654 GCA_047921075.1 Balneolaceae bacterium | reverse complement strand
CGTTAAAGAGCTTCTCTGCAGCAGTTCGGGATCAGAATTGGCCGCCCTGGCTGATCACGCAAAGGCTGTGTCCACAACAGCTGAGATGAAAGAGCTGGTGAATGGCTGGATGGAAACAAAAACGAGCCGGTAAGAGCGTATTCAGCTTAAATACATAGAATTTTAGCAGAAACGGAAAGATCTGATTTAGAGAGTAATCCGGGAACCGTTTCCAAAAATTTTATTTTAAGGTAAAGAAAAATTATCTCCTTATTTTTTAAATAAAAAAAAGAATTCATTTGTGTTAAATAAACGCCAAATAGTATTTTTATAAAAAATAATTAGGTATTATTGCAGTGTGTCGTTCATTCAATACCACCCAATCAACCAACCAAGATCATGCTTCAAAAAGAATTCACACCAAAACGAACCGTCTGTAAAGTAACGTTTGCCATTCCCGAAGAGTGGGCCAAAAAAGATGTGGCCATCGCCGGCGAATTTAACAACTGGGATACCAAAAGTGATAAACTCACAAAAAAAGATGGCAAATGGGAAACTCTTCTTCGCCTGAAACCCAACTCGGAATACCGGTATAAATTTTTACTGGATGGCCAGGTTTGGGAAAATGATGACGCAGCAGATGCGTATGTTCCGAATGAATTCGGAACGGAAGACTCACTTGTGAAAGTGGGCGACTAATCACCCTGTATGGATCATCCTCCATTTAATGAATCGTATTTCCGGACTCAGCTACGGACATCGTGGCTGGGTTCCGATTTTATTTTTCTGGAGGAGGCTGCATCTACCAACACCTTTCTAAAAACGTGCGAGAACGATCGGTTTTCGCATGGAGCGGTTGTCCTGGCCGATCATCAAACCGTAGGCCGAGGGCAATACAGCCGTTCGTGGCACAGCGAGCCGCGCGCTAATCTTACCTTTACGATCGGGCTTCGTCCTGCATCGGCCGAGAGATTGCCGCTGCTTACCTTGTCGGTGGCAGATGCCGTACGGCAGTGTGTTGCCGATCAAATCGGCGGAGATGCGAAGATCAAGTGGCCAAATGATATCTTCATTTGCGACAAAAAGGTCTCCGGTGTGCTCACGGAGTCTGTTTTTGTGGGTAAGGAGCTTCACCGGCTGCTGATCGGCGTGGGCATCAATATTTTGCAGAGCAAATTCCCGGGCGCGCTGGGCGATGAAGCAACCTCTCTTGTGCAGCATGTGCCAAAGACGCCTTCACGGGAAGAGTTTTTGGCGCAACTTCTCAGCCGCATCGAATACGCAGTTGCCCGCTGGACCAAGCACGATCCCGAACTGCACAAGGCCATCAGCCGCAATCTGGCAGGGTATGGAGAGTGGTGCGGGGTTCGTATCAATGGCAAGCAAAGTGCCCAGCCGATGAAATTTTTAGGCGTAAACCGGGATGGATGCTGTTTGCTGTTGAATGAGGAGCTGGATGTAAATACCTTTTCGCATGAGCAAATTCGAATCTTCCCCGCTGGTTCAGAGCGTTCAGCAACAGCTGACGAATCTATCGATTGACCGCACCAAGTCGTTTGTGGCCGGCGTCAGTGGTGGCGTCGATTCTATGGTGATGCTGTATCTGCTGCACAGGCTGGGATATCCGGTGATGGCTCTCCATTGCAACTACCAAATTCGCGGCGAGGCGTCCGATGCGGATCAACAAATGGTTGAAGAGACAGCTCAATTTTTTGGATTGGAGTGCCTGTCGGTTCGCCTGGAACTGGATAAGGAAGCAACCGGAAATTTTCAAAACGCCGCCCGGGAAGAGCGCTACCGGATATTTGAGGAGATTCGCATCGAGATCGGGGCTCACTATATTGCTACGGCGCACCATCGGGATGATCAGGTAGAAACCATTTTACAAAAACTGCTGCGGGGCTCGGGAATGCCTGCCTGGAAAGGGATGAAGCCGCTGTCAGGTGTTATTTGCCGCCCCATGTTGGCCGTTACAAAAGAGCAGATTGAACGCTTTGCCAAAGAGTTTCATGTGCCGTACAGAGACGATGCCTCCAACCTGGAGACGTCCTACGCCCGGAATTTTTTACGCCACGAATGGAAGCCTCGGCTGGAGGAGTTCTTTCCCGGCTGGGAGGATAATATTCTGCGTTTACGGGATCGCGCAGAAGAGTTTGAGCTTCTGGCAGATGCTCAGCTCAAGGCTATTCGGGCCGGTGAAGGGGCGCTGCATCGAAAACGGCTGCTCGAGCTGCCTGAAGCGTTACGTGCCCCGCTGCTTTTTCGGTTTGCCGTACAACAGGCATCCGATTTTACACCCACCAAAGGGCTGGAAACGGCGTTGCGGGCGTTACCCGCTCTCGAAACAGGCCAGTCGGTTCAGCTCTCGCCACGATACGCACTGGTTCGAAATCGTGACCAGTTTGAATGGGCTGAGCAGGCCGACCCAACCGTGCATATCGAATGGCCGGAGGATGAAGAAGCCGTATCCTTGCCATTTGGGCTCGAAGCGGCTCGGGCAGAGTGGGATGGTGAGCTCGACCCCGCCACCTTGCAATTCGATTCCGATGCCGTCAGCTGGCCGCTTACCGTCGAATCGTGGCAGTCCGGAGATCGCATACAGCCTCTTGGAATGAGCGGCACCAAGCTTGTTTCGGATCTGCTTACGGATGCTAAAATTTCATCTGCACAAAAAAAAGAGGCGCTCGTCATTCGATCTTTTGATGGCACTCTCTGTGCCGTTATATTCCCGCATTCCGATTCTCAGCGAAGAGTGGGTGTTGTTTCGGAACGGGTTCGCTGCACGCCGGCAACCAACGAAATTATTTATATAGCGAACAAGGACACAAACAGATAAATGGATCTATATCAACCCGAATTCGTAACAATCAACGGTGAAACGTTCAGGGTATACCTAACACACGAAGAGATTCAGCAACGTGTGCGCCAACTTGGTGATGAGATTAGCAGAGATTACAAAGACAAAAAACCGATCTTTATCGGTGTGTTGAACGGCGCCTATATCTTTCTGGCCGATCTGATGCGATATGTAAGCATTCCCTGCGAAGTAGACTTTTTGAAGCTGAGCAGCTATGGCGATGAAAAAGTATCATCGGGCCAGGTAAAAGACTTAAAAAATATTGATGCGGACATACAGGGCCGGCACGTTATTTTGGTAGAGGATATTGTGGATACAGGCCTTTCGATGAACTATTTGGCGGATAAACTTGGCCGGTCCGGCCCGGCGTCGGTTAGTATCGCCACATTACTGCACAAACACGACGCTACACGGCACGACGTAAAAATCAGATATACCGGTTTTAAAATCCCCAATCTGTTTGTGCTCGGGTACGGCCTCGACTATGGGCAAGAGGGGCGTAATCTGGCACAGATTTATATTTTGGAAGAGTAAATGCCAAACGTTTTGGTTTGCTCTTGCAAAGGGGAATCAAAGCTCTTTATATTAACCGTTCTTTGATGATACACATGTCATTTCAGAAACGGAGAGGTGGCTGAGTGGCTGAAAGCGCTCCCCTGCTAAGGGAGTATACCCCCAAAAGGGTATCGAGGGTTCGAATCCCTCTCTCTCCGCATCCGATTCGCTGTTTGATTCTTTTCTAATATTGAGATAAGGCAGTGGTCTAAGCGTTTCGCTTCGTATGTGCATCCGGTGGATTACATCGAAGCTTTTTTTAAAAGCACATCGTTTCAACTACAAAACGCACGCACCCTTGTTTCTACTTCTGGATGTTATACCGGATGTTTACGTACCCATCTTTATTTTCTTTGCCCGCATTTGTGATGTAAGCATTGGCACGCTGCGAATCATGTTTGTCTCTAAAGGATTTCGAGGCAAAGCAACACTGCTCGGGTTTGTAGAGGTTTTGATTTGGATCATTATTGTGGCTCAGGTGTTTCAAAACCTCGATAATTGGATGAACTATATTGCCTATGCCGCCGGGTTTGCAGCGGGGAACTTTATGGGCATGTATATCGAAGAGAAGATGAAAATCGGTATTCAAATGTTTCGCATTATTGCCGGTGCCAATAGTGCAGAGTTAGCCGAACGGTTGAAAGAGAACCGGTTTCGGTTTACCTCCGTATCAGGAAAAGGGGCCTATGGCGACGTGACTATTTTGTTCACCATCACCAAGCGAAAGCGATGGAAGGAGTTGATAGAATTGGTTACAACCCATGCGCCCGACGCATTCTACTCCGTAGAGGATGTAAAACATGTCTCTCAGATGGATGAAGATGCTACCATCCATCAGTATGATCTGATGACCCGGATGCTGAAGCTCAAAAAGAGTGTGTAGATAGAGGGGCTAACCGCCTTCTTTGTGATACACCCGATAACCCCACGGCTGCAGCGAAATCGTATGTGTGGCAGCGATGGTCGTTTCGTTCTCTGAAAAAAGCTCTGTGTAGGTGCCGGTGTAATCGTCTGTACGTAGCTGCACATCGGCAGGGTGCTCTGAAAAGTTGATGACGACCATCACCGTGCGCGAATCCGTTTCCCGTGCAAATGAGAGTACCTGGTCCATTTTATTGTTTAGAATACGCACCATCACACCGCCATGTTCTCCGTTCCATAGTGCACGGTTTCTCTTTTTTAAAGCGAACAGCTTGGCGTACAACTCTCTGTTTGGGTGCTCTTTCCATTCAATCTGGTCTTTCTCAAAGAAAGCGAGCGACCGGTCCAGTCCGGCTTCCTGCCCGCTGTATACCAACGGCATGCCATTGGCGGTACAGGCCAACACCGTGGCGGCCGGCAACCCCTCTCCAAAGTTACTGTATTGGGTACCATCCCACGAATTTTTGTCGTGATTTTCTGTGAACAACATCCGGTATCCACCACGTGGAAAGGTGCTCACATCATGGGCCAGATATTCGTAAAGTGTTGCCATTCCCTCCTTTTTTTTGATAAGAGAAATCAACGCATCGTAAAAGCTCCACCCATAGGTCATATCAAATGCCCGGTGGTGCAGGTCGCGTGATTCCCACTCAGCCAGCATAAATACCGGTTTGATGGTGTCTAAAGTACGGCGCATCTGCTCCCAAAAATCGATCGGTACAAACCCGGCCACATCGCACCGGAACCCATCTACATTGTACTCTTTTACCCAGTGTACCATGGCCTGCTCCATATAGCGCCGAAGCCCCGGCTGGGTGTAATCGAAGTCGATGATGTCATCCCAGTCGTACCAAGGCGTGGGCTGAAACTCCCCGCTTTTGGTGCGGGTATACCACTCCGGGTTGGATTCGGTGAGGGGATTGTCCCATGCCGAGTGGTTGGCTACCCAATCGAGAATCACATACATCCCCATCTCATGGATTTTCTCTACAAGTGATCGAAAATCATGGGCGGTGCCAAATTCCGGATTGACTTCCAGATAGTCGCGAACCGCGTAATAGCTGCCAAGAGATCCTTTTCTGTTCTTTATTCCGATGGGGTGAATCGGCATCAGCCAGAGAATATCCACGCCCATTTTTTTTAAGCGCGACAGGTGCTCTGCAAACGCTTCGAACGTCCCTTCCGGAGTGTATTGCCGGATATTTACTTCGTAAATGGTGGCATTTTTGGACCAGTCGGGGTGTGAACACGTTACGTACTCTTTCGGTTGGTAATCCGGATGAGAGTCAGGGTGACTGGTAGAGTGGTGTTCGGGTAATTGGGTCATGGATATACGGGCTTATAAAATCAATACAGATCGGCTAAAATTAGAGAAAATCAGCCCGTTATGATAGAGACAACCAGTTTGCGGGCACCGCCGTTGTTTCTGTGCTCACACAGATAAATTCCCTGCCATACGCCGAGATTAAAACGTCCGTTGGTGATCGGCACGGTTACGGAATGTCCCAAAAGAGAGCTTTTGATATGGGATGTCATATCATCCGGGCCCTCCAGTGTGTGTTCAAAAAGAGATGGGTCTTCCGGAACCATCCGGTTAAAGTGGGTTTCAAAATCGCGCCGTACGGAGGGATCGGCATTTTCGTTGAGGGTGAGGCCGGCACTGGTGTGTTGAATGAAGATGTGCGCAATTCCTGCTGTTACATTCTCCAGCCCCGGGAGTTTAGACCAAACTTCATCCGTGATTAAATGAAATCCGCGAGGCTTGGGAGAGAGCGTAATCTGTTCTTGAATAATGGGCAT
>JBLRWS010000067.1:0-5442 GCA_047921075.1 Balneolaceae bacterium | reverse complement strand
AATGAAATCCGCGAGGCTTGGGAGAGAGCGTAATCTGTTCTTGAATAATGGGCATTGCAGCTACTTGTTGGTTTCAGGTAATGATCTATCCCGGTGTGTATTCCGGGCTTTTCTATTTTGACATCGTTATAAACACCGGTTTGTTCAGTTCTACACTTCGGGCAGCGGCCTGCGAAAAGATGGATTGAATGTCTTCTTCTGACGGATTTTGATGCAGTGTTCGGCTGCGCTGATCTGTTTGGGGGGTACCAGGTCGTAAATCCAACTGCTCGCAAAGGGCTGGTCATGCACACGAAGGGAGGATGGATGATTTCATAGTTGTTTGCGATAGGTTAGTAGGTTTTTTTTACACAAAACAGAGTTGAATAGTCTACCAAATCGTTTATTCTGAACAAAATTTATAATGATTTTCCCGCTCTGCATTTACCCAAACAACCCCGAAATGGAGCCTCCGTCATGGCTGATGGTTTGACCGGTAACATATCCGCTAAGCGGAGAAAGCAACCACACGGCCAGAGATGCCAGTTCTTCGGCGGTACCCATTCGGCCCACGGGTATCGCCTCTTCCATCTCTTGTTTGGCCTTTTCGTACGATATGTCCCGCAGGGAGCTGTTATTTTTGATCACTCGCTCTATGGCCGGTGTTTCATGCGATCCCGGTGCAAGAACATTTACCGTAACCCCATCTTTGGCAATTTCAAGGGCGAGCGATTTTGCAAAACCGACAACGCCTGCCCGGAACGCATTGCTGAGTGTGAGTGCCGGCAACGGCTGTTTTACCGACTGACTCTCAATGAACAATATCCGGCCATATCCCTGCGCTTTGAGGCGGGGCGCCAGACGCAGGCAGAGGTCAATTTTCCAACGCATGACCTGTTGCCAGGCGGCATCCCAATCATCCATGTCGGTTTCCAGTGGCGTACCCGTTGGCGGGCCGCCGGCGTTGAGTAAGAGGCCGTGAAAAGACTCTTTTTGAACGGCGTTTTCGATGCGTTCCAGTGTCTCTTTGTAGATCAGGCTGCCCTCAATAATGTCAGTTTGCCCATCAAAATGGCTGAATTTTTCACGCAAACGTTCACCCCTGCGGGCTACGAGCAGAACGTAAGCTCCTTCGATGAGCAGTTGCCGGGCAATTTCGGCACCAAAACCACTGCTGGCTCCGCATACGATAAAGCGTTGATCGGTTACTTTCAGGTTCATAAGAAATATGGATGTACGTCAAAGGTTATACTGCAAAAGGAATCGCTTGCAGGAAGAAACCAGGTTTGCAATGTGCACGGTTTTTGTAGTAGGTTCATCGTCATCATAACATAATTAACAAACAGATGGCAAATAAACAGTTTTTGATTTTCACCATGGGCATTGCTCTTGCAGCCGCCGGTTGCAGCTCATCAGAAGTGGAACAGACAGATGCGTTCTCTGAGCTGCCCGCTTACGAACTTGAGCTTGTTGAGGCACTTTCCGATCAGGGAGATCTGATTGTTGGGCAACCCACATACACCGAAATTGATTCGGACGGAAACCGACTGGTGATGGATCTGTCGTCGTTTGAGATTCACGTGTACGACCGTGAAGGTATCTATCAGAATAGTTTTGGCAGAGAGGGCAATGGCCCCGGCGAATTTCAACAGCCTGCCCGGCCCATCATAGGCGAGAACGACACTCTTTATATAAGCGATTACATGCGCCGTTCGCTGCTGGTCTTGTATAAAAGCGGTGATTACAACTGGAGCTCGGCTTATGATGTAGCCTACCCGCAGAGTGAAAATGGGTTTCCCTCACGTGCGCTGACACCTACGCAGGATGGATATCCGGTTATATACCGTAGTAATGAAGCGTTGGATGAATTTCCTGACGGCTACTATGAAGTGAGACTTTTGAACCGCCGGGGAAATAGTATTGGCAATACAGATGTGAAATTCCGTAGCGGATCAGGAATAGCTCTCAGAGTGGGCGAAAATCGGGTTAGTATTGGACTTTCGGAGATGCCAAATAATCAAATGACTCCCAAAAACGACGGTACCTATTTTCAGGCGTGGAACGGCGATCCGGTCATTTATCACTACCGAAACGATGGCGAACTTCTGAAGGAAATTCACCTTGACGGCTATCCTGTACAAGAGGTTACGGGCGATGCGATCTCTGCTTTAAATGAACGGATGTTCGGCGGGCAGTTCGGGGATCTGTCAAGAGAGCTGAGAGATTCGATAGGGGATACCTTTCCGCTATTTTCACAGATCATGGTGACGCATGATGAGAGTTTATGGCTGGCAAGAATAGTACCGGAATCATCCAATCAAAGCTGGTATCACCTATCCCCGGATGGGCAACCGCTTGGCCGGCTCACCCTTGAAGAAGGCCAGCGGCTCAGGAATGCAGACGGAGATCACATTTATGTAAGCGGTGAGATGGATGATGGATCACCGGCAATTCTAACGTTTCGAGTAGAACAGCTGTAAAATCAGGTATTGGGGTTTACAAGAGGTAGATACTGTAAATAACGGCAAAGAAGGGCGAAAAAAATGCGGTTCTGATTTGCGGCTGTACGTTGCTTTCATTTCCTTTCATTGGTAACCATCAGGATAACGCTCATAACCATCTTCCCATGCAAACATTCGACCATATAATCGTAGGAACAGGACAGGCAACCGGGACGCTTTTAGGCCGGCTAATACCCACCGGAGATTCTATTGCCATCATCGAGGGGGATAAAATAGGGGGAAGCTGTGTGAATTACGGCTGCACACCTACGAAAACGATGGTTGCGAGTGCACGAGCCATTCATATGGCGCGGCGTGGGGAGTTTTATGGATTCCGTACCGGAGATATTGAACTTAATTACACCCGGGTTCGCGAGCGGATGAACGAGATCAGGAACGGCTCCAGCCAGGGGCTCGAAAACTGGATGAAGGGAACGGATAATGTTACCCTGTTCAAAGCGTGGGGCGAGTTTACCGGCCCAAAAACCATCAGAGCAGGTGATGAAGAGATCAAAGGGGAGAAGATCTACATTAACACCGGTACGCGGCCGGCGGCTCCGCCAATCAACGGCCTCGACTCGGTACCCTGGATGGACAGTGCCCGCCTACTGGATTTGGAGGCTGTTCCCGGGCACTTGATCATCATTGGCGGTGGCTACATCGGTGTGGAATTTGGCCAGGTATTTCGGCGGTTTGGCGCGGAGGTTACCATCATTCAGCGCGGAGAGCAACTGATGCCGAATGAGGATGAAGATGTGGCGGCCTCCATTCAGGAATTTTTGGAAGAGGAGGGGGTCACTGTTTTGTGCAACTCCGAAGCGGCAGAGGTTAGCGGCAAGGAAGGAAAAATTCGGGTGACCCTCAAATCGGGGGATACACTGCAGGGAACGCACCTGCTGGTGGCGGCCGGGCGCAAACCCAACAGCGACCGCTTGAACCCCGATGCGGCCGGGCTGACTCTGAATGAGCGCGGTTTTATTAAAGTGGATGATTACTGCCGAACCGGTGTGGATGGGGTTTTTGCTGTGGGCGATGTAAATGGTGAGGGGGCGTTTACCCATACGTCCGTAAATGATGCAGAAATTGTGTTGGATGTTCTCAACGGGGGCGACCGCGCTATTTCAATGCGAAATACAGTGTACGGCCTGTTTACGGATCCGCCGCTCGGCCGGGTGGGCCTGACCGAAAAGGATGCTGTCGAAGCAGGATATAACGTACTGAAGGCCACCCGCCCTATGAGTAAAATCAGCCGTGCCAAAGAGATGGGGGAGACCACAGGGTTTGCCAAGCTGCTGGTGGATGCCGATACCGATAAAATTCTGGGAGCCTCCATTTTGGGCCCGGGCGGTGATGAAATCATTAATATGTTTGCCGCCATCATGCACAGTGATATTCCGTGCAAGGAATACCGGAGAGTGGTGCTTGTTCACCCAACCGTTTCAGAACTGATGCCCTGGGTGCTGGATGGGTTAAAGCCGGTGTAGGCAGGGCTGAGGAGTAATAAGAGATGTTTTTTTGCTGTGCTCGGGAAGGGTGCACCCGATTTGGCGTCTTGCATCTACCTGTTGCCGGAGAGAATTCGAAGCACCCGCACCCGCCGTGTAATCCGATATAACAGATATGAACCGGCCAAAGAGATCGCCACCTGAAAGATAATGCTTACCAATTCGTGGGTTACAAATCGACTTAGAATCGGGTAGGTAACCACAATCATGGGCGAGTGGTAAAGATGCAACAGGTACGAGTAGGCACCTACATCGTAGAATTTTATCTGAATATCAATAATCAGAAGAAACAGCAGCAGCGAGGCAAAAAATTTGGTGTAGTCGGGGGCGAAGTATGCAGAGAGGGCTGTCAGCACCAAGGCACCTGCTATTAGGGGAGTTCGGTATTTGGTGATATCCATGGCAGCAAAAGCAGCACCGCAGATAAACATCACCAAGATATCGTAGCGAATCATCAGTTCGCCAAAAAACAGGAGTGGCAGGATAATGAGCAGCATATAGAGGTTTTTCCTGAAAGCAAACTCAATCAGCACAAATACAACAAAGATGTCTCGAATAAAAAAGGTAGGCGGATTGATGGGGGCAACGCTCAACGCAAGAATTCCCTCAGTAAGCAGCGTATAGTCGAATGAAAGGCGATTTAGGAAGTTGATGTCCAGCAGATAGTAAAACGCCAATACCGGAATAACGACGAGAATATTGGCAATCAAAAACGGGTACAAAAGGCTTTTTACCTTGCGCTGAATCAGCGTTCGGTTTTTACGCGTAAAATTCCAGTAGAGATAGCCCGAAATAATGGAGAGAATGACCGTTCCGTACTGCGGTATGTGATAAACGAGAAGAAAAAGCCAGCCGTCGGTTACGTCATGACGCGTATGGGTAAGCGTAATCAAAATGACGGCCAGGAAGCGCAGAAACTCGATGTTATATTTCATTCGGCCCGGTACGGTTGCGCGTTCGTCGGTTTATGTGAACGAGGTCATCCATAGAATGAATAAAGGGTATCTGATTTGGCTGAAGTATAAGCTTTTTTGGATGAACAGACGATCCGCTACATACTGCCGGTACCATCCACACCAAAAGTGGCCAATTACGTTACGAGCTTTTTTTGCTTTGATTAAACTTCCAATTAAATTCGAACAACGACTAATAAAACCTAACTGCGACACGGAATCAAAATAATGCGACCTAATTGAAAAGGTTGCAATTATTTATTAATTATACTTTTTGAAAGATCAATTACTAATCTAACATAGGCCAAACGGAGATTTTATGAATTACTCACTATCTGAGAGTTACAACACGGTTATCATCCAATTTAAAGGCAAGGCGATGGGTGGGCCCTCTGCGACAAAATTTATGGATGAAATTAAATCACTGATTGATCAGGGGAAAACCAACGTAGTTGGAGATCTCAGCAAAGTAAATTTCATGAATTCGTCCGGGCTGGGAATTTT
>JBLRWS010000066.1:0-11843 GCA_047921075.1 Balneolaceae bacterium | reverse complement strand
AATTTTTCGGTTCAACGATTCATCGCTCCCCGCCCCGGCAAAATCATCAAACGCCTTATCCGTCACGCGAATAATCAGATCCTGAATAATTTCCGCTCCCTCCTGCGCACCCTGCTCGGGATGCTTGATGCAGCACTCCCATTCCAGCACGGCCCAGCAGTCTACACCATATTGGCTCAATTTGCTGAAAATAGCCTGAAAATCGATCTGCCCATCTCCGATAGACCGAAACCGTCCGGGGCGGTCTACCCACCCCTGATACCCACCATACACTCCTGACCGGCCGGTTGGGTTAAATTCGGCATCTTTAACATGAAACGCTTCGATCTGCTCGTGATAGATGTCAATAAACGACAGGTAGTCCATCTGCTGTAACAGAAAGTGACTGGGATCATACAAAATTCGCGCACGGCGATGGTTTCCGGTCGCCTCCAAAAATCGTTCGTAAGTTACGCCGTCGTGCAGGTCTTCGCCGGGATGCAGTTCGTAGCAGACATCCACACCATACTCGTCAAACTCGTTCAAAATCGGCTTCCAGAGACGGGCAAGTTCGGCAAATCCGTCTTCTACCAGACCGGCAGGGCGCTGTGGCCAGGGATAGACGGTGTGCCACATCAACGATCCGGAAAAAGATGCATGGGCATCCAAACCCAAATTAGCACTCGCTTTTGCCGCAAGCTTAAGCTGATTCACCGCCCATTTCTGCCGTTCGGTTCGGTTTCCGCGAACCTGTTCCGGCGCAAAGTTGTCGAACATTGCATCGTAGGCGGGATGAACCGCTACCAGCTGCCCCTGCAGGTGGGTAGAGAGTTCTGTGATCACCACGCCTGTAGATTCAATCTTTCCTTTATATTCCTCAGCGTACGTTTTACTCTCCGCTACTTTTTTCAGGTCTATCAGCCGCGGTTCCCACGTCGGAATCTGAACCCCTTTGTATCCCAACGATTTTGCCCATTTACAAATCGCCACGATATCGTTAAACGGAGGTTCATCATCTACAAATTGCGCCAAAAAAAGAGCCGGTCCCTTTACTGATTTCATGTTGATCGATTGGGTTTGATAGTTAAAAAGGCAGCAGGGCGTAACGTCCCCCTTTCCTGAGAAAGAACAGACTACTCAAACGTACCGTGTGGATACATTCGCCCTTTTTACTGTATGTGGATATGGTGTTAAGATATATTTCAATGTTCAATTAACAAACCGAAATCCACGCTGTAAACACCTCCCGATACATTTCACAAAAAAAGCACGAAAATCAATCACGAGCAAATCAACCCTACAAGGGGTGCACATCGTAAACCTCTCAGAGATTTCTCTCAAGAATACGCTTGTATAGTGACTCTGCTTCTGCCCGAAGCTCTTCGGGCGAGTTGTTGTTGGTAATCACATGGTCGGCATGGGCAAGCATCGCCTGCTGGTCGAGCTGTCGCGACATACGGTGGCGTACCTCCTGTTCCGAGACGCCGTCGCGCTCCATCACCCGTTGGATGCGGAGCTCTTCATCGGCAGCAATGACAATCACCAGGTCCAGATAATCAGGCCGTCCGTCATTTAGTAAAATCGCGGCTTCTTTGGCAAAAAGCGGGGTTCCCTTCGCCTCCTCTTCACGGATGCGGGTGCGGGTGTGGCGATGCAGCGCGGGATGAACGATGGCATTGAGCTCGCCAACGCGGTTTTTTTCGAACGCCTCTTTGGCCAGATAGGTACGGTTCAATCGACCGTCGGCCCCGTATGCCTCTTCCCCAAAGACCCGCTTCAATGCAGAAATCAGCTCCTTATCAGACTCCATCAGCTCTTTGGCAGCCGGATCGGCATAGAGAACCGGCACACCCAGCTCTTCCCAAACCTTGCAAAAGGCCGTTTTCCCCGATCCGATTCCTCCTGTGATGCCCGCTACAATCATAGCTTGTACTGTTTGATGGTTGGTGGGAACGACCCTTGAGTCCGGTTTAGGATGGATCCTCGATCGAAATGCGGCTCATCAGGTACGCTTTCATGAATCCGTCGAGTTCGCCGTCCATCACGCTCTGTACATCTCCCGTTTCGTGATCCGTGCGGTGATCTTTCACCATGTTATAGGGGTGAAAGACGTATGAGCGTATTTGCGATCCCCACTCGTTGCTTCCTTTTGAATCTTCCAGTAACTCCTTCTCACGCTCACGAATCGACTTTTCCAGCTCGTAAACTTTTGATTTTAGCATTGTCATCGCCTTTTCGCGGTTTTTGAGCTGTGAGCGCTCCTGCTGGCACTCGGCCACCACGCGTTGTTCGGTGCCGTCGCTGAGGGCGCCGGTCCAGATCAGCCGCACGCCGGTCTCCACCTTGTTTACGTTCTGTCCGCCCGCGCCGCTGGCGTGAAACCGCTGTAGTTCAATATCGCTGTCGTTCAGATTCACCTCAATGGTATCGTCAATAACCGGAGAGACAAACAAGGAGCAAAACGAGGTGTGGCGACGAGAGTTGCTGTCGAAGGGTGAAATCCTCACCAGCCGATGCACGCCACTCTCCGATTTCAGAAACCCGTAGGCGTTCTGTCCGCTCACCTCCAGTGTGGCACTTTTAATGCCGGCCACATCACCATCCTGATACTCCATCACGGAGGTCTTATACCCCTTGCGATCGGCCCAGCGGCTGATCATCCGAAAGAGCATTACGCCCCAATCCTGGCTCTCGGTACCGCCGGCTCCGGGGTTAAAGGTTACAACCGCATCGCGGTGATCATCCTCTCCACTGAGCATGTTTTGCAGCTCCAGTTCCTGCAGTTTTTCGCGGAAGGTGGCAATCTCCTGCTCCAGCTCCTCGGCTACATCTTCGCCTTCATTTTGAAACTGCTGGTAGACGCGGATACTCTCCCGCAGTTCGTCCAGTTCATCCCATTGGGCAACCAACCCTTTTTCGGTATCGAGCTGGCGCATCACCTGCTGCGCCTTATCGGGATCGTTCCAGAATTCGGGATCCTGCGTCTGTTCGGTAAGCTCTATGACTCGTACTTTTCTGCGATCGTAGTCAAAGATACCTCCTGAGCGTGTCGAGCCGCTCGAATGATTTTTGCAATGCGTCCATGTTGTTTATTTGATTCTCTTTAGGCGGCAAATCACCCTCCCGGATGAGCCGTGTGGTGTTCTGTTTTGCTGATGGATATTCTGCCCGAAAACGGCTGTGTATGGTACGGGAGTTTTACGGTGTGTGTCAAGTTTTTGAACTCAGCACGCCTGCTTTCATTGAGTGGCACCTGAATTTCATGAATAACCATGTCAAGTACACGCTGTTCTTTCTATTTTTTTCTTAGCTTCTGTCAGGTCTTCCCAGGACGGGAGAAGCGGCCTCAACATAACCGATTATTCATACCTATGCGTACTTACTATTTCCATTTATCCCTTCTGATTATACTCGTAGCCGGCATAATTTCCTGTAACGGGGATACCGCTCAAAACGGCGACTCCGCAGTTACCCAGGAGCCTGATATCGACTTTAACCAACGAACTCTCGCTTTTTTAACCGCTACGGGCGATACGGTTACCACCATAAGCGTAGCGGTAGCAGACGATCAAGAAAGCCAGGCAGCAGGGCTCATGAATGTGGCATCCATGCCGCGTGACGCCGGAATGCTTTTCCTGTTTGACGACGAAGCCGAACGCAGCTTTTGGATGGCCAATACCCTGCTCTCGCTCGATATTATGTACGTAAATGCGAATCAAGAGATTGTAAGAATTCATCAAAACACACCTCCTTTTTCGCAGGAAAGTATTCTTTCGGAAGTACCGGCCCAATACGTTGTAGAGGTGAATGCCGGGTTTACCCTTCGGCATGACATTACCGAAGGAATGCGCATTTCATTTTGATGTTGTTGTACATATCGTACCGGTTTCAACCGAATTTTTTTTGGGCTGCAAAGAACACAAATCCCGGCAAAATCCCCCTCTGCGAGAAAACAGAGCCTGTTTGTAACAATTAGAACCCCAGAGGGAGTGCATGTAAAATGCTTTACATGAAAGCTTTTTTGTAACAAAATGGTTGTTCAATCACTCTTTTAAATAAAAAACCGATGGGACTTAAGAAAATCCTCATACACTCCTTCTTTGTGGTCTTCTTCTTTCTGTGCTATATGCTTTGGCTGCAACGGCCGGTATGGCACGGGGCGGGTGTTCAGGCCGATGGAGGGCTGACGTTTACAACAATTGGACGCATTGATCCGCTGCAAACAGACAATTTCAGGCTCTACCCAAAAATTGAAATCAGTGGCACAGCGCGGGTTGTATCGAAAGTGCGTTACTGGGTGGATGAGCACGCCGGGCTGGCCCCTTTTAGCATGGTTCTTGGCTGGGACGAAATGTCAGACGAGCAAACACTGCGTATAGTGCGCATCAGCCAGGCCAATCGTTCGTACGACATTCGGGCCGCCAATCCTCCTCTATCGATGCGGGAAATCCGCGAGAGGCTGCTGCATGTTCATGCGGTTCCCGCCAACGAAGAGATCCGGGAGCAGTTGGTTAACATTCGACGCGGTAATATCGTTACCATTGGAGGTTACCTGGTAGATGCGGAATCGGAATTGCTGCCCACTCTGCGCTCTGATATTCGTGAAGATACACCAAACCCTCTGTCATCTCATGTGTTTTGGATTGATAACCTGTCGATAATGAGATAATGGAACAGAACAGTCATAACCAATCACTTAATTGAATATTGCTTAATAGTTTTTAACAAACTATTTTATCGCCGTTGTTTGGGTTTATACCATTGCAACAAAACAATTACTGGGAACTAAGATGGGATTTACGAATGGATGATGTTAGAGAAGTTGGAACAGTAAAATGGTTCCATAACGGTAAAGGGTATGGATTCATCACCCGTGACGGTGGTGAAGATGTATTTGTACACTACTCCGAAATTCAGTCTGATGGATTTCGAAAACTGGCTGAAGGCCAAAAAGTCGAATTCACAATCGCAGAAGGCGATAAAGGACTTCAGGCACGGGAAGTGATCGAGCTTCAGGAATGATCAGAATAAGGCGCCCACGTGGTGCCTTGTTCCTCTCCTCTCCTCAACACTATGAATTGGCTAAAACAGATCGTTGTAGATCTGCTGGCAACACTCGCAATTATCGTTGCTGTCCTGTACGATAGTACGTCTTTTACGCTCATTGTATACATCTACACAGCGTTGATGGTTTTGGCTCGCATAGCCACTCTGGTTAGTGCAAACTTTCAGGCCATCACCAAAAAGAAAGTATCCGAGGCGCCGGCGTGGGTCTATCATACATTACACGCGGTTAATGTAGGAGTGCTTGTTGCAGGAGCTTGGTACATATTGGCTGCCGGCTGGGTATTTATCTGGGGTGTAGCGGCCTATACCGAACGCAAAAGCCATCAGCTGTAGCAACCGCTTCAAACAGAGTGGTTCATCACATCGGGTCTACACGGCCGTGCTGAGGCTGCAACAATACCTCCTCGGCCAGTGTGCGTGGCGAAAACGAAGAGAGAACTACCAACAGGTTGGCCACATCCGTGGGATTGATCAGCTCATCAGGACTCATGGCCGATTCATCCCACGACGGAGAGTGCGTCTGACCCAGATTGATGGCTGTCACGCCAACATTTGTTTGCAACAATTCTGCCCGTAATGAGCGTGTATAACCCAACAGTGCGTGTTTTGCGGCAGAATAAGCTCCGCTTTCCGGCAACCCGTGCAGCGCGCCAACCGAGCAGATATTCACAATCAAGCTGCGGTCAAGTGCCAGTAAATCGGGTAAGAATCGTCGGGTTACATTTACCGATGTAAATAAATTGAGATCGATTTGTTGCCGAAATTCCTGATCGGTTGTTTCCGTCGCCTTCTTATACAGATAGCTACCGGCATTGTTCACAAGTATACCGGGCGTCGGCACATCAGCCGGCAGTTTTACATTCAAAATGTCTTGTTCATCGGTTGCATCACAAGCAATGAGCGTGCACCCTGAAGCCCCGGCCGCCAGTGCCAGTTTTTTTGTCTCTTCAAGTCCTTCTATTCCCCGCGCCAGTAAAATAAGCTGGCGATTTGTCTGAGCTGCAAACGACAGTGCGATGCTTCGCCCGATTCCACGGCTGGCTCCCGTAATAAGCACGGATGCGTTTTGGTATGTCATGGTTCGTTATTCGTGTTATTCAAGTCGATGAAAAAGTAGTGAAATCAAAATCGTGATGTGCTGCGTTCCGGTGGAGATGCATAAAAAGAGAAAAGTGAAAAAAGATGCTCAAAGTGGCTTCTAATTCGTCATCACGTGTGTAGACGTTGGTCAGTTTTGCCACCGGTGACGGGCGGCTTATACCGCATTACTGAAGTACGTTCGTGGCCCACTTTTCACCAAAACAACATCGTTCGCTTTTTCCGATTACGGAATGTTCATGAACTTGTGGGTTTGAAGGCTGATTCCCCACTGTGGATTTTCTTTAACATAGCGGATGATTCGCTCAACTGACGACGGTGTTTCCCACTCCGGTTGCAGTAAAAGCTGCGTGTCGGGCGGACACTTTTTCGCATTCTCTTCGGCCCACTCCAAATCTTTGTTGTTGAGCACCACTATTTTTAGTTCATCAACGTAGGGAAAATTCTCTTCCAACGGCCGTTTAAATCGTTTGGGTGAGAGAGTAATCCAATCCAGCCAGCCGGAGAGCGGAGACGACCCGCTCGTTTCAATATGGGTTCGCAACCCTGCCTGCTTCAGACGGATGGTTAACGGTTCGAGGTTGTGCAGCAACGGTTCCCCGCCGGTTATCACTGCGAATTCCGCTCCGCTCTGATTAGCACGATGAACAATCTCTTTAACCGAAACTTTGGGGTGCTTTTCTTCATCCCAGCTCTCCTTCACATCGCACCACCAGCACTGCACATCGCAACCAGCGGTACGAATAAAATACGCTGCACGTCCGGCATGAGCTCCTTCGCCCTGTATCGTGTAAAAATCCTCCATCAGGGGATACAACACACCATCAAGCTCCGAGCGCGCGCTTTCGATAGACGATATGGAATCGGCAGGTTTAAACATCGCGATCGGTGTACTCCACCCAGCTGTTTTCTGTTTCCCAAACCGTCACATCCAGCTCAATTCCATCAGGAATTCGCGCTTTGGTCTCTTTGTGAATGTATTCTGCAATTCGTTCGGCCGTGGTAGCTACCGGAATCGATTCGTTTAAGAGCGTGTGATCCAGTCCTCCTTTCGTACCATCGGATGCTGCCCATTTCAACTCCTTGAAATCGCACACCATATCGGGTGAAGAAAGATACTTGGATGGGTTCAGTTTGTGCGATTTTGCCTGAATATGCACTTTATAGGTATGGCCGTGCATTCGCGCACATTTCCCATCGTACCCTTCGATATAATGAGCCGCATCAAACGTAAATTCAGTATGTAAAATCCAGGTTGGCATAAAACAATTTTTTAAGATAGCTGTGAAAGATACGGGTTTTATGAGAGAGAATCACAGACCCGGTAACGGCAGGCGCAGACAAGCTGGCAACGTGCACATTGCCTTTGTCGGGCCAGTAGACGGCTATCTAAACGGAGAGACTGAAATCTGCAGCCGTCATGTACCTGAGTCTTTTGTGAAGGGGATTCGCGAAATGATTTTACTCTCTGGGGGATATCCGGTTTGGAATCACAACCCACACAACCTTATTTGAAGGGGAGAATTACGCCGGTTTTGAGGTAGCCGTCGTCGGCAAGCCGTGCTCGGTGAGATGCAGCGCTGGCATTCCGCTGCTATTCTGAACGGTGAGGGTGGGTCCACCCTTCTTCTCTTTAAAAATCGATCAGGCGATTTTTGAATCCTTTGGCAACAGCTTCCGACTTGGAATTCACTTCCAGTTTTCGATAGATGTTGCGAATATGATGACGCACACCATCTACAGACAAGAAGATTTTTTTCCCGATGGCCGCATAGGACAATCCTCTGGCAAGTTCATTCAGTATGAGCGTCTCCTGCTCGTTGAGGGGTTCGGAAACATCCTGTTTGGTATGGAAGGTGCTGATGACTTTTCTGGCTATAGATGGTGTAATTGGAGATCCGCCCTGATGTGCATCGCGTAAAGCCTCAACCAGCTCTTCCGGTGATACTTTTTTCTCCAGATACCCAACAGCACCGGCTTCCAGTGCAGGAAATACGTGCTTTTCATCATCGTGAACCGTTACCATAATCACATTCAATTCAGGATGTGCACGGCGAAGCCTTGGCAGCGCTTCAATACCGCTAATACCCGGCAGGTTGATGTCGAGCAACAGCACGTCGGCTTTGGCTAGTTCTTCATCCCGAAATGCTTCCTCGCACGATTCCCATGAGCCTACCACAACCATATCGTCCTCAAAATCGATAAAGGTTTCCCACCCTTCTCTCATGTAGGCGTTATCTTCTATAATTCCAACTTTTAGCAGGGACGGCATCAAGGGGTATTGCAGGGTTTTGTTTCCATTTAGTTCAAAATCAATCATTAGATCTTCTCCTGTTTGGGGTTTTGTGAAGTTTATCCCCTTTACTGAAGAAGCACACCACATCATTGTGTGGTATTCGTTTTTTAAATCGGGAAATACACGCGCCACTCCGTGCCGGTACCAGGTGTGGAATTTACAACGGCGCGCCCGCCTACATGCTCAGCTCGGCGAACAATGTTGTTGAGCCCATTTCCACGCTTTACCGTTTCCGGGTCGAATCCGTCACCGTTGTCAGAAACAGTGAGCATAACAGTACCCCTGTTCAACTCCATCGAAATTTGAATTCCATCTGCATTGGAGTGGCGTACAGCATTTGTCACAATCTCTTTAAAAATCAACCAAAAGTGCTGCCGCAGCTCCAGCTCCGGTTTTCCGGAGATAGACTCATCCACGTTTATAATGTGTGCAACACCTTTACTTTCGAGCAAATCAGAGGCATAGCGCCGGCATTTGGCCGTCAGCTCATTCCAGTCGTCATGGCTGGGGTTGATGGCCCAGATAATATCTGTGATTTTCTCTTTGGCATCATCTGCACTGGCGGCAATCAGCGAGACAAAACGCTCGGATCCTTTCTCGGGAGTGCGTTCCACTGCTTTTGCAAAATAGCTGATACTGCTTAACGTAGCGCTTACCTCGTCGTGCAGATCGCCCGCAATACGATTACGTATGGATTGAATTTTTAAGATCTGTCTTACACGGATATAGTGGGCAAGATACAATACCGATCCAAATGCGAGAAGATAGAGTCCGTAGGCCCACCATGTGCGGTGCCAGGGAGGCAGCACCGTGAAACGGAACGAAGCGACGTCACTTTCTATGTCGAACACATTACGGCCGCGAACCTGCAGTGTGTAATTTCCTTCCCGCAAGTTGGTATAGTCTTTAAAGGCTTCATCCGACCAACTGCTCCACTCGCTCTCCAGCCCATCGAGACGTACCTGATACCGGTTTCTGTCGGGATCAAGAAAACTGGCGGCGGCAAATCGAAACCGCACATTATTGTTTTGATAGGTAAATACAGGAGGCTCATCAGGCAGTGAAAAACCACTGTAAATAAGTGAGTCGCGATCTACAAGCACCGCCGTCACCGAGATGCCTACCTCTTCAGCAACCGGCCACTCCTGACGATTTAATTTATAGATACCGCTTGAGCCACCCATCCAAACACCCTCCTCATCACAATGGATGTAGTTGATGGAATCGCTCGCGTCCCGGGCAATCAGCTGATAGGGCGTGCCTCTCCACGACCAGTTTTCCTGCTCCTTGGTACCGAGAAAAACACGGCGATTGGCCCGCATCCAGATGGTATCGTCACTGCATTGCTGTAACATAAATACCTGTCGTAAATCGGGAAGATCGTCGTGGCTGTAGGGCAAAAAGAGGCCGGCTTCTTCATCGTAAATCAATAATCCGTTCTGTGTACCGATAGCTACCGAATCGTTCATCCTGCGAATAAAATAAATACGATCGTTCTCACCCTGAACGGGATGGGTTGCAACCAGTTCTCCATCGGGAGTATACTGTCGTACATCTGTTAATGTCGCAATCCAAAAAAAACCGTTGGCAGTTAGCATTTCGCGATTTCCGGAACCGGTATCAAAAACATTGGTGATGGTCTCGCCATCGGACTGGCTCAACCGGTCTACCCCATTGGCTCGCAGAAAGTAGAAAACCCCGGTATCGGGATCGGTATACAGCTTCTCATACAAGGTGTTGTGTACCTCAACCTCCACCCCATCGCGGATACGAGTCGCTTTATCGGGATCGATCACCCAAATACCGTCTCCATCTGATAATGCATCTCTCACTGAGGTTGAGGGCATCTGCGACTCGAACCGATCTGCCGTAGTATGTTTCGCAAAAAGGCCTTCTGTGGTTGCCACAATCAGAGCGTCGGGCGTTCGCTGAATGCGCCTTACAGCACCGGAAATACCATCTCGCTGATCGATAAACTGAACCTCGTAGCCATGGTGTACCACCGTGATGCCGTTATCCGTCAGCGCCCAGAGATTCCCCTCCAGATCCCCGAAGAGTTGATATACCACATTGGATGCCAATGCATTATCGGCTGTTAGATGGAGAACCGTATCAAGATTCTGATCCACAATAAACAGTCCATGCGAAAGCGTGGCGATAGCCATATGGTTGGGACCAATTTTTCGGGCCCGGTACACTCGTGGGCCGCGCAGCATCCGATTAATTTCGTTATTGAACGTTTGAATACCATCTTCACTCATTTCCACGATTCCCCTGCGATTGGTAACCAAAAGTACACGTTCGCCAAAGGTTGCACTGCCGTAAATAAAGTCATCGGAAAGTTCGTTGCCGGGAGGATAGGCAACCGGCCCCTCCTCTGTAATTTCGAACATTCCCACCTCGAACTGATTCACAAAGAGCCGGTCGTGCATACGAAAAAGTTGCCCAAAAAAGTTTTCGGCCGGGTGGCGGGTAAGCTCTCCGTCTCTGTATTCAAACAGGTGAAAAAATGTCTGAAAGTAGACTGATCCGTTCACTTCGTTAATGGAGTGAATTTCGCCGAAATCCAGTGTGTCAGGCAGATGGACCTGCGCCAGGCTTACAGCCAGTGGCTCATACAGGTCGCCGGTATCCAAATATCCAAAATCTCCGGTTGAGCCGTAAAACACTGTGCCTTCCGAAGATCGAAAAATGTTCGGGACGGGTAAATTCACCCCCACCTCTATTCTACTCCACTCCTCGCCGTCAAATTGGAGAATACCCGCAGAATTACCGATGTACATCGTGCCGTTTACTGCCTGCGTGGCCGACCAATTCTGGCGAGAAGCGTTGTAATCGTCCGCGCTGTAGTGAGTCTTAAGCGGCAGGCCTTGCGCCAAAAGGCCAAGTGGGAAAAGCAGGCTGAGAACAATTCCTGCAAACGTTGAATCTCGAATCATAACTTCAATCAGTCTTCGATAAAGGGCGGGATATCACCGGCAGCGGCATGAACTACAAAATCATCACCTTCATCATCACCATTGGCCCCATTCTTGTCAGTGGGAAGTGCCTGATGTTTCGTGAAGCAGAGTTCAAAAACATAGCGATTCCCCGACTCTTTTATCACTTGGAAAGAAGAAGGAGTTGCTGATTTGGCCCAGCGAACCTGAAAGCCGGTAAGGTTTTGACCCGACGAAGGAACCAACTTGGAGCGCACAACGAGGCAGGTTGAGGTCTCTTCCTCAAAATCCACGATCGGTTTCCGGGAACCGGGAGAAAGATCGGAGTCCCCACCTCCAAATGCCGGATGAAAGGTTTTTCCCCGCTTCACAAAGACCTGTACAGATTCTTTTTTTGGCAGGTTATTTTTGATAAAATATTTCCGTGATGAAACCATAGCCCCGAATGCTTTATTAAAATTGAC
>JBLRWS010000065.1:0-11933 GCA_047921075.1 Balneolaceae bacterium | reverse complement strand
ATTAGAATGAGTAATTCAGTAAACAGATGGAAAGGCAGGTTTACGAGCTTTTTTTCTTCCGCCCGATCATATAATCCACAAACAGAAATTCAATCGCGGCGGCTTCGTATCCTTTCCAGGTAGAAATCATCTGCTGAAACTCCTTTTCAGAGCAATTTGCAGGGTCACCGCCATAGGTGAGAATGATCCACTTCCGCAACCCCTTCTCTTCGCCTTTTTTGATGTTGCTCGGAAACACGGCGTCGGTCCGTTCACGGAAAAGCATAAGATCTTGCGCGGAGGTGGGCCCCACACCGCGAACGCTCGAGATGGTATCGAAAAACTCCTGCGGGGCGGCGTCTCTGTCCAGCCACTGAATATCCACTTCACCGGCCAGGATGTCCTGTGCCAAGCCTACCAGATATTCGCCCTTTCGAAGTGTGGGCCCCATTTTACGAATCTGTGCAGGATCGGCTTTGGCCAGCTGCCAGGGGCGGGGCCAGGCGGGAAGGGTTTTTCCGTTGTGCGTGAGATGTGTGCCGTACGCTTCCCGCATCCGGAACATCATTTTCTTTGCGGTCGGTTTGTGGGAGAGTTGCATCTGTACGATACGGTAGAGGATATCCTCGAACAGGGAGCCGCGAGCCATTCTCTTCAGGCCGTAAAATTCAGTGAGCTTCGGGCCGAGAACCGGGTCGTTTTGAGCCCGATCATACAGCGGCCGCAGATCGAGCGAGGTACCGAGGATTCGTGCCAGGGCGTTGTTTGCCTGCGCAATCTCCTCTTTTGTCAGATCGTCTGCACACTCAATGTAAAATTCCGGTTTTTCGGGATCGCCGTTAAAGAAAATGGTAACCACCACATCGCGCTCCTTCAGCGGAATGGGGCGGGTAAATCCCTCCTCAAACATTTTTTCCGGCTCATGCTCGTGATCGAAATAGGGATCGATATCGAGGCAGATAAACCAGTCGTGCGGAGGGGTAGACGTAAGGGTCCAGTTTGGCATGGCGTGATTGGGTCTGTTTCAGGTCACCATCAAACAGAAACCGCAGCTGCTTCAGTTCCGCCTCTGGCAGACGCCTGCGGTTAGTTTAGCAGGTCGTCCATCTCCTGTAAAATTTCACCGTACCGCGCCCAGTCGCCGCTTTCAAGTGCGGTGCGGAGGTTGTTCCATAATCGGCGGAATTCCTGCAGCTGGCGGGAATCGGCCAGCGCCTCGGGCGAGATCGCATCACCCGGTTGGGGTTGCCCCGCTTCGGATGCGCGTGGCAGTTGCCGTATGGGCCGTTCGGCAGCCAGAAGTTCATCGCCAAAAAGTTCGGCAATGGCCATGTCGAGTGTGGGCTGCATGGAGATGTTATCACCAATGGCTACAATCACACGCTGAAGCTGCGGAATATCGACCCCATCGGCCAGCAAAAAGACCGGCTCTACATAGAGGAACGAATTTTCGATTGGAATTACCATCAGGTTGCCGCGAATAACGCGCGAACCGCGCTGATCCCATAAGGCGATCTGTTGCGAAATTTCGGGGTCCTGATCGATCCTCGCCTCGATCTGAGCCGGGCCGTAAATCAAACGGTCTTTGGGTAGTTTAAAAGCGATCAGCTCGCCGTAGGATCCGGGATCCGATTTTGCCGTCATCCAGGCAATCATGTTATCACGGTTTTCGGGCGTGAGCGGACTAATCAACATAAACTCCAGCTCCTCCTCACCGGGCAGGCGGGCCAGTACGTAGTAGGGTTCCATTAGGATCTGCCGGCCACCGTATTTCTCGTTGGGGCGGGTCCATAAATCTTCCTGGTTGTAAAACACCTGTGGCCGCACCATATGGTAGCGGTTAAACACATCAATCTGTATCTCGAACAGGTCTTGCGGATAGCGAAAGTGCCGATCCAGGCCGTTGGGCAGTTCGCTGAGCGGCTGAAACAGCCCGGGGAAGATGGAGTCGTATACCTGAAGTACCGGGTCGTTCTCGTCTACCATGTAGTAATCAACCGAGCCGTTGTAGGCATCCACCACAATTTTTACCGAGTTACGGATGTAGTTGATGCCGCCGGTACGTCGTGAATAGGGAAAATGCGAGGAGGTAGTGTAGGCGTCCTGAATCCAGAAGAGGCGGCCATCAAAAAGTACCAGATAGGGATCGCGGTCCAGCTCCAGAAACGGGGTTATTTTCCGAACGCGCTCTTGCACACTTCGCCATAGCTGAAAGCGGCTTTCGTTGTGAATGAGGGAGGAGAGCAGGATGTTGATGTCGCCCTTTTCCCAGGCAAACAGTGCCCGGCGAAAGAAATTGGATACCTGTATGCCGCCGATGCCGTCGTAGTTGATGTACACATTATCATCTCCCTGGGGGAAGTGGAGCTCCTGAACACCGGTATTTACAAAATAGTAGCCACTGCTGTTTTCGCCGTAATAGATGGCGGGATTGGTGATTTGAAGATTCGGGCTTTCGTAAATGGGCGGAATATCGCGAATGGTGAGGAGCGGTTCCCCTTGACGGTTTGCCTCGGTAACAGGGCTCATTGTAAGCCCGTAGCCATGTGTAAACTGCAGATGGCGGTTTACCCACGTATCGGATTGGCTGGGCAGGCGCCGGGCAATTTCGCGCGCAGAAAGCATCATTTGGGTTACCTCTCCATTTACCATGTAGCGGTCGTTATCCACCGAGTAAAACTCGTAATAGGAGCGAATTTCCTGCAGCTGCTTGTAGGTTTGAATGAGCAGGCGCGGATCCCACAGACGAATGTTATTCACGGCGTCCTGATTGTTGCGTATATCAGCCAGCGTTAATGTGTCGTCTGCCTGATACTCAATCTCACGAACCGTATTCAGATTGTAGGCCAGGCGTGTCATCTCAATATTGTTTTCGAGATAGGGCGTCTCCAGTTCCAGCTCATTGGGATTCACACTAAAGTTCTGAACAAAACTGGGCAGAATACCCTGCCCGCCAATCAAAACGATTAGCCCCAATATGCCTACCATCGGTATCGCCTTTCCGGTTTTTATTTTGAACTGTATGAGCAGCAGCACACCCAGCAGAGCGGTGAGTGCAAGCATTATCCAGTACACCGGCAGGAGTACGGTTACATCGGTGTAGGTTGCGCCGTATACGATCCCATCGGTTGCAAACAGCAACCCGAAGCGGTCCAGATAGTAGCCCCAGGAAATGGCCAGCATCCAGAGGCCGGCATTCAGTGCCAGGTGGTTGCGCACGGCGGCAGATGCCTGAACGCCACTGCCGGGTTGCATGCCCAGCAGCCCGGTAAAGAGGTACACCACGGCCAATATCAAGGTAGCGATGAACGTAAGGATGACGATGCTGGACTGAATCAGTTGCCAGAATGGGAGCTGAAACATGTAAAAGCCGATATCCCGTCCAAAGAGGGGGTCGCTCTCACCAAACGAGACATTCCACAAAAAGCGCAGCGATTCATCCCAGCGCAGGGTAAAGCCAAATGCAAAGAGAAGGGAGATAACCAGTGCGGCAATCGTGAAAAAGAAGCGAAGTTTTTTATTGTCGAGAGCACCACCAAGATTTACATCAAGCCCCTGCAGCGGCGATCCTGTAAAGTTCACATGTTTCAGCTGTTTGGCAAGGTGGCGAAGATTGGGCACCAGATACCCGGCGGCCAGTGCAAAGGCACCTGCAATCAGGGCAATCTGCGTGATGCGCAGTGTCCAGAAAACCTGCGTATAGCCCAGCTCATTGAGCCAGAGATATTCCAGAATCCAGCTGGATGTGAGGCTGATTAACAAAAAAGGAAGGAGTACAAAAAGAACCAGTCGAAAAATAGTGCGGGTTGTCATAAGCGGAATGGTGTTGCTGTCGGTTGTTATGGTTGAACCGAATCGTAACAATTAGACGAAGGCCGGAAAGATACGAAAACAGTCGCTCAAGCTCGACTGTTAAAGAAGTGGCTCCGCTCGGTTACGCAGTGATCGTTTTCCCGGCTTGATTGCTCTCTTCGGCCGACACAGACTGCGGCAACGGAAGATGGATGATGAAGGTAGTACCCACGCCCACCTCGGATTCGAAGGCGATGGTTCCGCCGTGCTCTTCAACAAACTCTTTGCAGAGATTGAGCCCGAGCCCGCTGCCTTTTTCGTTGTCTGTTCCGCGGGAGGTATAGTTGGTATTCGAGAAAATTTTAGCACGATGCTCCTCGGGAATGCCCACCCCTTCGTCTTCAATTTCGACACGAACAAATGTATCTCCCGCTTTGGCCCGTATGGTAATGATCGAATCCGGCTCACTAAACTTGATGGCGTTGGCCACCAGATTGCGAAATACCAGCTTGATCATATCATAGTCAGCATCCAGTTCGGTGCCGGGTTTAATATCGGTCTTTATTTGAACCTGTTTGCTTTTGCAGGAGAATTTGAATTCATCCAGTACAGCCTGCACGCATTTTTCCAGCTCAAACCGGCGGTTGCTTAGCGTGATACCACTCATTTGCGAGCGCGCCCAGGCCAGAAGGTTGTCCATCATTGAAGCATTTTCCTGCAGGCTGGTTTCGAGGTTGCCGGTAATTTCATGCACCTCTTCTTTGGTCAGGTCGTGTTCGCGCAGCAGATAGAGAAGGCTCTGCAGAGAGCTGAGCGGGCCGCGAAGATCGTGTGCTACTATAGCAAAAAGCTTGGTTTTGATCTCATTGAGTTCTTCCAGCTCCTTTTTTTGGTTACGTATAGTTTTGTTGAGCGTATTCAGCTTATGATTGATCGCCTGCAGCCTGGTATTGGCTTCACGCCGCTTCAGATTGATTCGGAGAATGATGAGGCCGGCAATGAGTACTACGATAAAGGCTATAAACGATGAAAAAATGATCCAGCGTTGGGCAGCCAGCTCTGCGTCTTGCTCTGCCTGGCGGGCAAGTAACAGTTGGCTCTCCTGCTGTGCTTCCTTCAACGAAAACTTCACTTCGAATTCGGTGACCAACCGTTCCTTCTCGGTAGTGCGCAGCTCCTCGGTCAGGCTTGTGTAGCGCTCCAGCCATTCGAGTGCCTCCCCTCTGTTCCCAAGGCGATTGTAGGTTTCGTACAGGTTGTTGTATGAGTTTAGTATGAACTCTTCGGCGTCAATCTGTTCAGCAACCTCCAGGGCCCGTTTGTACCGGCGTGCTGCCTGGCCATAGTTGCTCATTTCCCTTTCAAGGTTGCCAAAGCCGAGTGAGGTGTAATAGATACCCAGAGGAAACCCGATTCGCTCACTTTCTGATTCTGCACGCTGTAAGTGGGTCCTGGCATTATCAAAATTGCCGCGCCGGGTTTCAAGCCGCCCGAGGTTGAAATCGGATTGAATAAGGGACGGAATGTTATTGGTTTCCTGGAAGATGGCGCGTGCTTTTAAATGGTAATATTCTGCACGGTCAAAGTCTTCGGTCATTTGGTGCAGATTTCCCTTGTTTACATATACCCGTACCAGATTGGAGTGCAGGTTGATGGCGGCACTGATCTCTTCGGCCTGATCCAGAAAAAAAGCGGCTTGCTCAACATTCTGCATCTGCTCAAACTGATGTCCAACATTGTTGTAGGCAATGGCCATGCCGACGGAATCACCCTGCGCCTCCGACAATTCCAGGGCTTCGTAGTAAGACCGAAGCGCATTAAACTGATCGCCCATATTGGCGTACACCACCCCGAGGTTGTTCCTTGCAGGAGTCTGATAGCGCGGGTCTTGTAAAGAATCGGCAAGCGCACTCATCTCTTCAAAAAGCTCGCTGGCTATAACATACTGCTGGAGCATAGCGTGTGCCCGTGCTCTTCCGTTCAAAAGTTTAATGCGCATGTCAATGTCTCCACCGAGTGTCACGGCATAGTCGAGCGCTTGCAGGGCAGAGTCTGGCATGCCAACCTGAAAGTAATGGTTCCCCAGATTTATCAGCAGCTCCTGCTCTCCTTCAATATAGCCAATGTCCATAGCCATCTCTCTTCCAAGCCGAACCCACTCTATTCCCTCGCGGTCGCGATTCAGGTTATTCAAAATGGTGGTTAACTGATCAATTTGATCTACAGTTGTGCGCTCTGCAATGGAGAGGTTAATGATTCGCTGCAGGCTGTCGGCTTTTTGCTCATTGGTTTGAGCGTAGACCATTCCACTACCCGCTGTAAGCATAGCCAGAGCAAGCAATAGTCGAAACAACGTAGTATATGGGTGGGAAGTAGGGGTCATTAGGCGATAGTCCAACCCGCAATATAGAGCTAATAGAGAAAAGGTACACACGTATTAAATGAACCCTTGACCGGTACCGGTTTGGGCTTGCTATATCCCGGTTCGCCTGTTGCGGTTGATTACCTGTTGGCAGCACCATCAACAAACGTAAAACTGGGATTTTGATCGTGTGGGAGCCGCTTCTGTTCCATTTTTTGCCGATACAGCGTTTCCACATCCAGAAGGGTGTCGGCATCATCCGGACTCAGATCCCACCGGATGGCCTTAAACCTCGGGAAACGAAGGGTGTATCCCGCTTTTGTTCGCTTGTTTACCTGAATCTCATCAAACTCGATTTCAACCATCAATTCAGGGATCAACCCGAGCGTGGGGCCGTACGTTTCAACCGTCAGCTCTTTGATTTTTTTGTTCATTTCGCGAAGCTCTTCGTCGGTATAGCCGCCATACGCTTTGCCGATTGGGATAAACTCCTCTTCGTAGCGTTCATCTTCCTTTACCGAAATACCGAGAGTAAAATCGGAGTAGGTGCCGCCCCGCTTGCCGCTTCCGGCATGGGCGTACATGATGACTGTATCGAGTGTGCCGCCCGGCTTTTTCACTTTAAGCCACGACTTTTTTCGCTGCCCATACTCGTAGAGGCTGTCTGCCTGTTTCAGCATCAACCCTTCGTTGCCGTGTTCCAGCGCCTGGCGAAAGCGGGTATCCAGCTCCTCAAAATCGGTTACAGAATGTTGCGTAGATAGTGGCAGACGGTAGCTTTGGGCAGCCTGTTCAAGAGTGGAACGGCGGCTGCTCAGGGGGTGGCCAAACAGCGGACGCCCATCCCAATACAGCAGATCGTAGGCGATGAAGAGAACGGGTGTTTCAGCGAGCCGTTTCGTTCCCGGCTTTTTGAGGCCCATCCGCTTCTGGAGTTCCTGAAAGGAGTGAATCGTCTGATCGCGCCAGGCCACCAGCTCCCCGTCGAATACCGCTCTCGGAAGGTTTCGCTCCGCAAAAAAGGATGCCACATCGGGGAAGGAACCGGTCATATCGTTCAAGTCGCGGGAGAAGATCTTTACCGCATCGCCCTGCACATGAACCTGTGCGCGCATGCCGTCGAACTTCTCTTCGGTTACATAGTCGGAAAGATGGTCGATAGACCGGCTCTCGATCGGCGATGCCAGCATAAATGCAATCGGGTGAAAGAGCTGAAACTGCGCCTGATCGAGCTCACCGTTTTTGGCAAGGAGGGCGGTTTTGCCGATGCTGCCGGTCATCATGTAGGCATAACGAACAGCTTCCGTTTCGCGGCCAAATGCCTGTGCAATGGCTGCAACAACCGACCGCGATTCAAACCCGATGCGCAGCGTTCCCTGTCCCAGTATGCGAATCATGAATTTGATTTCGACGGGCGTCATCTGTTTCCAAACATCCCGTAGAATCTGCTGCTTTTCTGCACGGGAAGAGGCCTTACGCAACGCCTCGAATCGTTCCTCCATGTCCGGAAGCGACATCGGCTGCGGATGGCGGCGGGCGCGGCCGGCCGGGGTGGCATCCATCAGTTTTTCGATGGCTTCGGAGTTGCTTCCGGTTGCTATCCGGCACGGCTTAAACACCAGATCGTAGTCAATCTCACAGAACGCTGCGGCGGCCAGCCCGGTGGTGCGGCTTCCGGCGGCAGCGCGTTTGCCCGACACCGCATCAAACGCACCTTCGGCTGTAAAGCGGCACGCAAGCTGCAGACTTTCGTCATCTTCAATAGATTGTAAAAAGCTGCTGAAAATGTCAGCTTTGGCCTTGGTACCGCGCGTTTCACGAATCGTTTGCAGGGTGTCGCAGAGCCGGCGAAATGTGCATGGAGCAGGGGAGAGAGTCATCCGTCGTCGGCCTCCTTCTCCAGATTCAGGTGGCGGCCGGCTATGCCGCGCTGTTTCAGGTAATGGCACACAACATCCGGGTTCGGCGTGTGGGTAACGAGAACCTCTTTCGGGCTCAGCCGCTCGCAAAAATCAATCAGTTCGTAAAAATCGAGATGGTCGGATAGGGGCAGGAGTTTATCAACCGTAAGCTGGCTGCGCCGTGATTCAAGCGCTGCCCATCCGCTGCAATAGGCGATCCGTTTTTTACTCACATTGGAGGCGAAGCCGTTTGCAAGGGCCGATGAGGGAGCAATTAAAATATGCCCCTCGCACCTCTCCCGTTCGTACGGCTGGTAACTGCCCAGATCGATATTGTACGCTTCGTACACGCTGCAGAGGTTGTATCCGGCGCCGTGTATCATCACCGGAAGCCCCAGCGGTGCCAGCATCGTCATCAGCTCCTGTGCTTTGCCCAGATTGTAGGCCAGCAGTACGGGCGTGTAGCCATCGTCCAGCGTCTCTTGCACAAAGGTGTGCAACTCCTGCGTAAGCTCGTC
This sequence comes from Balneolaceae bacterium, assembly GCA_047921075.1. Taxonomy (GTDB): domain Bacteria; phylum Bacteroidota; class Rhodothermia; order Balneolales; family Balneolaceae; genus JBLRWS01. The sequence goes on along the minus strand of JBLRWS010000065.1, from coordinate 3,381 downwards.
ATGCGATCTCCAGCGGTAGATGGGCAGCCCGAATGTCGCTTCGGTAATGATACAATCGGCCTGCGCCGGTGCGTCGAATCCTTCCGTTGCGGGAGATGGCGGCGTTCGATAATCGCCGGTGTAGAGCAGTGTGCCGCGGTCTGACTCGATATAGACCATGGCTGACCCGAGAATGTGGCCGGCCGGAAAGAGTGTGGCCCGAAAGCGGTTGGTTTCTATCGGCTCGCCAAACGCGAGGGGAGTGCCGGTTCCGTTGTAGCCGCGCAGCTGCATCAGCTCCAGTGTGGGGGCGGTCGCAATCGTGTTCGCCTTGCGATTGCGGTGCATGTGATCGGCATGGGCGTGCGACACAAAGGTGGTTTCTGCATCGGGATGAGCACCATCAAGCGAAATCGATAATTCCGGTATGTAGAGGCCTTGCCACCCGGCCTTTTCAAGAGTCATCACAGTCGTCTGTTAAAGGAGTACAGTTACGAAGAGAGCAACACGTAGCAGAGCATGAACAGTACCACCCCAAGGGAGATAAAATTGAAGGCTGCAAACCGGACCTTAGCCCCAAGGGTGTCGCCCAGCTGTCGGATCTGCTTCGCCGCCGAGCGCCAATGCACCAGCATCTGCCCCAGCGTGAATACAATGATTAAACTCCAAACCGAAAAGAGAAGTTCGATCCAGGAAAAGGGAAAGAAGGAGAGGATGAATCCCGGAACGGTAAACAGCAGAAAGTATTTCAGAACGTTTTTAAACGCCTGTGGTGGCTGATCGGCGGCGGCCGCTTCGCGCAGATAGGCCACGGCACGCTGTTGTTGAATGATCATGGCCACGCCAACTGTAATCAGCAGCGAACCAAGGGTGATGTAATAGGCGGTGAACCATTGAGCAGCAAACGATTCCATCATGGCTGAATGTTTTTTGGAATGGGAGGATCTTTTTTGGGAAAAAACAGAGAAGCGATAATCGACAGGGTAATGGTGCCGATCAGAACGGTTAGGGTTATCCACGTGGGGATGGTGTAGAGATCTTCGAGCAGCATTTTCACACCGACGTACACCAAAATGAACGACAGCCCGTAGTGGAGGTAGTGGAATAGCCGCATCACGCCTGCCAGGGCAAAATAGAGAGCGCGAAGCCCAAGAATGGCAAAGGCGTTGGCACTGTAAATGATAAATGTGTCGCGGGTGATGGCCATAATTGCAGGAATGGAGTCCACAGCAAATACAATATCGGTGGTTTCAATCACAATCAGTACCACAAACATCGGGGTGGCAATCAGCCGCCCGCGCTTGCGAATGAAAAAATTCTGCCCGTGATACTCTTTGGTGATGGGGATGAACCGGCGCACCAGTTTCAGGATCGGATTTCGCTCGGGACGAATTTCCTTGTCTTTTTCGAACGCCAGCTTGATGCCGGTAAACACCAGAAAAGCACCGAACAGATAGATCATCCAGTGGAACCGCTCGATGAGGGCTACGCCGGCAAAAATAAAGATAAAACGAAAAACCAGCGCCCCAAATATTCCCCAAAAGAGGACTTTGTGCTGGTATTTGGGCTCCACGCCGAAATAGGTGAAGATGAGCAGAAACACAAAAATATTGTCCACACTCAGCGATTTTTCAATCAGGTAGCCTGTAAAATAGTCGAGTGCCTGATCCGGCCCGGAGTAGTAATAGAGGCCAATGCCGAACAGGATGGCGAGGACAATCCAGATGCCGGTCCAGACAAGGCTTTCCCGGATGGAAATCTCATGCGGTTTGCGGTTAAAGACCATCAGGTCTACCACCAGCATGCTGATGATGAAGATGTTAAAGACGACCCAGACAGTCAGGCTATACTCCACGGCGGCAGAACGTCTTCAGTTCGAAAGGGCGGGATTGGCGTTTAGTCGAGAACAAGGCGCTCATCGTCTGTTTTTAACTCGGGTGGCACACTGTCGCAGATGTACGCCTTAAACGTGCTGATGATGTTCTTTTTGAGGTGTTTCCGGCTGTAAGCGAGGCGCACTTTTCGCGATGGAACGGGAGCTTTAAATTGCTTTATGATCCCGTTCGAACAGGTATCGTCAAACTCCATCACAGCGGTATAGGGCAGCAGGGTCATCCCAAAATTCTGCTCCACCAGCTTTTTCAGGGTTTCCAGGTTTCCGCTTTTAAATTCGATGGCTGTTTTTTGCCGGGAGCCGGATTCTTTGCAAATCGTAACGGCCTGATCGCGAAAGCAGTGTCCTTCGTTCAACAGCCAGATGTTGCTGCGGTCCAGGTCGTCTACCGTAAGCACCTCTTTCTCTACCAGCGGATGGTTTGTGGAAAGATAGGCCACGAACGGCTCTACGTAGAGATCTTCTGTGAAAAGGTTCGCTTTTGCCTCGTCGGTAGCAATAATACCGGCATCGAGCTCATCATTTTGTAATTTCTTGATCAGATCCTGCGTAAGCAGCTCCTCAAAAACAGGTTCCAGTTTGGGGTGGTCCTGAATAAACGGCCGCAGAAATCGGGGCACCAGATAGGGTGCTACTGTGGGAATGACCCCAACCCGAAAGGTCCCCTTCAGCTCGTCATTGTGAAACTGAATGGTATCGGTGAGCTGCCGGGCGTTTCGTAAAATCTCTTTGGCCTGTTCGATGATCTCCACGCCAATTTCAGTGGGAATAACCGGAGTTTTGGTCCGGTCGAACAGGGTTACGCCCAGCTCCTCTTCCAGTTTGTGGATCTGCATGCTCAGCGTTGGCTGCGTGACGTAGCTCTTCTCGGCCGCGGTGGCAAAATGGCGGTACTTGTCAACGGCTACGATATATTTGAGCTGTGTTAAAGTCATTATACATTCGTCATATTTTATTTTGCACAAAGATAAGAAAAATAGGCGGCGTAAAATGTATCCCCCGCTGAATTTTGCCGCCGGGTGCAGGCCGGGCGCCACAGCACGGTTTTCGATGCGGCGTCTCTTGCCAGCGGAAGCTATCTTGCGCGGCTTGAGGCGCGGGGCCTCTCCGGCGAGGTGTTCCGCCAGACCATGGGCCTGAAGCTGATTAAGTAGAAACAAACAGTCCGAACCAGAGCTGTCATGCAGATCCGCAATGTCTCAAAAAGACATTGCGGATCTTTTTATGAATTAACAAACGTTTCACCCCAAAGGATCGTGACTGCGGCTCCAGTTTTCTCACAAAAAAATACTGTTGTGTTTCTCTCTCTCTTTTTTTTCTTATTTATAGACAGAGAAGTTTAACATGCTTTCGTGTTTCGTAGGAGTAACATACATGCAAGAGAGAGGTAATACAATGTATTAACGATCGGTTTTTGTTATGAAACACGTATATGTATTTACCGCGATGGCTTTTCTTTCGGCGCTGCTGCTTGCCGGTTGCGGTTTGCTGAGCAGCAATGATGACGG
>JBLRWS010000064.1:0-12493 GCA_047921075.1 Balneolaceae bacterium | reverse complement strand
GTAAAAGAAGTACTAGAGGGTATAGTGTACTAAAAAAGCGCTTCGATGTCCATTATCAAATGATTAAAATATCTGCGTTTAGGGCGAAATCCATTCACCGATCCAATCGCTGCCGTTATCTGGCGCAGATGCTTCGATCGCCCGGTGCCCATCGGCATGCAATTGCAAGGCGTGCAAACTGAAAAGTGTGCACACAACCACCGTAAAATACCGGTCATCAAGTGGCTGCCGAAGCTGCCGGCCAGAGGCGGGATCATCAACCGGCGTGCCGGGCGGATGCAACAGGTTGTAATCGTGCCGTGCACCTCCGGTGACGGTTTCCCAGTGCCGGGCTGCTGTATCGTTGCCGGTGTGGAGTTTCGCCGATCCATATAACCTTAATTGAACCTGTTTTTGAGGATGCCAAAAAAGCAGACAGACATGGGGGTTCTCACGAATCTGTCCGGTTTTACGTGATCGCGCATCGGTGTAAAACAGCAGCCGGCTTTGTTTCTCTACCCCACGCAGAACCACCATCCGGCAATCGGGCCGGCCAACACTGTCCGTAGTGCAGAATGTGCAGAAACGAAACGGGTGATTCCGGTCGTTCAGCGCCAAGCGCAATTCGCCGAACAGATCATGTACAAGGGCGGATGGTTCATTGTCCGGATGGAGCATTGGCAAAGTGAGTGAAAAATTACATGATCATATTTTTTGAAAACCGTTAGCGGATGGTTGACGTTCATTTTTTTTTGAGTAGTGAGTAGTGAGTATTGAGTATTGAGTATTGAGTAGTGAGAGTGGGTGAGCCGGGCCTTGACGATAACAGAGGAAATTTTTCACTTTTGCTTTTTCACTTTTCACTATTTTAATGCTGAACCCCATAGCCAATCTTTTCATCATGATGCGCACCCAACCTTTTCTGTTCCTTCTTATTTCGTTGATCATTATTGCCTCCTGCAGCAGTCTGCGCCAAGCCGCCGATTTGCGCCAGCCCGATGTGCGCTATTCCGATGTATCGATCCAATCTATTTCGTTTGATGGAGTAACCCTGCTGTTCGATTTTATGGTGACCAATCCAAACCAAATCGGGGTAACGGCAGAGGGGTATCAGTACGAGTTTTTCATCAACGAATCGTCGTTCTTGTCCGGTTCGCAGAGCGAGCGCTTGAACATCGGCCGGGAAGAGACAGCGCTTGTTCAGGTGCCGGTTTCGATGAATTTTTCGGAGTTGTACCAAACCTTCGGTTCCCTGATGCGCCGCGACAGCCTCTCCTATCAGCTCGCTACCGAGGTACAGTTCGAAGTGCCGGTAATGGGTGTGCGTTCGGTTCCGGTTCAGGCTTCGGGAGTTTTTCCGCTGCCAAAAATTCCATCCATGTCATTCGGCGGGGTAGAGGTACAAAACATGTCGCTTACCGGAGCCGATGTAGAGGTGACATTTACCGTACGCAATCCCAACTCCTTTGCCATTACCATGGAGCGTGCCAATTATATATTGAATGTTGGCGGCCGGCAGTGGCTCGATAGTACCATTTCTGACGCCATTACCGTAGCTTCCAACACAAGCCGCGAGGTGGTGCTGCCGCTTCGCCTCAGTTCGTCGCAGATGGGTTCTGCGCTGTTTGACATGATGCGTGGACAAACCGATTTTGAATACAAGCTGACGGGAGAGGCGGCCGTTTCCGCAGCCATTCCCGGTTTTGAAGGAGCACAACTCATTCCGTTTAACCTGGAAGGGGTCTATACCATTGATTAATCAACGTAACGATCGTTTAAACGAAATCGGAGTACTATTATGACCTACGTAAAATTTATTTTCAGCACCTGTATTTTATTCATTCTCGGCTGCTCGGCCGATTCGATTGATGCACAGGAATCACCCACCTCCCTGGAAGAGGGCTTTTATTTTGCCGAACCCGGCCCGGCAGGTGATGTCATCCAAACCGAAGAGATGAGCGTGTGGGTAGAAACCGTAGTGAGCGGACTTCGCCTGCCGTGGGGGATGGCGTTTTTACCGAATGGGGATGTGCTCATCACCGAGCGCGACGGGCAGCTGCGCGTGGTTCGGGACGGCGAACTGTTAAACGATCCGGTGCAGGGTGTGCCGGAGGTGGTTGCGCGGGGCCAGGGCGGACTGCTGGATATCGAGCTCCATCCCCGCTACGCTGAGAATGGATGGCTCTACATGAGTTATTCAAAACCGGGACCAGGCGGTGCACAAACAGCCATTGTACGAGCCCGGTTTGATGCCGACGCGCACGCACTTACCGACCATGAAGAGATCTACGAAGGCACGCCATTTACCGATTCGCGTCACCATTTTGGCAGCCGAATTGCCTTTGACGGCGACGGATACCTCTACTTTTCAATTGGCGACCGCGGTGCGATGAATACCGCTCAGGATATTACCAACTCAAACGGTAACCTGTTTCGGCTGAACGACGACGGCTCCATTCCTGCCGACAATCCCTTTGTTGGGCGCAACGGGCTGGATGAAATTTACGCCTACGGCCTGCGAAATATTCAGGGAATGGCTACCCACCCGCAAACCGGAGTAATCTGGTCGAACTTTCACGGCCCGCGGGGCGGCGATGAGCTGAATGTTCACAACAAACCCGGAGCCAATTACGGATGGCCCGAAATTACCTATGGTATCAACTATAACGGGGCTGAAATTACCCCATATACTGAAAAAGAGGGTATGGAGCAGCCGGTGATGCACTGGACGCCGTCTATCGCTCCGTCGGGCATGACTTTTGTTTCAGGTGATCGTTATCCCGCCTGGAACGGTGATATCCTGAACGGCGCGCTCTCGTTTCAGCTGATTTCGCGAATTGTAGTGGATGGCGAAGAGTTTGTGCACGAAGAGCGCCTTTTTGAGGGCATTGGCCGTGTGCGGGACGTGCATCTGGCACCCGACGGCTATATCTATTTTGCCAACGAGTCGAATGGAACGCTCAACCGGGTCGTGCCCATTGAATAGATGCGTACAGCCCGTGATCATCTTGTGATCGTTTGATTGTTTTTTGTGAGGGTTGGGCGTCTTAAAACACGCATTTTCTCAGAAATTAAATCGAATCAAAAGGTTATGAATAGAAGACGATCAGGGTTGTATCTGCTGGCAGGATTACTGTTGGCATTTTTGGTGATACCGGAGTTATCCTACTCTCAGCATCGCGCATCTGAATTGATCCAGTCGCAGCGCGATCTGGTAGAGAGGGTAAACCAATCGGTGGTGCAGATTGTGGTGGACGAATTTGGCCGCCCGAGCCGATTCGAGCAATCGGGCAATGTGATTTTTACACACAATGTGCGTAACGGCTCAGGGGTTATTGTGGATTCAGATGGCTACATTATCACCAACCGGCACGTGGTAGACGGTGCACAGACCGTGCAAGTGCTGCTTCCTGAACGGGAGAACGTGGGGCATGACGAATCGATACTGAACCCCCGTGGCATTATGCTGCTTGCCGAAGTTGTAGGTGTAGACCGCGAAACCGATATCGCCGTATTAAAAGTAGACGCCACCGGGCTACCCACCCTTCCCTTTGGCGATTCGGAGGAGATTCGTGCCGGCGACTTTGTGTTTGCGTTTGGCAGCCCGCTGGGATTGCAGCAGTCAGTAAGTATGGGCATTGTGAGTGCCAAAGCTCGTCAGCTGCGCGAGGAAGATCCCATGATCTATATCCAAACCGATGCTCCTATAAACCCCGGCAATAGCGGCGGTCCGCTGGTGAATGTGCAGGGGGAGGTTATTGGCATCAACACATTGAATCTTTCTCAATCCGGCGGCAGCGAAGGGCTCGGATTCGCGGCGCCCAGCCATATTGTGGAATCGATTTACCGCCAAATTCGCGAACGGGGATCGGTTAGCCGAGGCGTTCTGGGTACGTATGCTCAAACGGTTACACCCCGCCTTGCACAGGCTATGAATCTTCAGCAACATCACCGTGTGGTGTTGGGAGATGTGTTTCCGGGCACACCGGCCGACTTTGCCGGACTGCAACCGGGCGATGTTGTAATGGCTCTGGATGGGCGGCCCATGGAGAACGCACGCCAGCTAAATGTGAACATATATGGACGTGATATCGACTCGAGAGTTACTCTGACCGTTTACCGCAATGGCGAAACGATGGACGTGCCGGTACGCGTAATGGAGCGGCCCGATCGCGAAGCAGAGTTTATGAACCTGGTGGATATGGAGCGGAATTTTATCGCTAAAATCGGTGTGCTGGCCATCGGGCTCACCTCAGACATTCGCGATATGCTTCCGCCCCTGCGAAAACGCGGCGGCATTTTAGTGGCCGCATCCAACGGAAAATCAACCGCCATGGGAGATGAGTTACAGCCGGGAGATGTCATCTACACAGTAAATGGAGAAGATATGTTTTCGTATGACGCCTTCTACTCTGTCTTCGAGCACTTTACAGCCGGCGATTTTATTGTGATGCAGATACAGCGAGGAAACCGGCTGATGTACGTATCTCACCGCCTCATCGACTAATCGAGCTCTTTAAGTGCCGACGATAACTCCTGAAGCGATTTTTTAGCGTCGCCAAAAAACATCTGATTTTTCTCACTGTAAAAAAGATCGTTGTCTATGCCGGCATAACCGGGGCTCATGCTTCGCTTAAAGACGATGGTTCGCTTGGCTTCATCTACATTCAAAATGGGCATGCCGTAAATGGGGCTGCCGGGAGTGGTTTTGGCAGCGGGATTTACCACATCATTCGCCCCGATAATCAGCACAACATCCGTTGATGTAAATTCGGGATTGATCTGGTCCATATCGCGAAGTTGATCGTACGGCACATCGGCTTCGGCCAAAAGTACATTCATGTGGCCCGGCATGCGGCCCGCAACCGGATGGATTCCATATAAAACAGTCACTCCTTTCTGCTCAAGTATAGTAGCCACCTCTTTAAGTACGTGCTGTGCCTGCGCAACGGCCAGGCCATATCCCGGAGCAATGACCACTTTACGGGCGTAAGCACACTGAATGGCCACATCATCGGCAAAGGTTTTCTGCACACTTTTGTCGCCCGAATCGCTGCTTGCAGAAGCGTCATCGCCACCGCCAAAAGTGCCAAAAAGTACGCTGCCAAGCGATCGATTCATCGCCTTGCACATGATGTTGGTTAAAATCAGCCCCGCAGCGCCAACCAGCGCGCCACTGATAATGAGCAAGTTGTTGCCGATGACAAAGCCGGCCATGGATGCGGCGATACCGGAGTAGGAGTTGAGTAGGGAAATCACCACCGGCATGTCAGCTCCGCCGATGGGGAGTACGGTAAATATTCCGATGATCAGAGCAAGGGCAAACAGAGACCAGAACCAGGTGGTGTGGGTCGGGTCAACGGCAAACAACCCGATCAGCACAAAAGCCACCGCTGTAAGCAGCAAGTTGATGATGTTCTGAGCCGGCAGGGCTACCCGACCGCCGGGCAGCGTACCGTTCAATTTGCCAAACGCAACCAGGCTGCCAGTAAACGTAATGGAACCGATTAAAATACTGAGCCCGATGGTAAGCAAGCTCTGCAGATCGAACAAAAGAGGGTCAACCCGACTGAATTCGGCCCAGGCAACCAGGGCAGAGGCACCGCCTCCCGAGCCGTTAAAGAGAGCAACCATTTCGGGCATGGCTGTCATTTTCACTTTTTTGGCCGCAAAAAGGCCGATGGCGCTGCCAATCACCAAACCGGCAACGATCCATTCGAACGTAACAATTCCCTGATCGAAAAGAGTTACCACAACCCCCATCAGCATACCGGTAGCAGCCAGCTGGTTGCCCTTGCGTGCCGTGGCGGGGGAGTTTAGTTTTTTGATGCCGACAATAAAAAAACCGGTTGCTACCAGGTAGAGAAGCTGAATCAGATTAGGCATCACGGCTTGCAGAGCCTCAGGAAGAAACGAACTCATCGGTTATCCTCCTCTTTTTTGCGAAACATCTCCAGCATGCGATCGGTCACCAAAAACCCGCCTACAACGTTGATGGTTGCAAAAATGATCGCCGCGAACCCGATCCAGTGGGCCCACTCGCTATCTGTACTGCCGGCTATAACCAACGCACCGATCAGCGTAATGCCGGAGATGGCATTGGCGCCCGACATCAGCGGCGTGTGCAGCGTTGGCGGCACTTTTGAGATTAGCTCAAACCCCACAAAAGCGGCTAAAACAAAAATAAACAGGTTAAAAATGAGTGCTTCCATAGGCGATCAGGTGGTTGGGTTCGATGCGTAATGCTCCAGAACAAACGGGGAGATAATGTCTCCACGGTGGGTGATGGTAGTGTTGGCAATAATCTCATCATCAAAATTAAAATTCGGCTTGCCATCCTCCATTAACAGAGTCAACAAGGAGAGTAGGTTTTTTGAGTAGAGTTTGCTTGCATGGTAGGCGAGTTGCGATGGAATATCGAGCGGTCCGAGAATTTTTACCCCGTTAACCGTAACCGTTTTGCCCGGTTCGGTAGCTTCGCAGTTGCCCCCCTGTTCTGCGGCAAGATCAACAATGACAGACCCGGGGTGCATCTGTTCAACGGATGTACGAGTTACCAATATCGGTGCCGGCCGTCCCGGTATCAAAGCGGTGGTGATTACGATGTCGGATTTAATGATGTGATTGTGGATCGTTTCTCGCTGCAGCTCTTTGTTTCGTTCCGACAGCTCTTTGGCATACCCGCTTTTGGTTTCGGTCTCTTCTTCAAGCGGCACATCCACAAAAGAGGCTCCCAGACTTTCTACCTGCTCCTTCACGGCCGGGCGTATATCAAACGCTTCCACAACCGCGCCCAGCCGCCGCGCAGTGGCAATTGCCTGCAAACCGGCCACGCCGGCGCCCAGCACAAGAACTTTGGCGGGGGGAATGGTTCCGGCAGCTGTCATCATCATCGGCAGGTAGCGGTCCAGATGGTTGGCACCGAGCAGCGCCGCTTTATAGCCGGCAATATTGCTCATGGTTGACAGGGCATCCATCGATTGCGCCCGGCTGATGCGGGGCAGTGTATCTACCGCGAGACCCGTGATCTGGTGTTTTTGCAGCGCCTCCACGTACGGTTTGTTTTGAAGCGGCCAGATAAAAGAGAGAAGTATCGATTCCCGTTTCAGGTTGCCGAGCTCTTCCATCGGTGGAGCCTGTACGCCAAGAAGAAGATCGCACGATGCGTACACATCAGCCCGCGAGCCGGTGAGCGTTGCCCCTGCATCGCGATACATGGCATCGGTAAAACTTGAATGGGTACCGGCCCCTTCCTCTACAAGAACATCGAAACCGAGCTCGATCAGCGCCTGAACTCCTTCCGGCGAGATGGCTACCCGCTGCTCGCCGTCAGCGGCTTCCCGGCAAATTCCTGCAATCATCTGTTCCTCCATGCGTCTGTTTTTGTGGAAGTTATTGAAAAATCGCAGAAACGCAACTGTGACGAGGATGATTTCGGACAAGAAAATAATTACGTGCACTTAAAACGGAAGGGAGGGACCGGAAAAGCGCTACCCTAAAATCAACGTGCAGGGGCAATCTGGAATGGTATTGGCAGTGGAAGCCATCCAATGGACCGATGGCTGTCAATGAAAGACAAAAAAAAGAGCGTCAAATCAGATTGACGCTCTTTGTGTGCTGCTGATTGGCCTTAGAATGTCACAATCTGATACCCGTCCTGAATGTAAGACCGCAGGCTTGGGTGCTCCTCATAATCATCCAAAAGTGCGACATCGGTTTTTCGTACTTCGTTGATGACACCAAACGATTTTGCGCAGAACTTACAGGCACCATCAATTTTATCTTCTACCGCTTTGTAGAGGGGGTTGGCTTTGTGCTCTTCGTCGGCCAGTTCGGGAATAAACGTGACGCCGGCTCCGTCAAATACGATTTTCACATCATCACCGTGATCTTTTAACTCTTTGGCAAATTCAAGGGCGTTCACGGCACGGCCCAATGCTTCGTGCGTGCCTGTTTGTGCGAGAATTACGACAGCTACTTTGTTCATGATTCGTTCATTTGGTTTACGTTGTGTTGAATGTGGTTTCTTAAACAAACGATAATTCGTTGACGTTCAATATGTTGAGAGCTCCGTTGGGGGCCCATCAATAATATCGGAAGCGGCCGTTTGTTACAAAAAAGCTATACAATGGATAGATAAGATCAACCAAAAGTAGGCACTAAATTTTGTACATTAAGCAAAAACAAAATCTGACCTTATGGACGATATAAAAGAAAAAACATTCGACGTAGTAATTGTTGGAAGCGGCCCGGCCGGACTCACAGCGGCATTATATGCAGCACGTGCCGACCTGAATCCCATTGTGTTTGAGGGGCCGGAACCCGGTGGACAGCTTATGCAAACCACCGATGTGGAGAACTATCCCGGCTATCCCGAGGGCGTGATGGGCCCGAAAATGATGGACGATTTTCGTGAGCAGGCCAAAAAATTTGGTGCCGATTGCAGGTATGGATATATAACCAACATCGACTTTGAAAAACGGCCCTACAAGCTTACGGTGGATGAGGAAGTAGACATCTACGCCAAAACGATCATCATTTCGACCGGTGCATCGGCCAAGTGGCTGGGCATCGACAGTGAGCAGCGGCTCAGAGGTAAAGGCGTGAGTGCCTGTGCCACCTGCGATGGCGCTTTTTTCCGCGACCAGCACGTGGTGGTCGTGGGCGGTGGCGATACAGCCATGGAAGAGGCCAGCTTTCTTACCAAATTTGCCAGCAAGGTAACGGTCATTCACCGCCGCGACGAGTTTCGTGCCTCAAAGGCGATGCAAAAACGGGTATTCGACAACGAAAAAATTGAGATTCTCTGGAACTCCGAACTCGCAGAAGTGCTTGGCGAAAACGTTGTGGAAGGTGTACAGGTAAAAAATAATGAAACCGGTGAAACCACGACTCTGGATGATGTAACCGGCGTGTTTATCGCTATCGGACACAAGCCGAATACCGATCTCTTTAAGGAGGTGCTTGAGATGGATGATGTAGGCTACATCATCACGAAGGGGCAATCTACGGAAACCGACCTGCCCGGAATCTTTGCCAGCGGAGACGCCATGGATCCGATTTACCGCCAAGCGGTAACCGCAGCAGGAACCGGCTGCCGTGCCGCTCTTGATGCGGAGCGATTTCTATCGGAGCACGAAAGCGAAGAAGCCATCGCACAATCGCATTGGAGCTGATACAGTTCCTCTGATTATTGGTTTTGCAAACACAAAAAAGGCCGCCCATCAGGCGGCCTTTTGTGTGTTTATAGCAATTACGAAAAACGGGAGGGCATGCGTATTTCTTCTTTATTCATCACACGCAGGTGCAGCTCACGCATGGCGCGGGACTTTCGGGTGCGCAGACAGGCCGATGTGCTGTTGAAGTGTTGACTGGCATCTTTTGAACTCACACCCGGCTTTTCAAAAAAGTAGCAAATTAACTCGCGGGCATCATCATCCATCTCTTCGAGGCATTCATGCAAAATCTGCTGTCGTTCTTTGTCAACCAGCCGCTCCATTTGCGAGGCGTGAGACCACAGATCCGTTACATCTGCATTCTCGTCGATAAATTTTTTGTGGCGACGGTTTTGCCGGATGTATTCGTTACGGCTGGCGCGTACGATGTAGGCGTAAATACTACGCGTATTCTTGATATTATCTTGCAGAATTTGTTCGTATACATTCAGAAATGCTTGTTGCGTACACTCTTTTGCGGCTTCGGGTGAAGCACCGAAACGCACGGTTAAATATGTCTCTACGTTGGGTAAAATCTTTTTTAGAGTACGATTTACTACGTCGTGTTTGCCGTTTTGAATATCCTCTACCAAGGATTCGCAAAATTGAGAAACGGATTGAGCCTGTTGCATAAAGCGCTGATTGATTGTCGAAAACTGAAACCTGATCCAATATATTAAAATTTCTTAACATTAGAAAAATCTAATATTTGATGTTACCTGAATGTTAACAATTTTGCCCGCTCTTAAAACCATTCCAATAAGTCTATAGCATCTGTTATATTATGAGCTTAATCACACTGCCGCTTGCGGTGTCGTTCATCCAAATCCTGGCTTTTTCATGAATTACAACTTTTTTGACTTTCTGCAGCTCATTGGGTCGCTCGGAGTTTTCATTTACGGAATGAAAATTTTTAGCGACGGGTTGCAAAAAGTAGCCGGTAGCAAGCTTCGTGCTATCCTGAAGGGAATGACTACCACCCGTCTTCGGGGGTTGTTAACGGGAATTACGGCTACCACCATCACACAGTCATCAACCACCACCACGGTAATGGTGGTTAGTTTCGTAAACGCCGGGTTGATCACGTTTATAGAATCGACCGGTGTGATTATGGGAGCTAACATCGGCACAACGGTTACCGCATGGATCATTTCCATTTTTGGCTTCAAATTTCAAATTACACCGATCGCCATAATGCTGATCGGTCTTTTTTTCCCATTTCTCTTTTTTGGGCGCGAAAAGCTGAAAAGCCTGGCCGAGGCGATGATCGGATTCGGAATTCTGTTTATCGGATTGGATTTCATTAAAAATGCGGTACCCGATATACAGGACAATCCCGAAATGTTCATGTTTTTGGATTCATTTACAGGGTTTGGATTTCTCTCCATCCTCATTTTTGTGGGTGTCGGCACGGTTCTGACCCTGCTCACACAGTCATCGTCAGCTGCGATGGCCATTACGCTGGTTATGTTGTTTCAGGGGTGGATTGACTTTCCTATTGCTGCGGCCATGATTTTGGGAGAAAACATCGGCACCACGGTGACTGCAAATATTGCCGCCTTAATCGGGAATGTGCATGCCAAGCGGGCCGCTCGTTTCCACTTTGTATTTAACGTCATTGGTGTGTTGTGGATGCTCATTTTGATAAACCCGTTTTTGCAGGGTATTGATGCCATCATGCAATTTTTCTCACCCGAAGTAGGTACTGTTTTGGTGGGTACGGAAGCCAATCGAGCCAATGCTACACTGGCGCTGTCGCTGTTTCACACAACCTTTAATGTGTTTAATGTAATACTTCTCTTTGCCTTTGTGCCCCGTATTGTACGCCTTGTAGAGCGATTCCAGAAAGAGAAGGTGGATAGTGATAGCAAATTCCGGCTGCGTTACATCAGCGCCGGTATGATGTCTTCTCCCGAGATGTCCATCGAGCAAGCCCGAAAAGAGATTGAACTGTTCGGAAAGCTGATCGAAAAGATGCACTTCAGCTTTGAAGGACTGCTTTTCAAAAAACAGAAAAAGCACGAGAAGTTTTTGAAAAAAATTAAAAAACGGGAAGAGATCACCGATAATATTGAGCTTGAAATAGCCGAGTATCTCACCAAGATATCAAGCTCCAACCTATCCGAGGAGGCAACGAAAAAAATTCGGGGCATGCACAGTATCATCAACGATCTGGAACGAGTGGGAGATATCTACTATCAGATGTCCAAGACGTTTGAGGATATGCAAAATGAAGACATCAAGCTGCCCAAAACGGCACTCGATGAACTCGAAAAAATAATGAATATGGTTCACAAAGCGATCCGAAACGTTCGGGAGAATATTGAGCTTAATGGCGAAATTGACCTGGAAAAATCGATCAAAATTGAGGACCGCATCAATGAAATCCGCGATGAGCTGATGGACGAGCACTATAAGCGGCTCGAGAAAAAATCGTATTCGGCACAAGCCGGCTTTATCTATCTCGATTTCCTGGCTCGCCTCGAGAAAATTGGAGACCATCTGTTTAATGTGAACGAAGCGCTGGCCGGACGCAAAGTAAAGTCTGCCTACAAAAAAGTGATGGAAGCCGGAGAATAACCGCTTCTCTGATTGTGAAATGAAAATAGGTATTCCGAGAGATAATCCTTATTATTGAACCGTTAACATTAATACCCCACCTATTTTATTAGTTAGTAGTTCGTGAAAACAGTTCGGTACAGCCCTTCTTTTTATCAGATGAACGCGTTAGGTGCTTAAAATACAAGTAAAAAATAATGAGTAAACAAAAAGGTAAAGTAAAATGGTTCGACGGCGAAAAAGGATTTGGATTTATCAGTCCTGACGACGGCGGAAAAGACATTTTTGTACACAGAAACAACGTAGAAAACCTCGGTTTCCAGGAATCGCTTGAAGAAGGCGAAGCTGTAGAGTTTGGTGTGGAAGAAACACCCAAAGGACTGAGTGCTGTGGAAGTTGAAAGCCTGATTTACGACTAAGCAGGTTCACTTTTTAGAAAAAAACCCGACTATTGAAAAATAGCCGGGTTTTTTTATGTTCAAATGTCTCGGTTACAACTCCTCATTCATTCCTGAAACAATGCCCATACGAACACCGATTTATTGGATAGCTGCTTTACTATGGATCTTGGCCACCGCATGTAGCAGTCCGCAGCCAGATGATGGCCCAACCTCGTGGCAAGAGCTGTTGGAGCAGCGAGAAGGCACGCTCCATCTCTATTACGTTCCAAGCGGGGGCTTTTCCTATACCGACGAGCAAGATTCCCTAACCGGTGTTACCATCGAGTTGATGCGCGATTT
>JBLRWS010000063.1:0-13040 GCA_047921075.1 Balneolaceae bacterium | reverse complement strand
CCCGATTCAAAAGCCGTCGGGACAGGCGGCAGTACCCAAAACCGCCGGGCGGTTATTGCAAGCCGCGGCGTTGCAGCAAGTGTTCCGGTTCCGGGGCTCCTCCGCGAAATTGACGGTACAGTGTCATCGCGTCAAGGGTTCCCCCTTTCGACAGGATATTCTCCCGATACCAATCGCCATTTTCACGGGTGAGTCCTCCGCGTTCGTTCATGAAGGAAAACGCATCGGCCGCCAGAACCTCCGACCAAATGTAGGCGTAGTAGTTGGCCGAATATCCGCCGGAAAAAATATGCGCAAAATAGGGCGATTTATATCGAGGTGGCACGGCCGGATGATCCAGTCCATACTTCTGCAGAGCGGCCTGCTCGAAAGCAACAACATCAATAGGCCCTGCTGCGTCGTCTCGTGAGAGCAGGTGCCACTCCAGATCGATCAGAGTTGCGCCCAGATATTCATGGGTTGTAAAGCCCATGTTAAACTCCCTCGCTTCAATGAGCCGTTCCAGCAAGGCGTCCGGAATACGCTCTCCGGTTTGATGGTGTACCGCATAATTTTCGAGTACGTCGGGATGGATGGCCCAGTCTTCCTCAAAGGTGGATGGAAACTCCACAAAATCGCGGGGCACCGATGTACCTGCCAGAGACGGGTAGGTCACATCTGAAAAGAGGCCGTGAACAGCATGGCCCATCTCATGAAACAGAGTGGTTACATTGTCGAAGCTAATCAGTGCAGGTTCTCCCTCGGCCGGCGGCGGAATGTTGAGTACATTTTTTACAACCGGTTTTTTATCTAACAGGCGGGATTGCACCACGTAAGAGTTCATCCATGCACCGCCCCGTTTGGAATCGCGCGAAAAGTAGTCGGCATAAAAAAGGCCGAGCTGCGTGCCATCCTCTTCAAACACATCAAACACTCGCACATCGTCGTGATAGACGGGCAGATCGAACCGTTCTTCGAAGGTGATTCCATACAATCTCTTCATGGTATAGAAAACACCATCCTGCAGAACCCGCTCCAGTTCAAAGTAGGGGCGCACCTCTTCTTCGTCGATATCGTACTGCTCCTGGCGGACCTTCTCGGCATAATATTCCCAGTCCCACGGCTGCACGTCGTCGTTTACTCCATCGCGTGCCATGCGGTCGCCGATCATCTCGGCTTCTGCCCGGGTATTTTCAATCACCGATGATGTCAATCCGCCAAGCATGTCCAACACGTTAGCAGGAGCACCCGCTGTTTGCGGCTCCAGCGCATAACTGGCGTAGTTCGGGTATCCAAGCAGTTCGGCACGTTCGGCGCGCAGTGCGGCCAGCTCTTCCACAATGGGCCGGGTATCGATGCCGCCATCCTTGCCAATACCGCGATAAGCGGAGGCTTCCCACAGGGTTCGGCGCAGTTCGCGGTTGTGTAACGAGGTAAGCAGCGGAACCCGTGTTGTATTGGTTATGGACAGAAGATATCCGGAGTCGTGGCCGCGTGCCTTTGCTGCTTGTTGTGCCGCGGCAATTCGATCATCACTGAGACCGTCCAGCTTGGCTGCATCATCTACCAATACTGCATTTTCGCGGGTCATAGCCAGCAGGCGCTCCTGAAATTCGGTGGTAAGAGCGGAGATGCGCTCGTTCAGTTCCCGCATTCTGGCCTGTTCGGTATCGTTCAGCATAGCCCCGGCCCGCACAAAGTCGCGATAGGTATCTTCCAGAAGTTTCAGAGATTCCGCATCCAAACCGGCATCGTGGCGGGCTTCATAGATCGTTTGCACCCGGCTGAACAGCTCCCTGTTCAGATAGATATTATCGGAGTGGGCAGCCAGCTTTGGTGCCATTTCGGCCTGGATTTTCTGAATGGTAACATTGGTATGGGCCGATGCCATATTGAAGAATACCCGCTGGACACGGGTTAGCAGCTCACCGGTGCGCTCCATCGCCACGATGGTGTTTTGGAACGTTGGTTCATCGGGCGATTGCGCAATGGCATCCATCTCGCCGAGCTGTATCTCCATACCCCGGCGAAAAGCCGGCAGATAGTGAGAATCGTCAATGGCATCAAAATCGGGGGCTTCGAACGGCAGGGTACTGGGTTGAGCAAACGGGTTGTTGGTCATGGACTCGGAATCTGAACAGGCGTGAGTTATGAGAAGTGTAAACGACAAGGCTGCGAGAACAAAAAATGCACGCAACGGACGAATGGTTTGTTGATTATTCATCGGGATAAATTGATTTTTTAGCAGCAAGAAGGGTGTTTTTCATCAGCATGGCCACCGTCATCGGGCCCACGCCGCCGGGAACCGGTGTAATCCAGCTCGCTTTCTGTTTCAGGGCGTCAAAGTCGCAATCACCCACCAGCTTGTATCCTTTTTCGGAGGTTTCGTCGGCCACGCGATTGATGCCTACATCAATAATCACCACGCCCTCCTTTACCATTTCCGGTTTGATGAGCCCCGGCTGGCCGGCCGCGGCAATCAGTATATCGGCATCGATGGTATGGCGGGTAATGTCTTTGGTGTATTTGTGGCAGATGGTGGTTGTGGCTTTCCCCGAAGAGTTCTCACGGGAAAGCATAATTGCCATCGGCGAACCGACAATATTGCTGGCTCCTATCACCACCGCGTGTTTGCTTTTCACGGGAATACTGTAGTAGGTAAAGAGTTCAAAAATACCGGCCGGTGTGCAGGAACGAAACGTTGGTTGATCCACAGCAAGCCGGCCAACATTCATCGGGTGGAACCCATCCACATCCTTGCGGTGATCAATGCTTTCGATCACATCGTGTGACGAGAGATGCGAAGGCAGTGGCAGCTGAACCAGAATGCCGTCAATCGAATCATCCTCATTAAACGAGCGGATTTTTTGCTTCAACTCTTTTGCCGAAATGGTATCGGGAAGGTGGGCAGTGGCTGTTTCGATGCCCACATCTTCGCAAGCTCGCGTTTTTGCGCGAATGTAAGAGGTAGATGCCGGCTCACTGCCGATCTGAATCACCTGCAGAAACGGCGGGCGATTTCCTTCGGCCACCCAGCGTTCTACATCTTCCCTGATCAGAGACCGTGTAATTTCGGCTACTTTTTTCCCGTCGATAAGTTGTGCTGACATAGAGTTACCTTTCGATATCGTATTTTTTCATTTTGTTGTAAATATGGCTGCGCTGTATGTCAATCTCCTCAGCCGTTGCAGAGATGTTCCAGTCGTTTTTTTCGAGTTTTTTCATCAAAAAGAAACGCTCGGCCTGCTCTTTAAACTCCTGAAACGTTTGCGCCTGATCGAGCAATCTGTCGAGATCGAGATCTTCATCCAGATGGCCCGACACGAACAGATCAATCTGATCGGCGGTAATTTTTTCTCCTTCAGAGAGCAGGGCCATCCGCTCTACCATGTTTTGCAGTTCCCGGATGTTGCCCGCCCAGCTATGTTGCTGCAGGCGTTGGAGCGCCTCTTCGGTAAACTGTTTTCCGGCGTAGAGAATATCGCGATCGGCCAGTTTTTCAAGAAATGAGCGGGCCAGTAGCGGAATATCTTCCTTTCGTTCACGCAATGGCGGCAGATGGATCGGTATTACATTGAGGCGATGATAGAGATCTTCCCGAAACGCCCGGTTTTCAATCTCTTTGCGCAGGTCTTTATTGGTAGCTGAAAGCACGCGCACATCTACCGGAATGGTTTCGGTGCCACCCACACGGGTGATGGTGTTTTCCTGCAACACACGAAGCACTTTGGCTTGCGCTTCGTAGCTCATATCACCAATTTCGTCCAGAAATATGGTTCCTTTATCGGCCAGTTCAAATTTACCGATACGCTGTTTATCCGCTCCGGTAAACGCCCCTTTTTCGTGCCCGAACAGCTCGCTTTCAAGCAACTCTGAGGGGATGGCCGCACAGTTCACATCTACAAACCGCTTGGATGCGCGGCTGCTTTTTTCGTGAATCCACCGGGCTACCAGCTCTTTTCCGGTTCCGTTTTCGCCGGTGATGAGAACCCGGCTATTGCTTGGCGCCACTTTTTCGATGGTGCGTTTTACCCGATCCAGAGCGGAGCTTTGCCCCACCATGTCGGTAATATTGTGCAGTTCGGTTCGAATACGGCGGTTGTCTTCGGCCAGCTCCGAGCGCGACAACGCATTGCGCACGCTGATGAGCAGCCGATTCAAGTCGGGCGGTTTTTCAATAAAATCGAACGCCCCCGATTTGGTGGCTTCTACCGCTATTTTGATGGTACCGTGGCCGGAAATCATAATCACCGGCAGATCGGGTTTCTGTTTTTTTATCGCATCAAGAACTTCCAGGCCGTCCATCCCTTTCATCTTGATATCGAGAATCACCAGATCCAATCGTTTCTCTCCCGCCATCGCAAGGGCGCGTTCGCCATCTTCCGCTTCGAATAGGGTATATCCCTCAAACTCCAGGATTTCCCGCAGGGTGTTGCGAATACTTTTTTCATCGTCAACAACAAGAATATGGGGTTGGCTTTCGGCCATCAGTAGGTCTCCATCAAGCGTTGCAAAATTTGTTCATGAACACGGTCGATCTGCGAGGTGCGCAGCGTGTAGTTATTGGTGATAATGGTGACCACGAGCCGGGTTCCGCTTCGCGTATCGAGATACCCCGACAGCGAACGCACGCCCGACACAAACCCCGTTTTTCCCTGAAAGCTGTTGATCAGCTCCGTGCCGCCAAAGCGATATTTTAGGGTACCGTTTTGTCCGCCGGTTGCCAGGCTGTTGTAATACTCCTCAAAATAGGGCTTCCTCATCACGTTCACCAAAAAAGCATTCAGCTCGGAGGTTCGCAGCAATGTAGCAGGCGCCATGCCCGACGCATCGCGAAGGGTGATGGCGTTGTTCGAAAAGCCTTCCGAGATCATAAATTCGCGCAGCATCTGCAGCCCGTTTTCCGTAGAGCCATTTACCCCCGAGCGCGAAGCAGCCATCGCTTTCAGCAGCATTTCCGTGTAGAAATTGTCGCTTTCGCGGTTGATCTGCACAACCATCTCGCCCAGCGGCGGCGACCATTCGGTGTGCACCTTGCGAAAGAGCTGCCAGTCGTAAAACTGCCGGGTGGTTAACGCCTGCCCGCGAACCGGTGTGCCGCGCTGTTGCAGGTAGCGCTTCAGGGTATCGGCGAAATAGCGCGCGGGATCGTGCACCGAGAGCGGTTCCGTTTCGTAATAGCCAACCGGCAGGGTACTTCGCAGAAAGATGGTGTTGGTGCCCAAAATACGGCGATAATCTTCCTCAAAACGCGTTCCGATCGGCGTAACCACCTGCTCGTTTATAAACTGCACGTAGGGCGTGTTCATCGGGCTCCACTGTATGGAGGGTGCCGTGCCGGGCTCATCGCCGGCCATAACTTCCAGATTTACAACATTGGAATTGAAGGAGAGCGCACTCAGTTCCGGAGCGTAATAGTAGCTGAGGTCATCCCACTCCCACCCTTTCGGGTACGGGATATCATCAAACAACCCTTCGTGGCCGATAATATTCCCGTCAATTTCGCGGATGCCGATCGAATCGAGCACTGCGGCCCATCGGCTAAATATATCCAGCGGATCGTCGTAGGTGATGTAGTTCATGGTGGGGTCGCCCGAGCCGCGCACAATCAAATCGCCACGCAGCACACCCGATTCATTCACCGAGCCGTTCACATACAGGTGCGTCTGAAAACGGAAGTCTGACCCAAAATGGCTCAAAAAAGCGGAGGAGGAGATCAGCTTCAGGTTGGACGCGGGGCGCATCAACTTGTCGGCATTCCACTCGAGCAGCACCGTTCCGGAGCTGTCCCGAACCTGGAGCGACCAGATCGCATCGCCGGCACCACTCTGCGCGATGAGCTGTTGAATAGCCGCCGGCTGGCTGGCCGCACAGAGCGGCAGCAACAAGGCCAGCACCGCCGAAAACAGCAAGCGATGTACGCCCGGCAGTCCGGCCCGATTACGAGCCGAAATAGGTGGTTTCCTCTTCTTTAAAGGCATTGTAGAGCTCCTGCTCGTTCGAGCACGCATCCAGCCGCTCCCGAAAGGTTGCGCTATTCATAATGCGGGAGATGCGGCTCAACAGTTTAATATGGGCACTGTTTTTAGAATCGGGCCCTACCAACAGAAACGCCAGCTTCACCGGTTCATTATCGATCGAGTTAAACTCTACCGGTTCGGAAAGGCGGGCAAAGCAGGCGTAGTTGTCATCGAGCGACGCACACTTACCGTGTGGAATGGCCAGCGATTTACCGACTCCGGTCGACATGATCTCCTCTCGTTTAAATACGGCTTCGCGGACACCTTCTATCTGATGGTCGGCGATTTTGTGACTGAGGAGGTCCACCAGCTTGTGGATCAACTCTTCTTTATCGTTGGCATGTAAATCAGACGAAATTGTAGAGTCGTCAAGCAGTGAATATATATTCATGTGGCGCTATGGCTTGCTAAAGTGTGCCGTAATATAGGCATGCTGTCTGTATCCTTTCAAAAACAAAAGCTACAAATTTATCCAAAGCCTCTCTGCACTTTTTTGTACCTTTTGGCTCACTAAAATGCCGGACTATGTTTCGAGCTGCGCGCACCATTTTTCAGAAAGAAATTGCTCTTGAATGGCGTACCCGATACGCTGTGAACACGCTGCTTGCCTTTACGGGAGCCTCGTTACTGGTAATTCTGTTCACCCTGCGGGCCGATCAGATGGACCCCACTCCAAAGAGCGGGCTGGTCTGGATTGTGATTCTCTTTGCCGCAATGGCCGGCATGATGCGCACCTTTGTCTATGAGTTTGAGAAAAAAACGTGGAAACTATTACAGCTCCACAGCACCGCTTCGGCCGTGTACAACGGCAAGCTGGCCTACAACATTCTATTTTTACTGGCACTCATTCTCTTCACCTTTTTCTTTTACCTGTTGATGATGAATCTACAAATTGTGGCTCCACTCTATTTTCTTAGCGCCGTGGTTTTTGGTGCCGTAGGGCTGGCCGCTGTTACCACGCTCACCTCGGCCATGATTGCCCGGGCCGATCGGCGGGGAGCCATTTTTTCGGTGTTGTGCATTCCGCTGGTGGTACCGTTGCTGCTGCTGCTTACATCCGTTACCCGAACTGCAATTGTAGAGGGGCCGGGCAGCGATTCGCTAAATGACATCACCGCGCTGATTGGCTATTGCGGGGTAACCATCACAGCCGGTGTGCTGCTGTTTGATTATATTTGGGAGGAGTAATGAAAACCGTACCGGAAACCATATCGTTTGGCGGGCGCCGCCTGGTTGGCCAGCAAAAGGCGCGCGAGAAGTTTATGCACATTGTGCGTTCCGGACGGCTCGGGCACGCCTATTTGATTACCGGCCCCGACGGATCGGGCAAAACAGCTTTTGCGCTGGCCATGGCCGAGTGGATCAACAGCGTGGATAATCTCACCGACTTTCAGGGCCATGCACGCTCCAGAAAATCGAACTGGTTTACGCACCCCGACATCCACCTCTTTATCCCGTTGCCGGCCACGGTAGGCAGCAGTGAACTGCAGAGCCGGTTGCAGCTGCTGGCCGAAGATCCCTACAATGTGGTCGATTTTACACTGCGCCCGGCGCTGAACAATGCCGACTCTTCCAAAAACCGCCGCGCGTTCTACCCGATTGAATATTTCCGGGAGGAGATTCGAAAAGTAACGGTTTTGAAACCGAACGAGGGCGAACGAACCGTGGTCATTCTCACCGATATCGAAACGATGCGCAAAGAAGCGGCCAATGCGTTTTTAAAAATGCTGGAAGAGCCGGCTCAGGATGTCATGTTCATCCTAACCGCACGGCGTGCCGATGGCGTGCTGCCCACCATCGCCTCCCGCTGCCAGCAGATTCGGTTACAGCCGTTGCAGGATGCCGAAATTGCCGATGCACTGATTCATTTTGACGATGCAGCCCCCGATGACGCCGCTCTGCTCGCGCGTATGTCGGGCGGGCATTATGCACTCACCCGCTTTTACGACACCGATGCATTGAAAGAGTCGCGCGACGAGGCGATCCTCTTTTTGCGGCTGGCGTACACACAAGATGCCCCTGCCCTATTAAAACTGATTCAACAGTGGCAAAGCGGATACAATACCGAAAATCAAATTGCACTCTGCAATACGCTCGAGATGCTGCTGCGCGATATTCTGGTCTACCGCGAAACCGGGCAAAGCGACCAGGTTGTGAACGCCGATCAGCTGGAGGTGATACAGAATTTCTGCGCCTCACTGCAGGAGGCACGCCTGCACGATATGATTTCGCACTTGCAAGAGTTAAAGGAGCTGTTGTATCAAAATGTGCAGTTTAAGTTGATCTTTACTACCCTTTCGCTCCGGTTTGGCATGTTGATGCGCGGGCTCGATCCCGAAATCCGGTCCGGCCGCGATTGGCAGCATCTGCCGGCCCTTACCGATACGCACTCATGAATCTGAAACGGCACATACCTTTTACAAAGATGCAGGGCGCGGGCAACGATTTTATTTTGTTCGACAACCGGGCATTCCGCTTAAATAACGAGCAGATTTCGGCCCTTGCACCGGCCATGTGCAGCCGGCGATACGGAATCGGCTCCGACGGACTCATTGCACTCGAATTTGATGAGAGCCAGCAGGCCGACCTGATCATGATCTACAAAAACCCCGACGGCAGTGATGCGGGCATGTGCGGCAATGGAGCGCGCTGTTTTGCTGCGTTTGCCTCCACCCTCGGCTGCCCCGACCAGTTCACCTTTCGCGTGCACGACAACGTGTACCGGGCCGAGATCGACGCGGAGTCGGTACGTATTCACTTTCCCCTTACCACCCGTGTAGAGGAGATTGAGGTGGATGACCACCGGTTTCTGCAGGTGTACACCAATACCGAACATGTGGTTTGCGCCGTAAAAAAAGAGACCCTCTCCAAAGAGCGGAAGCTTGTAAAAAAAGGACGGTCTATCCGGCAGCACGATGTTTTTGCCCCGTTGGGCACCAATGTTAACTTTATCTGTGGTTCCGACCACAATCTGGTGCATCTGCAAACGTACGAGCGGGGCGTAGAAGATTTAACCCTGGCGTGCGGTACCGGTGCTATTGCATCGGCGCTGGCGTGGCACTATCTGCAGAACGGAAGTGAAGGCTCCTATCGTTACAAGGTAGATGTAAAAGGTGGCGAACTGATTGTTCATTTCACCTATAGCGACAAAACGCACCAATATTCAACGATTCAACTGGAAGGACCCGCAACATTTGTTTTTGAAGGCCACTATTACACCTAATATTTCATACCCTCTGCTGCTCGCGGCGCTGGCATTGCTGCTGGCCGGCTGCCGGTCATCTGAACCGGGCAGGGCTTCGGCTCCCCAGGCACAACGCACCATCGCACCGGCGAATACGTTCACCGTGCCGGGACAGATTATGCCGGCCGATGACCTCTTTTCCCTGCAACTGCACCGCGAGGGGAATCGGCAGAGTGCGCCGATTCTGGAGCTGCACTCAAGGCAACAGCTACAGCTCTCATTCGAAATTCTGGGCTTCGAATCGCGCCAGCTGCAAATCCGATTTACCCATCACAACCCGGACTGGAGCCGCTCGTCGCTGGCCGAAGAGTTTTATCTGGATGGATTCTTTTTCAACACCCTGCCGCAGGGCCGCATGAGCAGCGGCAACCGCCCCTCGTACCGCACGTTCACCTACTCATTTCCGAACGAATCGGTCCGGTTTCTGGAAAGCGGCAATTACATGCTCTGGGTCGAAGATGCCGACTCCGGATCCCTGCTTTTTACCCTCCCCTTTTTCATTTTCGAAAATATGGGGGAGATCGCCTCCTCGGTAGAAACCATCACCACCCCACGGCGCGACTTGCGCACGGCGCACTATCCGCGTACGCGATACACCGTGCCCGACCTGGTTGAGATGCCGCAATTTGATCTGGAATACTACTATGTTCAGAATCAATTCTGGGGACGAATGCGTCCGGCCCGCGAAATTGACACCTCGGATCCGGACGAAGTCTTTTTTGAGATGCGCCGCGAAGAGCCGTTTGTCGGCGATTTCGAATTTCAATTTTTATCCCTGCAGCCGCTTTCGCAGCAGGCGGCCGGCATCCGAGGATTCGACCCAACCACCATTCCGCCTCAGGTGGTTCTTTTTGATGATGCGCAAGGCTTTAGCGCCTCCCCTTCGCGTATTTTGGGAAACCGCTTCGGCAACCCGAACCGCAGCCTTTCGGCGCAATACGCCAACGTTTTTTTCACCTTTGATCCCGCTGCAGCACCCGCCGAAGGCGATGAACTCTTTTTGGTAGGCGATTTTACCAACTGGAGCCTGCGCAGTAACTACCGGCTGCGCTACCGCGAAGAGATAGACCGATGGCAAACCAACGGCATCATCAAAGAGGGAACCTATGCCTACAAATATGTTCGGCTGCGTGATGGGCGGATTGATGATCTTGCTCTTGACGATGCCTTTACACGAGCTGAACAGGAGTACCACGCGTTTGTCTACTTCGAAGATCCCGACCGCTTTTTCCACAGGCTGCTCCAAATCAATCACTTTTTTGCCCGTTCCAATTAACTATTATGAAACGTCTTCTTCTTTTTATCGGGGTTTTTCTGGGTACCGCCTTGCTGGTTTTTCTGCTGGTTTTTGGACTGAACTGGAACTCATTCACCCTTTTTTTTGAAAATCGGGCCTCCATGGCCGAGGGCAGCGAGTGGGTTGAAAAAACCTACTCCCTTCGCGGGCTGGGCGAGTACGTAGCGGAGCACCCCGATCAAATTTCCATTGCCAGTGTCGTTACCACTGCGCCCGACTCTGCTCTCTATTTTCAGCCTGATACGCCCCGTACGCTCGGTGCTGCCGGCCATCTCTTTCACCTCATTGCCGTTGCCGATCTGATTGAGCGCGGTGAGCTCGATGCCGATCAGCCGCTTGAGTGGTCGGCCATCTCGCGGCATCAGCTTCCCGATGTAGATGCCTCGTCGCACCGCATCAGCCGCCGCGCAGCCGAAAACCGTGGATGGCTCAACAATGAGCAAATCTCCCTGCAGCACGCTGCGCAGTTGCTTGCCGAACATAAAGATCTGGCACTGGCCGATGCCCTTTGGTGGACTGTCGGCACAGCGTACTGGCATGAACTGCCCCAACGCCTGGGTATCGAACAGACGGAGATGCCCCTGCCCTGGTCGGGACTCTATCTGGCCATTGCACCCTCCATTCAGCAGGCCGGACAGCAGGCCATTCTGGATGAATGGCTTCGCGAAGAAGGGCCCGCAGCGTTCCGCCGGCACGCTACTCTCCTCTCGGAACAATTTCTGACCGACCCCGAATTTCGCACCCTCGCGGAGGCTACCCTGAGTGAGCAGCGACTCGGAAACACCTTTATGGAAGAGCGCGACGCACTGGCGCTTTTTCCTCAGGGAACGGCGCGCGAGCTGGCCGGCATCCTGGCACGCATTACCAGCGGTGAGTTGATCTCTTCGGACGTGAGCCGGCGGGTGATGGAGTGGATGCAGTGGCCCATGGAGCAGATGCGTGGCATCGATCTTCACTTTGAAACCTACGGTGCCATCTACGATCACCGCATGGGGCTGCTTTCCGGGGTGGATGCCGGCACCTCGGCCTACACCGGCCATACCACTGTACAAGCGGTCCTGTTCGACCGGCTCCCGATCGCCTTCTGGCTGCATATGTCAAGCAACCACATGCATCAGGATTTTCAGCAGCGTCTGATTTACGACCCGGCGATGATTGAATGGATCCATCAGCAAACAGAACGCGCCAGCCGCTTAAACGAACCCGCCGGAGAGGCGATAAATCCATGAAACGAACCTACTTCCTTTATCTGGTGTGGCTTTTGCCCGTCTACTTTCTATTACAAGGCGGCTATCAGGTTGGTGTTTACTACGGGCTGCAGCAAACGTTTAACCACGGCAGCACCTACATGGCCGAAGTCACGGATTTTGATGTAAAACAGATCGCCGCTCAAACCAACGGCTATGTGGAACTGCGTTTTGAAACATCGGATGGCACCGTGATTGAAGAGCGGCTCAGCCTGCCGGTGCAGATGGCACAGGTGATTATGGCCTCGGAACTGATACCCATACGGTACAAGGCCGACTCGTTCCGCCCCATTTCGATGATTCCGGTCTACGACCTGCAGCGCAACGTTGTACGGGTGAACATGGGCGTTTCAGCCATCGGGTTTTTGGCCACGCTTGTTGTGAGTTTGTGGGCCGGCCGGTATGTGAGGCGGCGAATGCTTGAAGGAGAAGAAATTGTAGACATAGAACGCATTGATCAGGATGACACATAACCAACGCCACACCCTCTATCTGATTCCAACCCCCATTGCACGCCGTCATGAAAACCGTGTGCTGCCCGACTATACCCTGCAGATGATACGCAGCCTGCAGCAGTTTATCGCTGAGCGGGCACAGACCGCCAACCAGTTTTTGCAGTGGATTGAGCACCCCACTCCCGACTACCAGCGGACGCTGCGGGTACTGAACAAGAAAACCCCCGATCACGAAGTGCAGAGTTTTCTAAAGCTCCTTGATGAGGGGGATGTAGGATTGATGTCGGAAGCGGGTGCACCGGGCGTAGCCGATCCCGGGGCGCGGCTGGTGGCGCTGGCCCATACCGCGGGACACCGCGTAGAGCCGCTTGTTGGCCCTTCGGCCCTGCTTCTGGCGTTGATGGCATCGGGGCTGAACGGGCAATCATTTGCGTTTAACGGATATCTGCCGATTGATCAGACGAAACGAAAGCAGGCGCTTCAGCAACTGGAACAGCGGAGCCTCCGGGAGAATCAGACGCAGATGTTTATGGAGACGCCCCACCGCAATACCCACCTGTTCCAGACCATTTTGGAAGCGTGCCAGCCCTCCACAAGCCTCTGCATTGCCTGCAACCTTACCGCAGATGACGAATTTGTTGAAACCCGCCCGATCTACCGCTGGAAAACGGACGGAGCACCCGATCTCGAAAAGCGGCCGGCACTTTTTTTGCTTGGTCAGGCGTAGTCGAGCGGACTTTTTACACCGTGGCCACACACCCCGTTAAAAGTGGCTCTGTTCTGTTTACTGTGGGTAGT
>JBLRWS010000062.1:0-13158 GCA_047921075.1 Balneolaceae bacterium | reverse complement strand
TCCCGCTCGTTCATGAGTGATTCGTCGAGTTTCTCGGCTACAAAAATGCCGTCCCAATAGATCTCGGAGGTGGATGTGAAACGCAGCGACGGACGGCTCGCTCCTTCATCAAACACCTCTTCCACATCTACCAAAATGGTTTTGGTTTTTCCGGCGGGCACGCCGTAATCGTCGTACAGCACACTCCACTGCTCCCCGTTGTTCGATATCTCGATTTTCATGCCGGTCGGGAACGGATTTTCGCCCTGGCTAATGGCCAGGTTGATGGAGCTGTCGGTTGGATGCAGCCAGCCCGACAACGTGAGCCAATGTGGGGCTTCCAAAACATCCTCCGGAAGCTGAACCTCAAACGTATACGGCTCGGTAATTCCCTGATAGATCGTCTTGGCAGAAAACGGCCTGAAGTAGCGGCCATTCATCTCCGACACACGTTCGGTGCCGTCCGTACCATCGTCTCCGATCACCTGCACAACCGGTTTCGATGGCCCGGCCAGGCGGGTTGTTAAGTCCGGCGCAGGGAACACAAACCGTTCGTCCACCAAAATTTGGGTTCCCTCGGGGTGGTCAACGGCTTTTAGTCCGGTGTAATCGAAGAAGTGGGTCTCCCACAGTTCCGCGGTGATGCGCACATCGTACACGCCCTCTTTGGGATTCAGTTTGTGGCCGGGAATCACCACACGGTCGTATGTTTGTATCACACCGGCTGTTTCCTGTGCGTTGATCCGCAGGCCGAGCGGAGACCGCCACAGGGCGTCTGTAATAAAATGGATTTCGCTGCCGTCGCACGTAAAGAGCCACGGGCAGGATCCCTTCAACACCTGCTCGTTAAAAATGGTCGCACCCATTCCGAGTTCGGCAAATTCCGCCTGAACCGATCCGTTTGGCCAGATGATTCTGAGCATCTCGGCCTCTTCATGCGTACCCAGGCCAAAATGAACAATGGGCGATTGAATGGCCTGCTTTTGGTAGAGCACGCCCGATCGAATTTCCATCTCCCCGCCGATCCCGAACGAATTGATGCGGCGATCGCCCTCGGCACCCGACGCCCGGGCACGGATCGATCGCGCAAAATAGCCTTTGGTTCCCTCGTTCTTCAGTACAAAGGGTGTGCCGTTGTCGTGAATGCCCAGCAGATCAAGGCGTTCATTTCCATCCAGATCAAAAACCGAATAGATACGGCCGGGGAGTTGATGAGAGGCCGGAACCAATGCCCGATCTTCATCACCCAGAAGCAGCAGCGTCTCCTCCGTTGTTGTAATGACCAGATCGAGGGCACCGTTGTTATCGATATCGGCCGAAAACAGGGTGGCTGAGGCTGCTGTCGGTTGATGAGAAAAGTTGACCGACCCGATCTCCTGCTGCTCCGGCAACAGACGGCTCATGGACGGCGTAAACCGGAACGAGAGAATGCGGCCGCTCTGTTGAACAGCCACGACCTCGAAGCGCCCGTCAGCAGACAAATCGGCGATCGTTGCTGATACTACGTTATCGGCCAGCCGGTGCGGATCGCCAAACGCATTGGCCCGGTGATTTTTCAGTGCAACGAGCTCTCCGTCGACCGTGAGAAAAACAGGATCTGCCACGCCGTCACCGGCCAGATCGGCCCAGAAAAATTCGGTGATATCACGAACGGAGTTGAACAGGGAGATAGACGTGAATGTGCCGTCGCCATTATTACGCAACACCGTCGGCGGCGCATCGTCCGCTGCAAGAAGCAGATCCAGATCGCCATCTGCTTCCAGATCAAACGCCCATACGCCGCGATAGCGTCCGTTCACCACCGAAGCGGACAAGCCGGTGAGGGAGGTTACATCGGTAAAGGTTTCGTCCTCTTCCTGCCGATACAGTCGAAAACCGGATGATCCCGCTGCTGCGAGGTCGTTGCGAAATGTGTAGTTATAATCGATCTCTGTAACCGCATTCGGGTGCAGCCGTGCATCGGCTTCGCCGGGATATGGCAGCAGTGTTTCATCATCCACAGTAAGCTGCCCCTCTCCCACCGAAATCGGAAATGGTGCGGCGGTTTCGAGCAGGGAGACGCCTTTCACCCATCCCACGGTGGCTGTGACCAGATCGAGCGGCTGCTCGGTGAATTGCATCTCCATGTCGGGTTCGGCCGCTTTGATTTGCGGCTGTGGCAGATTGATAAAATGTGGTATCAGATACCCGAGATCGGCAGGCGGCAGTTCAATCTCGAGCAGCTGCTGCTGAAAGGTTTCTGTGGATTGGAGGCCGGTTCGTAACAGCGACAGCTCCAGAATGGCTCCGGCCGCATCTTCCCGGCCGATCTGATTGCGCACCACATCGGCCTGTTCCAGAATTTCATCCGGCAGATTCGCGCGTTCAGCCAACAGGCGATCGAGCTGGCCGGCGGCGGCATCAAACTCCCCTTTTCGCAGAAACGTACGGGCCCGCTCCACCATTACCGGCTGATTATCGGGTGCGATGGATTGCAGGTGCGCAAGCCATTCTGCGATTTCATCTTCACTCTCTGCCGCACCTTCACGTTCCAATTCATTCGCGAGTGCAAAGAGTACCATTTTATGGTCGGGGTTGTGCGCCACCGCTGTTCGCAGATACCCGATCGCCTCTCCGGTATTTCCGCGGCGGCTCTCCATCACCGATGACAGAAAGAGCACATCGGCATTTTGTGGAGCGACTTCCAGCGCGCGCTCGAAACGGCTATCCGACAGATCAAAATTGCCCTGCCGCATCGCCAGCACACCCAGATTGGCCCAGGCTGCGGCCTCTTCGGGAAATGCGAGTGCCACGTCGTTCATTTTGTTGAAAGCAAAGCGCGATTGATCGGTTTGACTTGCCGCAAGACTCATATAAAAATCGGACACCGCCTGTTGATAGGAGGCGCGCTCCTGAATGGGGCCTTCATCGGCCGTACCGCAGCCGGCGGCCAGAAGAGCCGTGCAGCAAAAAATGAACAGATAACGCAATTTCTTCATGCAAAAAAGTATCGGTTTACCGTTTGGTTTCATCGGTTGGTTGTCAGTTCGATGGTACCGGTTTAAACAGCAGCGGTGAATCGTTGTTACGGGCTACAATAAACCACCGGTCACCGTCAATCTGAATTGGGTGAATGGCGCGTATTTCCCCTTTCGCCAAAAAGCCCGACTCGTCCGGCGAGAGAGCGTCGAATTGCCCGTCGCCACGGTTTCTGATGATCAGCCCGTGCCCGCTTCCCTGTTTCCCACCATAACTTGGTTTCACATCAAAAAGGTTTCCGCCGATGATCAGGTCTTCAAGGCCGTTTCCGGTCAGGTCGGCCGAGGTGATGGCAAACACGGGAAACCACTGCGCCTCGATTGGCAGCGGTACCGCCCGGAAGTTTCCATTACCATCATTCAGAAAGGCTATGCTGCGCAGTTCGCGAATCTCTTTGGTGAGCCCCTCACGAAGTTCCTCGGCTGTGAAGAGATCACGAACGCTTTTGCGGGCAAAATCGCGGTAGCTTTGCACCCCCCGCTGCGAAAGATCGGTGATTTGGGACATCATCTCATCGAGTTGTTCGAACGGCACCTCTCGCCCATCCCGCATGATGGAGACCAGCGGAGCGGATTGTCCGGTATCATCAAAGTCGGCAATGTACAGTTTTGCCGGATGGTCCTGATCGGTGTACAGAGCCAGCCGGTTGTTGATGCCCATATTTCCGGCAATAAGATCGGGGTGTCCGTTGCCGGTCAAATCGGTTGTGTGAACAGACTGCCACAGCCCGTTCGTGTTGGCGAAGCCTCGTTCTTCCGATACATCGGCCAGAGTGCCATCCCGGTTTTCAAAATAGCGGATTCCCATCCATTCGCCGGCTACCACCAGATCGGGGAGTTCACGGCCGGGCTGTTGAATCCAAACCGCCGATGTTACATTTCCGATGATTTCCAGTTCCGGCGCCAGCGAATCGGTTACATTTGTGAAGATTCCCCGTCCATCGTTCTGCAACAGAAAGCTTTCCGGGCCAATCCCGTATCGCCACGGCAGTGTGTGGCCGCCCACAAAAAGATCCGGATGTCCGTTGCCGTTCACATCGGCGGCAGCTACCACGGAGGTATGCGTTGCAATATCGGGCAGGCTGTTGAGCGATTGCGTCAACACCGCACCATCGGTTTGAATGTAGAGACGATCGAGCAATTCCTCGGTTGCTCCGGCCTGCTGATTACCGGCTGTGGACACATAGAGATCGGGGCGACCGTCACCGTCGGCATCTACAAAAAGAGCGGCCACATCCTCGCTGCGGCGATCGATCAAAAAGTCGTTCTGTTCCACCTCTGTAAACCGGCCGTTTTCGAACCGCAGAAGCTGCGACGGTGTGTTGTGTGACGAACCGAGGTAGATCTCATCATTGCCATCGCCGGTCAGGTCGGCAACCGCAAGTGCCGGACCGCGGGTAGATTGTCGGTACGGCATCAACGGTTCGCGTTCAAAATCGTTAAACCTGTTTTCCTGATGGGTGAACGCGTCCAGTCCCATAGCCTCCGAATGGTCTTCCAGAAGCGGCTGTGATTGTCCCGCCCTGCGAAAGGCTTCGTAGTTGAAGACTCCACCGGCATCACGGTGCCGAATCTCCACGGTTTGATTGGTTTGTAACTCTGTCAGTTTTTGATAACTGTCATCGGGCCAGATAACAAGCACTGAATCGGCCACGGGCACCTCGCCGAGGCCCACGTGCAACACCTGCTCAACGGACGACTGAAATCCCCGGGAGGGATATTGCTCCCGATAGTAGGTTGCGCCATTGGCATACAGAAACAGTTTGGTGCCAATTCCGGTGGTGTTGGTGTCGGGGCCTTCCAGCTTCACTCTCAGCCAGGCGTTGGCGGAGTCCCGCTCTGCAAAACGGTTTTCGTAGATGTAGGCCCGTTCGTTGATGTTGCTCACCACCAGATCCAGAAAGCCGTTGCCGTTCAGGTCGGCATACACCGCGCCGGAGGAGTAGGTAGGCGTTCCAAAACCCATCGCTTCGGTCTGATCGGAGAACGTCAAATCTCCATTGTTTCGAAAAAAGAGATTGGGAACGTGAATGGAGGGCATCATATCCAGCATCTCGTACTCTTTTTGTTCGAGCTCTTCGCCCGTGTATTGTTGGCGAATGCGCTGCACAGCGGCCACATAGTCCTTATCGTTTGGCCGCAGCGGCATACCGTTGGTGATGAAAAGATCGACCCGGCCTCGGTTTTGGAAATCGGCAAAGAGTGCCGCCCAGCTCCATTCCGAAATGGCCACACCCGATGCGAAGGCGGTTTCACTGAAAAAGGGCAATCCGTCTGCACCGTACCCGCGGTTAAGTTGCAGCGTATTGCGATTGTTTTTGGCGCCAAAACCGAAACTTCGTTTAGCATCCGACACCATCACCGGATCGGGCCCGCCCGAACGCATATAGGTTTCATGATCCCACGGCATCATGTCGAGCGACACAATATCCATCCGCCCGTTGTTGTTGATGTCGGCCACATCGTTGCCCATGGAGGAGTTGCTGGTTTGGCTTACCATCTCGTAGAGGCGTTCGGTAAAGGTGCCGTCGCCATTGTTGATGTAGAAGTAGTCATCTTCATGAAAATCGTTGCCGACGTAGATATCGGGATAGCCGTTCATGGTGATGTCGGTAATGGCCAGGCCCAATCCATATCCCAGCGGACTGCTAAAAATACCCGCTTCGGCTGTTACCTCGGTGAAGCGGGCGCCGTCATTTCGGAACAGCCGGTCGCCCGCCTTGGGATCGTCGAGCCGGCGCAGGCGTTCGGCCTGACCGTAGGTGTTTTCTCCATGAAACGAATGGTTGAGCAGAAACAGGTCGAGGCGGCCATTTTTGTTGTAATCAAAAAAAGCAGCCTGCGTGGAGTATCCCTCAAAGTCGAGGCCAAATTCGGCGGCGCGTTCGGTAAAGGTGAGGTCGCCGTTGTTAACAAAAAGCTGGTTGCGGCCCGATTTGTTGAGATAGTTGACACGGCTTACATAGATATCGAGATAGCCGTTGCCGGTTACATCGGCCATGGTTACGCCGGTTGACCAGCTTCCCTCCTCTCCGGCCACACCGGCTTGTTCGGTGATGTCTTCAAACTCAAAGTTACCCCGGTTCAGGTAGAGTTTGTTTTCCACCATATTTCCCACAAAAAACAGATCGGGCAGACCGTTGTTGTTGAGGTCGCCCACGGCCACACCGGCTCCATCATAAAAATAGAGATAGTTTTGGATGTTGAACTCAGGAGTGTTTTCTACGCGGTTCTCGAATGAGACCGAGGTTTGGGAAACCGGCAGCAGACGAAATGGTGAATCATCCGGAGCAGAACAGGAAAAAAGAGAGCCCGACAGTAAAAGAACTACCGCTAAACTGACAAATCGTATGGTCATAAGGTTGGGGTATCAATACGCCGTGCCGACGCGAATTTGTTGATGCAGAAACTGCATTCAGGTACTTCTAAAACGTTTAAAATACATAGAAATGGGTAGGGAATCATGCCTATAACCAAAATGCGAGCGACATGCTGAATAGTACGATAAATACAAAATAGAGCGTGAGATAGGCACTCTCTGTGAGGCGAAATTCGATCTTTGCTGTTCCGTCGATAATGGAAAGCGGAGCGTCGGAATCGGCCCATCGACTCACGATCATCGCTACCGTAACGGTGACCAGAAAGCCTGTCAGGTTCCACCAAAACCAGAAGATCACATCATCAAAAAAGAGCCAGAGTACAAGGTTAAACGCCACCCCGGCCACAATACCGATGTTCACTCCTTTGGTGGTGGCTGTTTTGGTGAGAATGGCGAGCACAAACGTAGCGATGATCGGCCCGTTAAACATGGAGCCCACTTTGTTGATCGCTTCAATCACCGTCGGGGCAATATTGCCGGCCGAAAAGGCCAGCAGCACGCACACCACTCCCCAGACGATGGTGTATTTTTTGGACAGCCTGAAAGACTCTGCCTCCGTGGGTTTTTCATTTTTTGATTTGGCCGGAATCACAAAATCTTCCACGGTGGCCGCACTCAGCGAGTTCAGAGCCGAATCGAGCGATGACATGGCGGCTGCAAGAATGGCCGCCACCAGCAGCCCGACCAAGCCAACCGGAAGCTGCTCAACGATGAACAGGGGTACCAGATAATCGGACCGCCCCTCCGGAATGAGGCTCAGAAACTCCGGTGTCATCAATGCAAACGTACCGATCAAGAGCCCCATCACACAGTAGAGAAAAACGGTCGGGAAGCGCATAAATCCATTAAAGAGAAGCGCCCGGCGTACGTTTTTCATATCGGAGCTGGAGAGAATCCGCTGCGCCTGGCTCTGGTCGCATCCGTAATAGGCCGCGTAGAGAAAGAATCCGCCAAGCACCATCGGCCAAAAACCAAATTCTGAGCCGTCGCCCAGGCCGGTATTGGTGAAGGAGACCGCATCGAGCCGGTCGCGATCCAGGTTTTCCACAAAGGAGCCCCATCCGCCAATCAAATCATAGGCCACGTAGCTGCAAATAATGAACCCGAGAAAAAGAATGCCCATCTGAATCACATCGGAAATGACGATCGCCTTCATCCCTCCGAGGTAGTCGTAAATGAGCGCAATAACCCCGGTAAGCAGAATGTTGATCCAGAGCGGAATACCGAATACCGCTTCCAGAACAATGGCTACGGCGTAGACCGTGATACCGGTTGCAAAGGCTCTCGAAAATTGAAAAACACCGCTCAGAATTTTGTTGGTGCTGCTGCCGAATCGGCGGCCCAGATACGAGTAGATACTGATGACCCCCGACTTGTACAGCGGCGGGAAGATGAAAATGATGAGGAAGATCATGGCCAGCGGCACGGCAAATTCGTAGGTAAGCCACTGCAAGCCTCCGTTTTCGCGAAGCCCGACAAACGCCGGGGCAGAAATAAAACTGACCGCACTGAGCTGTGTGGCCATGGTGGAGAGGCCAATCTGCCACCATTTCAAACCCTTGCTTCCCAGATAGTAATCGGTGGTGGTGCTCTGGCCTTTACTGAGCCAATAGCTGAGGCCAATCAGCCCCGCCGCGTAAATCGCAACGATAACCCAGTCGAGTGTAGCCATTCCGAATGGTTGGTTTTACCTGAAATCTGACGTTAAATCAGTTAGAGAATAGTAAATTTGAACCAATAATGTGAACTGCTACTTTTCCAGCGCGTCAGGGTTGTCTACATCATCCACAAAGTACATGGAGAGTCCGGCCAGAATCATGACGGCGCCACCCAGCATCAGCGCGAAGATCGCCTGCTCGCCAAACCAGTTGCGGGTAATAAAGCCCAGCATACTGGCTGCGATGATTTGAGGAATCACGATAAAGAAATTGAAGATGCCCATGTAGAGGCCCATTTTTTTGGCAGGCAGCGAACCGGCAAGAATGGCATAGGGCATGGCTAAAATACTGGCCCAGGCGAAGCCGATTCCGGCCATCGGAACGATCAGCAGTTCGGGTGTGGGAATAAAGAAGATCGAAATCAGGCTGAGTCCGCCGATTGCGAGTGCCATACCGTGCACAAACGTCCGGCTGGTTTTTTTGGCGATGGGCGACAGTGTAAACGCAAACAGAGCGGCAAACCCGCTGTAGGCAGCGAATAAAATCCCCACCCAGTCGGCCCCTTCATTGTAGAGCGCAGTGGTAGGGTCGCTCGTTCCATAAATATGTGCCGTTACGGCCGAGGTTGTATAAATCCACATCGAAAAAAGAGCAAACCAGGAAAAGAACTGCACTACGGCAAGCTGTATCATCGTCTTGGGCATCGTGAGGAAGTCGTGCACCACAACCACCAGTCCCTGCTCGGTATTGCCGCTTTTCTGAATGAAGCCTGCAACCAGGGAGATCAGCCCAAGCGCAAGCAGGCCCACCGTTAAAATGTACAGTTCCTCGTCGTACTCTCCGTTGTAGACCCAAAACGTGCTCAGTGCACCGATGAGTAAAAACAGGATACCAAAAGTAATTTTCTTCTGTCCTTCGCCGGCTTCAATGGGAATCTCCCGTTTGGCTTCATCGGCATCGTCGAGCTGTTGATCTTCCCACTCTTCGAACGCTTCCAGCTCTTCGGGGGAGTATTCGTGAGAGCGAAGAACCGTCCAGAGAACGGATCCAAAAAAGATGGCGCCGCCCACATAAAACGACCACTTGATGTTTGGCGGGATCATCCCTTCCGGAGCGGTGTTTGGAATACCCAGCCAGTTGGTCATGATCCACGGCAGAGACGAACCGATCACAGCACTCGCACCGATAAAAAAGCTCTGCATCGCAAACCCTTTGGTTCGCTGTTCGGATGGCAGCATATCCCCCACATAGGCACGAAACGGTTCCATCGAGATATTGATGGAGGCGTCCAGAATCCACAACATACCGGCCGCAACCCAGAGATAAGGCGAGTTGGGCATCACAATCAGTGCCGCCGAAGCAAAAATAGCTCCCCACAAAAAGTAGGGGCGGCGGCGGCCGAGGCGCGTCCACGTGCGATCGCTAAAGTAGCCCACAATGGGCTGCACCACCAAACCGGTTACCGGAGCGGCAAGCCACAGCAGCGGGATAATGTCCACATCGGCACCCAGTGTCTCAAAAATGCGGCTTACATTGGCGTTTTGGAGTGCAAAACCAAATTGAATGCCGACAAAGCCGAAGCTCATGTTCCAGATTTGCCAAAAGCTGAGGCGGGGGCGCGGTTGTGGTTTCATAGGTTGGCTGATTCCTGTTTACTGGTTTGTTGGTTAGCGGATGGTACGGAAATTTGAGAACGTTTGGCGACTATTCTCTGCGCTCGAACACCCGAAAGTAGTTGGCTCCAATGTGAAGTGTCTCGGAGACGTTAACCGACCCGCCGGTGAACACATCGTGCCACTCGCCCTGCGCTCCATCCAGAAAACGAACCGTTCGTGGCTCGTCATCAACATTGAGCACCACCAGTACCTGGTTGGCACCGGCCGTTCGTTTATAGGCAACGATCACATCGTCGGCGTCGGTTCTCAGTTTTTCAAAATCACCACCGGCTTCTCCGTTAAAGAGTGCGGGATTGTCGCGATTCAGATGCAGCAGGGTTCGATAAAAATCTTCGTAGCGATACGTTCCCCACTCAATTTCATCTTTCTCAAAAAATTCGAGCTGTTTGTCGAGGCCCGACTCCTGCCCGTTGTACACCAGCGGCATCCCCCATACCGTTGCGGCAAACACGGCAAATGGCTGTACGTTTTCGCCGTAGAGATCGGGGTCACTTCCTTTCCACGAATTTTCGTCGTGGTTGGTGGTAAAGACCATTCGATAATCGCTTTTTTGGTACCGTTCGAAATCGTGCTCCAGTGCGGCGTGCAGATCGGCCAGCGTGGCTTCACCGGCCCCCACATCGCGCATGGTTTGGGCCAGATTCCAGGTGTAGGTCATATCGAACGCTTCGTGAAGGTGCGGCTCATCGGCCTCGGCCAGCATAAATACCGGCTTGATCTGCTCCAGCGCCTGCCGTGCCTGAATCCAGAATTCGTTGGGTACCATATAGGCCACATCGGCCCGGAAACCGTCAATTCCATACTCCCGCACCCAATACGCCATCGCGTCGGTCATGGCCTGCCACATCTCCCGGCTCTCCACATCCAGCTGTATCACATCCGACCAATCCTCCACCGGCGGGAAGAACTCGCCCTCCTCGTTGGTTTCGTAAAATTCGGGATTGGTTTCGGTCCACACAGCATCCCAGGCGGTATGGTTGGCCACCCAGTCGATAATCACTTTCATATCGTGCTCGTGGGCGGTTTGAACCAGTTGGCGAAAATCGTCTTTCGTGCCAAACTCGGGATTGATTCCTGTGTAATCCGCAATGGAGTAGTAACTGCCCAGTGTACCCTTTCGGTTTTTTTCGCCGATGGGATGGATAGGCATCAGCCAGAGAATCTCCACACCCATCTCGCGCAGCCTCGGAATATGCTCCGAAAAGGCTTCGAAGGTTCCTTCGGGCGAAAACTGCCGCACATTCACTTCGTAAATGGTCGCGTTCACAGCCCAATCGGGCGGGGCAAATTGTGTTGTTGTGGAGGGTTCTCCCGCATCGGACGAACAGGCGGTTAGTGCCAGCAGCAGGGATAGTAACACAGTCCATGCCGCAGGTTTAAAAGCTCCGAAAAAAGGGTGATGCATGAGGCTGATTGTTTATTTGATTAATGTCATTTTTCGAACCAGCACCTGGCTCGCGCTGGACAGCCGCGTAAGGTACACACCACTGCTTAAGCCGGAAGCATCAAACGTTACGGTATGCTGGCCCGAGGGGTGGTTGTCGGTGTTGACCAGTGTAGTCACACGACGCCCAAGCATATCAAACACTTCCAGTTTTACCTGCCCGGCCTGCGGCACGGTGTACTGAATTTGTGTGGTTGGATTGAACGGGTTCGGGTAGTTCTGGCTCAATTCAAACGCTTGTGGGTTTTCGGGGATGCGCTCGTCACTTTCTGTGCTGGTAAAGACGGAGAGCGGACGCGTTGTAAAGATTTTGAAGCTGCCCGGTGCCAGTGTAAAGGTTTCCGTCGAGCCATCGGTTACAAATTCATCATTGGACAGGAATTCGTACCACGTTCCGGACTGCGTGAATGTAATGGAGCGATCCTGCTGGAAAAGATCGAAGTTTCCAATGATCACCGCATCCATATCGGGGTGCTGCAGTTTGATCCATTTTGTGTTTCCGTTCAGGAACGACTCAAATTGCGTATCGCCGCTGGTGAAGGCAGGACTCTGGCTGCGCATAAAAAGCAGATCGGCCCAGGTGTTGTAGA
The DNA here is from genome assembly GCA_047921075.1 of Balneolaceae bacterium. Classification (GTDB taxonomy): domain Bacteria; phylum Bacteroidota; class Rhodothermia; order Balneolales; family Balneolaceae; genus JBLRWS01. Next base: position 1,415 of record JBLRWS010000062.1, on the reverse strand, counting down.
GGTCCTGCCGGTTGGGATCGTTAAAATAATCCCATCGAACCGGTTTTGGGGCGGTACGGCCGGGGTCGGAGGCGAGGCAGTCGCCGTTGGTGCCGTCGCCCGGTTTCAGGCACTCATTCGGCCCCCATCCGTAGCCGAGCTCACCAAATTGCCATAGCATCTTGGGCCCCGGAATGGTAAAGAAGAAAGCGCCGGCCAGCTTCATTCGGTCCAGCGCCACATTCAGGTCGCGCGGGTTGTGCTCGGGATTGGCCTGATTACCGAACTTTCTCATTTTCAGCATCATCCACTGCTCGTCGTGGCTTTCCATATAACCGATCAGGTGGGGATTGTTGAAATTTCGGTTTCCGAAGTAGATCCCCGACATGTTGGAGTTTCCACCGCTGTTAAAGCCCATCATCCCTTCAGAGTAGTTGAAGTTATGATTCCCCCAAAGCAACATCCCTTCGGCTTCGAGCTGACGCTCTTCAAAATTATCGGCAAAGTGCTCGAGTATGACGTACGCGGTATCATCGAATTCCCGAATGGCGTTGTTCATGCGCTTCAGGTTGGCAATTCGTTCGGGGTTGGGCCCCTGCAGCAACCCGCCATCCTGCACATTGGTGGCAAACCCTTTCGTGAGGTCGAACCGATAGCCATCTACCTTAAACGTTTCCAGCCAGTAGCGGTTCATCCGGTCGAGCCAGTAGTGGATGTAGGGATCGTCGTGATTGAGATGTTGAAACACGTTAAACGCGTGTCCCGGCCCGATAAACCGGTTGTTCTGCCGGCCAAGGCCATACAGTCGTATCAACGGAGAGTTTTCGTGTGCGTGATTGTACACCACGTCCAGAATCACCGCCATACCGCGGCTGTGCGCTTCATCTACAAACTCTTTGAATGCACGGCGGGTGCCGTACGATTTTTCCAACGCACCGTGAAATACCGGGTTGTACCCCCAGCTGTTGTTTCCGTCAAATTGCGAAACCGGCATCAGTTCAATGGCATTCACACCAAGGCGCTCCAGATAGTCGAGCGTATCTTTAAGGACGGTGTAGGTGCTCTCTTCCACAAAGTCGCGGAGAAGCAGCTCGTAAATCACCAGCTCCTCGGGTGCCGGGCGCTCAAAATCGGTTACCTGCCATTCGTAGGGAATGCGTCCCGGCCGCATAACGCTCACAATTTCTGTGGTAAATCCGGTCGGGTAGGCCGGCAGATCGGGAAATACGCCTTGCGGGAGGAACGGATCGTGTACGGGATCGAGCACCATTTCGGAAAACGGATCGGCGATTCGGAGGTTTCCGTCTACCAGATACTGAAACCGTACATCTTCATTTTGCGGCAAACCGTCTATCTGCAGCCAGTAGTGTACACTGTCTTCGCGGGCAAAATCGCGCTTCATGAAAAAGTCGGCATCGGGCTGCCAGTCGGTAAAA
>JBLRWS010000061.1:5197-14084 GCA_047921075.1 Balneolaceae bacterium | reverse complement strand
ACCGCTACCACAAACACAAAGGCGAGCGGCTGGATGAACTTCGCAAACTGTTCGATTCACGAGGCGTGGATGGCAGCAACAAAGATCCGCTGATCCGGAAAGAGAACTATCTGCATAATTTCCCGCTGAGCTGGGGGCATTGGGGGGCATCGGAGGATATGTGGCTGGGAGGTAACTGGGCGCGAGGGCGTGCGCTGGACAACGACATCTGGATGAAGGACGGCAGCCATAATTTTTGCGCGGTGGTATCGGGAGCGATCGGGTTCCTGAGTGGCGGCGAAGCCATCCCGAACGAAATCTCCATTCAGCTCTGGAAAATCAACCCCTGTTGTCCCGGTACCAAGGACCCCCTGGGCGATGCGCGGACTGAAAAAGTGAGCGACGTACTGGCCCGTTTTGCAGATAGTCCCATTTTCCAAAAGCTGAACGAGGGCGATCCCTATAGTATGGGTGAAAGCATCGGGGTGCCGGAAGAGTATGCCCGAAAACGGGCCGAGGAACTGAAAAACGTATGTAAATGGTGTGATGAGTTTTTCAGTGTCCACTACAACATCAAACGAAACTGCTCGCGGCACGCAGAAAAACAAACCGGATCGTCATGACACCCTCAATCGCCATTATTGTTGGCAGCGCATTCGACAGCTCGTTTGCAGAAAAGCTGCAACTCACACCGCAAACCGTTCGCACTGAGTACGGAGAGATGGTTCTGTTCCGGTGCGGACTCCGGACCACTCACCCGGCCTGGGTGCTGCCGCGCCACGGATTTCCCCATCGGCTTCTGCCCAATCACATCAACTATCGCGCGCAGGCAGCCGCCCTGAAACAAGTTGGATGCAAAGCCCTGCTCATCAACAGCTCGGTTGGGGTGATGGATGCAAGCCTCCCGATTTACAAACCGATGCTGGTCACCGATCTGCTGATGCCCGAAAATCGCCTACCGGATGGAAGCACGTGTACAATGTTTCCTGAACCCGGCCCCACTCAAGGCCACCTCCTTATCAAGGAGGGGCTCTTTGCTCCCAACCTCCGTGCCTGGCTGCTGGAAGAGTGTGCTGATTCGATTCATGCAACCGATGAAGAAATTGTGTTTGTGTATGCAGGCGGCCCGCGCGGCAAAACACCCGCCGAAAACCGTATGTGGGCACAACTGGGCGGACAGGTAAACTCTATGACACTGGCCCCCGAGGTCGTGTTGGCCAACGAACTCGAAATACCGGTAGCAGCTGTTGTTGTGGGTCACAAATATTCGGTACCCGGTGTGTCGAACCCCGCCAAAGAGTCCATCGCAGATACGTTAACGCAAGCCCGGCAAGCCACCGAGGAGATTCTGGTCACCTTCCTGAAGCGTGGTGTGCCGATGCCGTTTACCAATCAGATCTATCGCTTTCGGGATGCGTGAACCTTCGCTTGACAGCCTCCTCCGCTTTGTCCAGAAACACCACCCGAAGTGGACGCCATTCGGCGAGATGGAGCCGCTTAGCGGTGGAAATCTGAATCATCTATACCGACTTGGCGGTACGCCTGAACCGGTCATCGTAAAACACGCCCCCCCCTACATTGCTGCTGACCCCGATACACCGCTGAACCCTGAGCGGCTCCGTTTTGAATCGGATGCTCTGCAAGCGTTTATGCCCGGCGGCGCTCTTTCTCATCTCTCTGAGGGCTCTCCTGATGTACGCCCGCCCCGATGGATCGGCTTCGACCCCGGGCAGTCGCTGCTGGCGATGGAAGACCTCGGCAACGGCCCAAACATCTCAGAAGCGTTGCTCGCCAGCCGATGCCGCCCGTCGATCGGTGCAAAACTTGGCGCCTTTATTGGACGCCTGCACGCATCAACAGCCGATCGCCCGGAACTGAAGGAGCATTTCACAAATAGCAGCATCCAGCTTACGCGCCATCAGGTTCAGTATCGGCCGGCGGCCGAATGGCTTTCAAAACGAAGCCCGGAGCTTCAGAACGCTGCCGGACGCATCGAACAACTTGGAGTGGATCTGCAAAAGCCCGGACGGTGCCTGATTATGGGCGATTTGTGGCCGCCATCCATCATGGTACAAAACGGACAGCTCAGGCTGTTTGACTGGGAGTTTGTTCACTACGGCCGCCCCCTGCAGGATGTGGGGCATTTTGCGGCACACTTGCTGCTTTTGGCGATTGCCGATCCACACATAAAGCAGGCCGTTGGCAGGTGCTGGATTCACTTCAGGAATGCGTATCTGGCCGAGACAGAAAATCAACTACCGGGGGAATGGAACCTGCCGGAAGTGACCAACCTGAAACGCCATATTGGTGCGGAGTTGTGGATGCGTACTGCCGGACCGTTTCGAAATGGATACCTTTTTAGTGGGATGAGTGACTCAGACCCACGGTTTCAACATGCCGTGCAACTGGCCGTCCGGTTTATGAGCAGCTCCTGACGCTGAGCTGTTGCGACGTCTCGGAACAAACCTCCGTGTGTGAAATTCTTATAAGAAAAATTTGGTTTTCCATCCAATTTTGGTACCATTTTCTAAACAGCAGGTTACAACGTTGGTGATCGCTATGAAACGAACCGCTACAATCCTCCTACTCACCTTTTTTGTCATCTCTTGCAACTCCTCGCAGAAAATGCTGGAGCGGGGTCAATATGACCGAGCGATCGACCGTGCGACAGAGAAGCTGATGAAAAAGCCCTCCAACGACAAAGAACTCCGCGTGTTGAAGGAAGCATATGAGCTGGCCAATACATTCGACCTGGAACAAATTGAGCTCCTGGAACTGGAAGGAAGGCCCGAAAGCTCCGTAGAAATCTTTTTTCTCTATTCGCAGCTGGCCGAACGACAGAATAAAGTGCGCCGGCTTCCTGCGCAGGTTCGCAATCAATTTGAGTTTGTGAACTACAACCAGCTGCTGGTTGAGACGCGGTCAAACGCGGTGTCTGCGTCGTACCAGCGCGGGCTTGAATTACTAAACCGCGGTGACAAGGCCAGTGCCAGAGAAGCCTATGCTGAGTTTTCACAGGTTGAAGCGCTTTTCCCCGGTTACGAAGATGTACGCTTGCAGATGCGTGAAGCGGAACATCAGGGCCGAAATACCGCACTTCTGGTTGTAGAAAATAACTCCGGCAACATCATCCCCGACTTTTTTGATGAAGAGCTCCGGAAAGTGGCCCTGCGTGATATCAGTACCCGATGGATCCATTTTGACACCCATGACACCGGCGAGATTGACTACGACTATCTGCTGATGTTAAATATTCAGCAGATCGATTTTTCGCCCGAAACGATCGACCGGGAAACCTACAGCGTATCGGAGGAGATACAGGATGGCATGAAATACGACGTAGACCGCAACGGCAATGTGCGAAAAGATTCACTCGGCAACGATATACGCGTACCGAATATGATTACGGTTGAGGCGGAGGTATCGGAAGTGATGCAGCACAAAGCGGCGGTGGTAGGCGGTTCACTTGACATATACGAACTCGCCACCGATCAGCTGATCCGTACCGACAATTTGGGAGTGGAGGCTGTGTTTCAGCACAAATTTGCAACCCACCGGGGAGATATCCGCGCACTCTCCGATTCTACCCGCCGTTTGACACGCCTGCGCCAGGTTCCATTCCCTTCCAATGAGCAGATATTGCTGGACGCCTCTCACCTGCTCAAAGAGCGAGCCAAAGTTGTGGTACGTCGAAATCGCCATCTGCTTGAGTCTGTTTAACCCTTGCAGATCATTTTCGGATTCACACTAAGAATGTTGGTGAATCACTGGAGCTGTCCTTTAATAATCAGCATAGGGCAAGATCAGATCCTGCCTTATCTTCCTTGTAGGTAGGCCTATCGTACGGCCGGGAGTCTTGTGCCCTGCACTACAGGTCTTAAACCATAGCAGCCGATTTTCAATGCTGAAAAAAAGCTTATGAAGCTAAGACAAATTGAGATTGTAATTCCTGAAGAAGACACCGCATCCTGCAAAGAACTTCTCTCAGATGATTCGGTCATTCATTACTGGCAGGACCACTCGGAAAGTTCCGGATTTCTGCTGAAAGTACTTGTGAGCGCAACAAATACAGAGCAGTTTTTGGACAAAGCGGAACAGCTTTTTGGCAGCCGAGAGGGATTCAGGCTTGTCATGGTCTCTGTCGAAGCAAGCCTGCCACGCATCGAAGAAAGCTCCGATAAGGAAGAAGAAGAAAAAACCGGAGGCCCGGAAAAAGAAAAAATACAGGGGTTAAGGGTTAGCAGGGAAGAGTTGTATTCAGATATCTCTCACGCTTCAGAGCTCACCACTGTTTATATGGCTCTGGTTGTACTCTCTACCATTGTGGCTGCACTTGGTGTACTAAGAGACAGCACAGCGGTTGTGGTTGGCGCCATGGTAATTGCACCGCTGCTTGGCCCCAATGTAGGGCTCGCTCTTTCATCCACTCTGGCCGATTTTAAACTCGGCATGGACTCGATTAAATCGAATTTTGCGGGCCTGCTAACGGCTTTACTCATAGCTATCGCACTTGGGGCTATGATGACGGTTGATACCGAACTGTACCACATCGCCAGCCGAACTGAAGTACATCTATCTGACATAGCGCTTGCTCTGGCATCAGGCTCAGCCGGAGTACTGGCTTATACCGTGGGGATGTCAACGGCCGTTATTGGTGTGATGGTTGCCGTAGCGCTGCTACCGCCGTTGGTTGTTGCCGGCCTTCTGGTTGGAGATATGCAATTCGATTTAGCATTCTACGCATTCCTTTTAACATTGACCAACGTCATATGCGTCAATCTTGCCGGCGTGGCAACATTTATCCTACAGGGCGTTCGTCCCAGAACCTGGTACGAAACCAAACAGGCAAAAAAGGTTAACCGGATAGCGTTAACAATCTGGATTTCTCTTGTTATTATGCTGGCTATCCTTATTTACTATTCGTAAAAAACCGCCTACTCCTACCGGCACGCGGCACGTGTGGCTGAGCAGGGGTTCGAAATTAGTAAACAATTGTATGTACAAAAGTGACAAAGACTATCGCTGTCGTCGAGACCGGTTTTTGTTCGATTGACTTCTCTTTGATTTGGACTGACTTCTTGAGTGGCCGTTGTTTTTGCTTTTCGATGGCTTCCGCTGCTGCTGTTTTGGCGGTTCAGGAGGGTTGTGATCCAACAACGGAAAGTCATGCTCTTCCATGATGGGGATCTTTTTCCCAATCAGCTTTTCGATATCACGGAGATACTCTTTTTCCTGGGCATCACAAAACGATAGAGCGGTTCCGTCAGATCCTGCCCGGCCCGTTCGCCCAATCCGGTGCACATACGTTTCCGGTATATTCGGCATCTCGTAATTGATTACATACTGCAGCTCGTCCACATCAATGCCGCGTGCAGCAATATCGGTAGCAACAAGAACCCGGGTCTGCTGATTCTTGAAATTCCCCAGCGCACGCTGACGTGCAGCCTGTGATTTGTTCCCGTGAATCGCTTCCGCTTCGATGTTACTGCCGGTCAAAACTTTTACCAGTTTATTCGCGCCGTGTTTGGTTCGCGTAAACACAAGAGCGGATGTAATTTCATCATCCCCCAAAACATCAATAAGTAAATTTTTCTTATTCCCCTTGTCCACGAAGTAGACCTCTTGCCGAATCGCTTCAACCGTTGTTGATTCAGGAGTTGCCTCAACTTTTATCGGATCATGAAGTATAGAATTCGACAGTTTTACGATTTCGGGCGGCATGGTAGCCGAGAAAAAGAGCGTCTGTTTCTTTTGTGGAAGTGCAGCCAACAGTTTCTTTACGTCGTGAATAAAACCCATGTCGAGCATGCGGTCGGCCTCATCCAGTACAAAAATTTCGACATGAGCGAGTGAAATAAATCCCTGGTTCATCAGGTCGAGCAGCCGGCCGGGTGTGGCCGTAAGAATATCCACACCGGATTTCAGCTCTTTCACCTGGCTTTTCTGGTTCACACCGCCAAAAATCACGGCATTGGTAAGGCCGGTATAGCGGCCGTAACGCTCAAAACTCTCATCAATCTGGATAGCCAGTTCGCGCGTTGGCGTTACAATCAGGCTCCTGATTTTTCGGTTGCGGTCTGTGCTTTTGTTCACAGACAGATGTTCCAGAATCGGAATGGCAAATGCGGCCGTTTTACCGGTGCCGGTCTGTGCGCACCCTAAAAGGTCTCTTCCTTGCAGGGCAACGGGAATTGCTTTGGATTGAATGGGTGTCGGGTTAGTGTATCCTTCTTTTTTTAAGGATCTGAGGATTGGATCCGTTAGGTTCAGTGAAGTAAAAGACATAGGTGGGATAAAATGAAAAAAGCCCGCTTTCAAATTAAAAGCCGGGCTTCGTAAAGTGAGCTTAAAGGTACGGAATATTCTTGTGAACTCTGTTTTTTTGTTGATTATCGGGTTTCAACCCAACATAAACGAACAGATTGCGCCGTTACGGTTGCCGTGCTTTTGCTCTTGAACGGTTACCGGTTGCGCCAGGCAGGTGTGGGGAAACGGGGCTCCGCTTCCCTCACATCATCCGGCCAAACAATCACTTTTTTGCCATCCTGCCACTGTATGAACAGGCCGTCGTTGGCAATCTGATATCCACGCTCATCCACCGCAAAATTTCCGAAGATTGTCTGAGTTTCGAGAGTAAGCAGAACGTCTCTGATCGCATCCTGATCCAGAGAACCGGCACGTTCGATCGCCTCCCGAAAGATCATGCAGCTTCCGTAAGCACCGGCCGCATGAAAGCTCGGAGGCATCCGGTAAGCATCCTCATAGGCGGCAACAAACTCATCGATGCCCGGATACGACAAGCCCGGCTCCCAAGCCGAAAGGCCATAGACATAATCGGCATCCGCGCCAAGCACCTCCTGAAAGCGGTGAACTGCACCCGATGTTCCAAACATTTGTACATGCACATCGAGATCCTTCATCTGGCGTACCACACTGATAAAATTATCCAGATCAGACGCAGCCATCGCCAAAACGTCTACCTCTTCCCGATTTACCATCGCTACTATCTCTGAAAAATCATCTGTACCGGTTGGATAGGTTTCCATAACAACCACTTCCATTCCCCGTTCGCGGGCTAAATCTGCAGCACCACTGCCGGCAGCCCTGGGGAAAAGCTCATCCTGCGCAATAATTCCGACCCGGTGAAGCCCCCGTTCGTGAGCCATATCAATAAGCCCCGCCAGAAAAAGTTCGGCAGGTGGAAGCACCATAAAAAGATAGTCGCGACCCTGTTCCCAAATGGAGCTGGTTGCTGCCAGCGGCGACAGATGCACCAAGTTGTGGTATTCGGTTACCGGTGCAACGGCTTCCGTAAGGGTTGAGCCGTATGGACCCATAATCAGATCAACACGATCTTCGGTGATTAGCTGCTCATAACGTGCGATGGCTGTCTCTTTATCCGACTCATCATCATAGATAAGAAATTCCACCTCGCGGCCGAGCAGACCACCCTGTTCATTGATGTGATCTTGGCATAAGAGATATCCGTTTTTAGCCGCAATCCCCTGGGTGTTGTATGCAGCCGTTTGAGACATCGTAGCCCCGATTCGGATGGGCGGCTCAGACCCGCAAGCGCTGACAACAGTCAGAATAAAAAGCGATGAAATAAGAGAGGTTAGAAACAGGTTGCTTTTTGACGTCATGTTTTGTGAATCAAAATTTTGAATGGATAGAGTATAAACCCTCCGCGCCTATTCCACAAACGGGATTCCGCACTGCAAAGACTTCTTCTTGTTTGTTTCGGATTGATGATTACCCGGGGCTATACTCACATCAGTTGATCGCTCAAGTTTTTCGAATCAAAGCCACCGTCGGTTTACATCTATTTTAAAAGATAGTCGGCAACATCATATCATGCGATCGAAGAGTGGAGGCATTTTCCCTGAAAAAGGAGACAATATCATCCATACCTACCGCAAAGGTAATTCCGTAGTTGATACGATTTTCACGACGCATCACAACCGGGCCTTCGTAGAGTTCGTCTACCAGAAGATCGTCAACAGCACTCTGATCCGGAGCCAAAAAGTACTCCGATTCGGCATGAGCAGCAGAGATGATACCTACCCATTCGAGCCCGGTGCCATCCGCACGAACCGCAAACAACGGCCCGCCACTGAACCCGCGATTAAACGACGCATCGAGCACGAAACTGCGCCGCGGGGATGAGCTAAAATCGCTCACCATCGCCCGCGTGACCATCTGAAACCCTTTGGGATAGCCCAAGGCATAGATGCGGTCCATCCAATCGAGACGGCCACGTTCACCGGGCCGGATACGCAATGTTGTTACGGCCGGTCCGCGTTCGTCATCTCCCCAGTCGTGCACGATGAGTGCCAGGTCGCGCCGTTCATCATTGGCGGCTACCGTAAACCCGGCCACACCCCGTGTGTCGATAACGTAATGGCTTTCGGAGTGTTTGATCGACACACCCTCCACCAGCCGCTGTCCGCCCCGGCGGTGTGTGCGGTGGTAATTCCAGATCGTATCGGGGAAAGAAACAATGTGCGAAGCGGTAAGAGCTCCGGTTTTACCATCCCGATTGTGTAAAACGATAGCCGTACCTGATGTGGAGTGATCATCAAATATCATTTCTGCGGCAAGTTCTCTCAGATTTCCCGTTTCTGCCTCCCGTTGCGTGGGCAAGCGATCTACAGGAAAAAGATAGGTCCGATATACCACTGTATTTTGAAGCTTAATGACCGACCGAAACGCCTCGTTTACCTGCTTGCGAACCAGATCCGATCCGGGATCGCTGGCATAGTAACTTGTTTCAGGCTGTTCCGTAACAACCACCCGCTGCGTACAGCCTTGAAACAGCCATCCGGCACAGCAACAAATAGCGATAAAATACACGATATGATTGCGTTGAGACAGATCCATCATGGTACGGTTTCCATCAACATAAAAA
>JBLRWS010000061.1:0-5097 GCA_047921075.1 Balneolaceae bacterium | reverse complement strand
ATCGTCACGTAATTTTTTTGCGTATACCTGATCCAATCAGGAAACAACCGCCTCTTCCATCCGCGTCTCGAACAAAATGGCAATCCGCAACCGCTGCTCCGACACTGTTTGATGCAGCGAACGGAGATTTTCGCCGGCGTACGGCTCCTGTTCGGCAATCGTCTCACAAAGATCCATCCCTTCCTCAAGGTTTTTCCTCATCTTGGCAAGCTTTTTCCACTGCTGATGATCTTCCGGCAAAAGCTGGGCGGCCATTTCCGAGATGTAATCCACATACATCACCAGCTCTTTAGCAAACATATGTGGCCGGTGATCGGGCACCAGTGATTCTCCGCGGCCATAGATATGATTTACCATCTCGTCCAGCGAATATTCCCGGGTAAACCACGCCACATTCGGCCCCGGACAGATCGCCTGGCGTCCGTAGGATGGCTTCATAATCCCGAGTCGAATCATAGAGCCTGTTCCCAGATTTGTACAGAGGCAGGTTTTGTCCATCACTCGCTGCTTGCTCTGCTCTTTTTGATCGGCCGGCAGATCGCTCTCACTAATCTGGTTGATCTTCAACAACTGATACTGGGCCGATGCGGTACAAATCGGGTTCTCGGTAAATTCGGTATTCGATACTAAATACCCTTTCGGACACTTGGAGCCCGGCTTTCCCTGGTCCACCAGCGCCCGGGTGTAGCCTTCCGAGCCCGACCCCCGGATATTATTAAACGGCACGCCTAACGGAGAAACATTGCTTAAATAGAGTTCGTCCTCGCCGGCCTCGGCTACTATTTTGGAAGTGGCTGCATCCACGCAGGTGGCTTCCGGAACCAACAGAAACGGACTGCCCCATCCGGTTGCGTCCATCTCAAAATCGGTGAGCAGACGCTCAACTTCTCCATGTGTACCGATGCCGCCCTGCACAGTAATGATGGGCGTACGTTGATCCTCCGTTACCGCCGGATACTCCCGGCCTACCGATTCATAGAATTGTTTCACAAGCGGCTGGATGGTCTCCACCAGCTGATCTCTCTTTTCGCGAAATTCATTCAGCAGAACCGGTAGCAGATAGCCATCGGTGGCAAATGCGTGGCCTCCACAGTTTAATCCCGATTCAATCCTAAATTCAGAAACTTCCAGCCCTTTTTTAGCCAGAAATTTCCCCTGTATCAGGGCCGACCGAAAATCGCTTACCTTTAGAATAATTTTCTTTTTGATAGTGCCGGCTGCATTTCTATAAAAATCTTCAAATTCCGACAAGTAGCTGTATAATCTGGGATTAAACCCGGCTGACAGCACCAGGCTGGATGAGAGGCCGGTGTTTGCGAATCCGCGCAGAGCGGAACTGGCATCACTGTATTCCGAACTCATCGGCCGGTCGTTCTTGTCCATCTGAAGCGCATCCACCTTGGCCATGATGTTTACATCCACAGATCCCGGCGTCATGCGATCTGTCAAATCACGGATCAGCCGCTTTCTCGTTTCCGTATCGGCGAGGGAAGCGATATGCCGGTATGCACTTTTGAGCGGGTTGGATTCGGGAAGCAATTCGAAATACCGGTCTTTTTCTGTTCCGCCGAAAAGATCCATGCTCTTGAGTTGGGCAAATTTCCGATTCACGATCTCAGCAACCGTGTCGAGATAGGCAGAAATCCGCTTCGCCCGGCCATCCGTGGCCGATCTTGGGATATTTACATATGGCAGATCGTATTCGTTGCAATAATAGCGCCTGATTTTTTCGCAAAGCAGGTCATCCACAACGGAAATAACAGAGTTAATACCGAGATGTGCCACGCGTATGGGACTGTCGATGGAGTGTCCCGTGCCCATCACGGGGATATGAAAAAGATGTTGATTTTGGATCATGGAGTACCTGTGATTATGAAATCGTAATAGACTGAAAGATATTAAATATAAAATACTCTTTAAACTAAAATTTTACTTTACTGAGTGCCTCCATTCCTGAAACTGAATGAACGCCCCTAAGCTGACCTGCGATGAACACGTAGATGCCTTAATTGGGATGTGATATCCTCTTTACCTGTTTACCTGATCGTTTTTATAATGACAGCAGGTCAACAATTCTCCCGGTCGCACTTTTTGCACTCGAGTATCTTGCCCAGTTTTGACCGGCGCCCCTCTTCGGTTACCACCCATGGGCGCAACTGCCAGGGCGGATCGTGGCGCACGTGTTGGGTGTGTCCACAACGAAGCTCGGCTACCCAGTCGCCTTCCTCATCCCTGTAAAAACCGGTAATGGGTTGCTCCATTGCTGCTGTATCATTTCGTGTAACGCCGGTATGCACAATCCACACACACAGAACGGCAGATCGTATACAGATAGTATAGTCTTTATTCTTTATTTTATCTTTACGAAAGATGCTTTTCTTCTCTGCAGGAACAGGCTGCGTCTTGCAGTCTCCGTTTGCGGGATCTGTCATCGATCATGTGGCCGGCCATACGTTATACGATACGCTCGACGTATTGATTTCAGAAAACCGGCCTTCATCAAACAAACGCCCCAACAATCAAAACGTTACAACTATGTATGTCTGGTCTGTATTTTTTCATTTGATCATCGTTGCCTTTTGGCTCGGCGGCATGCTCTTTACTGCAGCGGTGCTGGTACCCGCTACCCGTAAGAAGCTGGCGAATCACCGGGGTTTGCTTTTTACCGAGCTGGGCACCCGGTTCAGCCGGCTAAGCTGGGTTCTCTTTCCGCTGCTCATTCTTACAGGTTTTACCGCACTGCTCGGCCGCGGCTTTTCGGCCGATACGATCGCTTCGGCTGAATTCTGGAGATCTGCATACGGTTCCCGCCTGGCCGGAAAACTCCACCTCTTCTCCTGGGTGCTGATCATCAGTGGTATCCACGATTTTTGGCTTGGCCCGAAAGCAGCCGATCTGATGGAAAAAGAGCCGGACGCTCCACGCACACAAACGTGGCGGAAAATGTCGGGTTGGGTCGGCCGGATCAATTTGCTGCTCGGCCTGGGTATTCTCTTCTATGCCGTCACGTTGGTACGAGGATAAAAAACGTCAACCCCATTCGTTCATCATGCCAAACGTAACTCGGTGGTTTATTAAAGCAGGGCTTATCTACTTCATTCTCAGTGTAACTCTGGCACTTGTGGCGGAGATACCGGCGTTGGGTATCGGCCCGATACTGCTCCCGGTGTACTGGCATATGCTGGTAATCGGGTGGATTACACAGGTCATTATGGGCGTCTCCATCTGGATGTTTCCACGGAAACACCGCCACAAAAAGAGACGCGAATCGATGCTGAGCTGGCTCACCTTTTGGCTTCTTAATGCGGGATTGATGCTTCGCTTCCTGTCAGAACCGTTTCTGCCGTTTATTCAGCACTCAACCGGTATAGCAATCACTCTTGTGGCGTCATCGGTGTTACAAGTAGCCGCCATCGGCTTTTATATCGCTGAGATGTGGCCCCGTCTGCAACCCCGCACACAACGGAAACGAACATGATGCCCAGCCAATCCATCTGGATGATCCGCCTTTCTCTGATCTGGTTGTTCGTCTCCGCGGTTATCGGCGGTCTTCTTTTGGTTCACAAAGCCGTGGGGCTGCACCCGGCCCTATGGAGCCTTTTGCCTGTTCATTTTGAACTGGCCATCTGGGGGTGGCTAGTCCAATTCCTGCTGGGTACCGCATATTGGATGTTTCCCAGGAAATTGGTTGGAGCCCGTCGGGGCCCTGCATTCCCGGCCTGGATGATGGTGGCTCTTTTAAACACCGGACTTCTCTTTCTCGTAACAGCAGCCATGCATACAGATGGTGTTCTGTTTGCCATTACGGGCCGATCTCTGATTGCCACCAGTATACTACTCTTTTTTGGCTTGATACGGCCGCGTATCGTAACCTACCGAAACCGGTAGTCTTGCACTCCCCGGAATTCGTTACGCGGTTGGCTTGCAATCGAACAGAGACAGCGCCCTTCCTCTTGGTATTCTGGGTGATGCTTCCCTCAAGACGTTCAGCTTTCTAAAACAAGTTCTGGAAAGTCATTGATTCAAGGCCAAAACGAGTTTCTTGCAAAAACTGCCCCAACCATCTATATTTTTTCAATATAACAGTCATATAACCACATCAGGATGAAGAAAATCTTTTCAGCATCTCTTATCACATGTTTGCTTCTCACGGCCTGCGGCAAAGAAGAACCGGTACAATATTCGTACAGTCTTGTTGATATTTTTCCTGAAATTTCAGTTTCGGAAGAGCACAATCTTTATGTAGATGAAACCGGGCAGCCGGCCCAGGGCCACTACCTAACCACCTATCCGGACGGCTCCGTGAGGGCAGATGTTACCTTTCGGGATGGAATGATCATCAACGGCGATATTTTGCGCCCAAATGGCAATACATTTATCGGTTACACAATGGACCGAAACCTGATGGTAATGACGAACTACAGAGACGAGAGTCAACCCAGAATCATTACAAAGTATGGTGAAGATCTGTCGGATCGCAGGGAGTTCCATGTGTGGACGGAAGATGGAACCCGGATTGTTGAAAGCGATGAATCGATCTTTAAACTGTGGTTTGAGAGTGGCCAGCTTTCCATGGTTGTGCCCTCCCTGAACGGGAATACGCATGGTATCATACGCTCCTGGTACGAAAACGGACAACCCCAAAGCGAGTACCACTTTACGGAGGGGGTTCGGGACGGCCCCTCCATCGATTGGGATGAAGAGGGAAATGTGGTCAAAAACGAGACCTACGAAAACGGTGAACTCATTTCCGAAGGCCAAAGCGGATAATTTACCGGCCGTACGCAGTGCTTGAGGAGTGATGATTGCTCTTTGGGAAGCCATGCCTGATCAGGGTACGAAGACCAAACCGCGAAGCACTGCTTCGCAAATGAACAGCACAGCACAACCAAGGCACTTGCCAAAAAAATCCCCGTCAAAGTATGTGCCTTGGCGGGGATATGATTTTAGTGGAGGTGGCGGGAGTTGAACCGCGAAGCACTGCTTCGCAACAAAAACACCCTCAGACCAACCCCTGATCTTAGTAAAGAAAAACCCCACCAAAGTATAAATTTTTGCGGGGCTTAGATATTTAGTGGAGGTGGCGGGAGTTGAACC